>NZ_CP146100.1:950357-1278214 GCF_037023755.1 Saccharopolyspora sp. SCSIO 74807 | reverse complement strand
CCAGCTCGCGCGGGAGGCGCTGGAGACCAGCTGGGTGAAGCTGGAAGTGGTCGCCGACGAGGACACCCTGCTGCCGGACCCGGTCGAGCTGCCCGAGGCCGCCGAGCAGCTGGTGGACGACGGGTTCACCGTGCTCGCCTACACCAACGACGACCCGGTGCTCGCGCGCAAGCTGGAAGACCTCGGCTGCGCTGCGGTGATGCCGCTGGGCTCGCCGATCGGCACCGGGCTGGGCATCCGCAACCCGCACAACATCGAGATGATCGTGGCGCGGGCCGGGGTGCCGGTCGTGCTGGACGCCGGGATCGGCACCGCCTCCGACGCGGCGCTGGCGATGGAGCTGGGTTGCGACGCGGTGCTGCTGGCTACCGCGGTGACCCGCGCGAAGGACCCGGAGCGGATGGCCGCGGCGATGCGGGCGGCCGTCGACGGCGGCCGGCTGGCTTCCCAAGCGGGCCGCATCCCGCAACGCTTCTGGGCGCAGGCTTCCAGCCCCACGACCCCCTGAACCCCGTTCTCCAGGAGTGAACGGACCGTTCGTCCAATCTAGTCGGACCAACAGGCCGTTCACTCCGGAAAGATCAACCGGGGAGGGTGGCGTTCGGGCGTGTCGGGCAGGTGTGGCCGGAACCGGGTGGAAGGAGCGGTGCACGCCGGCGAAGGGTCTTCACTCGGATCGGTACCGCTCGCGGTGCGTCGCTTAGGCTCGTGGAGTGCCGTCGCTGACCTTGACCGCTCGCCTGTCCACCTCCGCGGCCCACACCCGGCGCGGCGTGGTCCGGCTGCACCCGGAAGTCCTCGATGCGCTCGGGCTGCGGCCGTGGGACGCCGTCGAGCTCACCGGCGGCCGGGTGACGGTCGCGCTGGCCGCGGCCGCCGACCGCGCGGGCCCGGCGGGAGTGCTGCTGCTCGATGACGTGGCGCTGATGAACCTCGGCATGACCGAGGGCGCGGAGCTCGGCGTCGCCCCGGCACGGGTGCAGCCCGCGCGGCAGGTGACCGTGGCCGGTTCTCGCCTGGCCACCGCCGCAGTCTCGGCGGAGACGGTGCGGCTGGCGCTGACCGGCAAGGTCTTCCGGCCAGGGGACACGGTTTCGCTGCTGCCGCAGGACCTGGCTCCGGCGACGGCGGCCAACGCGGGGCAGGTGCGCAGGCGGCTGTCCGCGGCGATCGGGATGACCTGGACCAACGAGCTGATCACCATCGCCGGTGCCGACCCGGACGGTCCCGTGGCGGTGACTCCGTCCACTGTGGTCGCTTGGCGCGGTGCTGCGGGGGAGCGCCCGGAAGCCGCCGCGGTGACCGCGCCGCCCGCGGCTCCCGCACCGGAGCCCGAACCGCACGCCGAACCACCGGTGCCGCTGCACGACCTGGCCGGTTCGCGGGATGCGGCGAACCGGCTCGCCGAATGGCTCCGGTTGTCCTTCGAGCAGCCCGAACTGCTGCGCCGCCTTGGCACGACCCCGCAGCTCGGGGTCCTGCTCAGCGGCCCGGCCGGGGTCGGCAAGGCGACCGCGGCCCGATCCGTGGCCCGCGAGGTCGGCGCGGAACTGGTGGAGATCACCGCTCCCAGCATCGCCGCGCTGGAGGCCAAAAGCGCGGCGCAGCGCTGGCAGGACGCGCTCGACCGGGCGGCGAGCAGCGCCGCCGAGCACACCTGCGTCCTGCTGATCACCGACGTGGACAGCCTGCTGCCCGCGTCCGAACCGCCGCCGCTGGCCACCGTCGCGCTGGACGCGCTTACCGCGGTGCTTAGCACGAGCAACCTCGCCGTCGTGGTCACCAGCGCCCAGCCGCAGGCCGTCGATCCGCGGCTGCGCGAGCCGGGGCGGGTGGACCGCGAACTCACCATCGGCCTGCCGGACGCACCGACCCGGACCGAGCTGCTGCGGGTCCTGCTGCGCAACGCACCGCTCGCGGAGGACGTGCGGCCCGGCGAGATCGCCGAGCGCACACCCGGATTCGTCGTCGCCGACCTGGTGGCGCTGTGCCGGGAGGCGGCGGTTCGCGCCGCACTGGGCCACGCGCAAGGCACCGAACCCGCCGTGGCCCAGCAGGACTTCCTCGACGCCCTCACCGCCGTGCGCCCCATCTCGATGTCCACATCGGACAACTTGCAGACCGGCGGCCTGACCCTGGACGACGTCGGCGACATGGCCGAGGTGAAGCAGTCGCTGACCGAGACGGTGCTGTGGCCGTTGCGCTACCCGGACTCGTTCACCCGCCTCGGCGTGGAACCACCGCGCGGGGTGCTGCTGTACGGCCCGCCCGGGTGCGGCAAGACGTTCCTGGTGCGTGCGCTGGCAGGCAGCGGGCGGCTCAACGTGCTGTCGGTCAAGGGCGCCGAGCTGATGGACAAGTTCGTGGGCGAGTCCGAACGCGCCGTGCGCGAACTGTTCCTGCGCGCCGCGAACGCCTCGCCGGCGCTGGTGTTCTTGGACGAGGTGGACGCGCTCGCTCCGCGACGCGGCCAGTCCGGCGATTCCGGCGTCAGCGACCGGGTGGTGGCCGCGCTGCTGACCGAATTGGACGGCGTGGAGCCGATGCGCGACGTCGTCGTGCTCGGCGCGACCAACCGGCCCGAACTGGTGGATCCGGCGCTGCTTCGCCCCGGCAGGCTGGAACGGCTGGTGTACGTGCCGCCGCCGGATGCGGCCGCGCGCGAGGAGATCCTGCGCTCCGCGTCCCGCAACACCCCGCTCGCGTCCGATGTGGACTTGGGCGAGCTGGCTGCCGAGCTGGACGGCTACTCGGCGGCGGACTGCGCTGCGCTGGTGCGCGAAGCGGCGTTGACCGCGATGCGCGAATCCCTCGCCGCTGCCGAGGTTTCCGCCGCGCACTTGCGCACCGCACGCGGCGCGGTGCGCCCGTCGCTGGACCCCGCGCAGCTGGCGGCGCTGGAGTCCTACGCCGACTCGCGTCGCTGAGTGCCCTGTCTTCGGGCTCGTTCCGCGAAGGTGGCGGAAGCGGCCGACGCCGGTCGCGAGGCAGGCGCTGAGGTCTTGCGCGGGATTCGGCGCAGTGCCGCCGACTCCGCGCGGGCCCGCCGCGCACCCGCCGAGCCGCACGACCGGCCACAGTGGACGGAAGCGGCCGTCAGCTGCCGCCCTTGCCCCCGGAAATGCCCTTGTAATCGTTGGTGATGATGGCGATGACCCCGGGGCTGGCGTCCTCCAGTCCCGGGAACCGGGGCTCGAGCTTGGCCCGGAACGCCGAGGCCACCGCCTGCGCCTGCTTCTCTTCCGGGGTTCCCGGCCGGTAGTACACGGTGGTCGTCGGGATCGTGCCGCGCGCGTAGTTGCCCACCTCGGGCACCTCGTAGCCGGCGCTGCGGAAGTCGTCCGCGGCCCGGTGCGCCAGTCCCTTGATGGTGCTGTTGTTGTAGACCCGCACGACGATCTTCGCCTGGCCCGGCTCGGCGCCCGGGGCGTCCGGGCGCGGCTGGTTCGCCGACGGTGGCTGCTCGGGCTGCGGCAGGCTGCTCGGGCTCGGCGGCGGCGCTGCGCCGTTGGTGGGCTCCGGGCTGCTGGTGGGCTCCGGGCTGCTGGTCGGCTCCGGCGGCAGCGGCGGCAACGGCGGTTGCGGCGCGGAGGTCTGCTCGCCCGCAGGCGGCGCTGCCTCGGTGTCCTCACCGCCGCCTGCCAGCGTGGCCAGGCCGACCACGGCGGCCACGGCTCCGACGCCGATGAGCGCGAACCCGCCGAGCTTCGCCGCGGACGGGCTGGACGGGGGTTGCCCGGAAGTCATCAGTGCCACTCGATTCCCAGTCGGCGGGCCTGCCGGGCACGTTGCCGACTCGCCCGCAGCTTGCGCAAACGTTTGATCAGCATGGGATCCGACCGCACCGCCGCCTGGTCGTCCAGCAGCCCGTTGAGCACCTGGTAGTAGCGGGTGCCGGACATGTCGAACAGCTCCCGGATCGCCCGCTCCTTGCCGCCGGAACGCTTCCACCACTGCCGTTCGAAGGCGAGGATGCCCGCTTCCTGCTCGGTCAGGTTCCGATCGGCCTGCTCCCGGTCCGCCTGCTCCCGGTCGGTGGGCTCCCGGTCGGCCGGGCCACGGTCCGCGGACCTGCGCCCGATGCATTCGCGGCCCTGCCGCTGCGGCTCGGCCCTGCTCGGCCCGGCGCCGTTCGGCTCGGTTCCGGCACGTTCGTCTCGACCCGGTTCGGCACCGCCCGGCCGGTCGGTTTCCGGTCGGGCGACTCGCAGCATCGGCTCGGTGACCGCCTCCACCGGGCGCAACCGTCCGTCCGGCAGCTGCCCGTCCGGAAGGTGCCCGTCCGGCAGCTGCCCATCCGGCGCCACTCCGCCGCCGCGCCGGCCCACGACCCGCGCCAGTTCCTCGCATTGCCGCGCGATCTCCTGCGCGGTCAACATCTGAGCGGCGTCCATCTGGCTCCTCGCGTCGCGATCCGGGGATCCCGCGTTCGCCGGAATCACAAGGGTGTGATTCCGCGACCATTACATCACGCGGCCCGGTGCCGGATGCGAGGACAACACACCGGCGACGACACCCGTGCTGGTGATCCACTCCGCGCCTGCGGCGACGGCCGCGGACCGACCGATACGCTCCGCCGCATGGCTGTTCACCCGATCCGCATCGTGGGCGACCCGGTGCTGCACCACCCCACCCGTCCCGTGGAGCAGTTCGACGCGGAACTGCGCACGCTGGTGGACGAGATGTTCGAGACGAACGCGGCCGCCAACGGTGCCGGGCTCGCGGCCAATCAGATCGGCGTCGACCTGCGGGTGTTCGTCTACGACTGCCCCGACGACGACGGCGTGCGGCACCGCGGCGTGCTGGTGAACCCGTCGCTGGAAACCGGCGAGATCCCGGAGACCATGCCGGACCCGGAAGACGACTGGGAGGGCTGCCTGTCGGTGCCCGGCGAGGCATTTCCCACCGGCCGCGCGAGCTGGGCGAAGGCCACCGGCCAGGACGTGGACGGGTCGCCGATCGAGGTGGAGGGCACCGGTTTCTTCGCCCGCTGCCTGCAGCACGAGACCGACCACCTGGACGGCTACCTCTACCTGAGCAGGTTGATCGGGCGGAACGCGCGGGCGGCGAAGAAGACCGTGAAGCGCAACGGCTGGGGAGTCCCCGGATTGTCCTGGGATCCGGCGATGGAAGGCGATCCGTTCGGCGCGGAATGAACCGCCGGATCAGCGCGGGAAATCCGCCGTCTCGATCGTCACGTCGAACGGCTCGGGCAGGACCAACGGTTTTCCGAACGGGACGGCGTGTGCAGCTCGGTAGACGTCTTCGGCCGGATCGGAATACAGGGTCACCGTTGGCCACCGATCCGCGAACCGGTCGATGAGCAGGTAGAGCGGGATTGCAGCACGGGCGTAAGCGTGCAGTTTCGTGGTGCGGCCGGTATCCGCGTAGCCCTTCGAGGTGATTTCCACCGCGAGCAAGGCGGCTTCCCCGGGAATGACCCCTGATTCGCCCTCGGTGGCGTCGCGTGGGAACGCGATCAGGTCGGGTACGTACTGGCCAGGGAAAGGCGGTGCGGAAACGCCCGCGGTCTGGAATAGCACGATGTCTCGCGGCAGCGCCGGGTAGATCGATCGTTGGACCGAGTCGGCGATCAGATTGTGCTTCGGCGCGGGCGGCGGGGACATCACGATCCTTCCGTCGATGATCTCCGCACGCCAGCCTTCGGGAGGATCGAGGTGCTCGAAGACCTCGACGAGTTCGTCCCAAGACGAATCCTGAAGTACCGGGGCTGCACTCACAGCGCGGTCACCTCCTGTGTTGGTGTCATCACGCACTGTATCCTCCCGGTCTGACAATCAAGTGTCGTCCCTGGTGGCGGGCTTAGCGGTGATCCGTCCCGGCGTCAGTGGCCCACTCGTGGTCTTGGCACGGGCCGTGTCCGCCGCTAGCCTCGATCGGGACAACACAACCGCGGGAGCCCGCACCGGAAGCGGGCTGAGAGGGCGGCTGGACCGATCGGTCCGGGGCCGCCGACCGCCTGAACCTGACCGGATAATGCCGGCGTAGGGAGTGAACGGCCATGGCCGACGTGCGTCCTGATCAGTCCACTGCGGACACCCGAGCCACCGCGGAAGCGCAGCGCCCGGTGCGCTCTCAGTCCACTGTGGAATCCGTCGTGCCCGGGGTGACCACCGGCCCGATCACCGGCTCGCGCAAGGTCTACCGCGAGACCGCCGGGCTGCGCGTGCCGCAGCGCCGCATCGACCTCAGCAACGGCGAGCACCTGGACGTCTACGACACCTCCGGCCCGTACACCGACACCGCGGCCGACATTGACGTCCACAGTGGACTTCCGCGTGCCAGGGAAGGCTGGAACGGCGAGCACCGGACCCAGCTGGCGTGGGCGAAGGCGGGCGTGCTCACCCGCGAGATGGAGTTCGTCGCCGCGCGCGAGGACCTGCCCGCCGAGCTGGTCCGCGACGAGATCGCCCGCGGCCGCGCGGTGCTGCCCGCCAACCGCTGCCACCCGGAGACCGAGCCGATGATCATCGGGAAGAACTTCCTGGTGAAGGTGAACGCCAACATCGGCAACTCGGCGGTGACCTCGTCGGTCGAGGAAGAGGTCGAGAAGATGGTGTGGGCCGCCCGCTGGGGCGCCGACACGATCATGGACCTGTCCACCGGCAAGCGGATCCACGAAACCCGCGAGCGGATCCTGCGCAATTCGCCCGTCCCGGTCGGCACCGTGCCGATCTACCAGGCGCTGGAGAAGGTCGACGGCGATCCGGCGCAGCTGACCTGGGAGCTGTACCGGGACACCGTGATCGAGCAGTGCGAGCAGGGCGTGGACTACATGACCGTGCACGCGGGCGTGCTGCTGCGCTACGTGCCGCTGACCGCGCAGCGCGTCACGGGGATCGTCTCGCGCGGGGGTTCGATCATGGCGGCGTGGTGCCTGGCGCACCACCGGGAGAGCTTCCTGTACACGCACTTCTCCGAGCTGTGCGAGATCCTGCGGGACTACGACGTCACGTTCTCCCTCGGCGACGGGTTGCGGCCCGGATCCATCGCGGACGCCAACGACCGCGCCCAGTTCGCCGAGCTGGAGACCCTCGGCGAGCTCACCCGGATCGCCCGCGAGCACGACGTGCAGGTGATGATCGAAGGCCCCGGCCACGTGCCGATGCACAAGATCGCGGAGAACGTGCGGCTGGAAGAGGAGCTGTGCGACGAGGCGCCGTTCTACACCCTCGGGCCGCTGACCACCGACATCGCGCCCGCCTACGACCACATCACCTCCGGCATCGGCGCGGCGGTGATCGCGCAGGCCGGTACCGCGATGCTCTGCTACGTCACGCCGAAGGAGCACCTCGGGCTGCCGGACCGGGACGACGTGAAGACCGGTGTGATCACCTACAAGATCGCCGCGCACGCCGGTGACCTCGCGAAGGGGCACCCGCGGGCGCAGGAGTGGGACGACGCGCTGTCGAAGGCGCGGTTCGAGTTCCGCTGGACCGACCAGTTCCACCTGTCGCTGGACCCGGACACCGCGAAGTCCTTCCACGACCAGACGCTGCCCGCGGAACCCGCGAAGACGGCGCACTTCTGCTCGATGTGCGGGCCGAAGTTCTGCTCCATGAAGATCACCCAGGACGTCCGCAGGTTCGCCGAGGAGCGCGGGTTGACCAGTGTGGAGGCGATCGAGGAAGGCATGCGGGAGAAGTCCGAGGAGTTCGCCGAGTCCGGCGGCGAGGTCTACCTGCCGATCGTGCGGTGAGTGCTTGCCTGTTGAGCTCGTTTTGCGTAGGTGGTCGGGTAGCGGAACCTCAGGCGCCGTCTCGCTGCGGGATCTCCTCCTGAAGTAGCGCCCTACTCGGCGTCGGAGCTGTCCTCGCGAGACGACGCCTGAGAACCCGCGGTGGTGCCGGTTGCGTAGGTGGCGAAAGCGGCTGACGCCGCTTGAAAAGACCAACACCAGAACCGTTCCGAGACAGGCGCCTAGGATGAGCAGGATGTACGACGAGCCTGGCCTGCGACGACCCGCCAACGACACGGCGCCGCCGACCGCGCTGACCATCGCCGGCTCGGACTCCGGTGGCAGTGCCGGGATGCACGCCGATCTGCGCGCGTTCTTCTCCTGCGGCGTGCACGGCATGACCGCGGTGACCGCGGTGACCGTGCAGAACACCGTGGGAGTCACGGGCCTGGTGGAAATCCCGGCGGAGACGGTGGGTGCGCAGATCGGCGCCGTCGCCTCGGACATCGGGGTGGATGCGGCGAAGACGGGGGTGCTGGCCTCGGCGGCGACCATAGAGGCGGTCGTGGCCGCCTGCGACGAGCACGGCATCGGCGGCTCCGGCCGCACCCCGTTCGTCGTCGACCCGGTCGCCGCATCCCGCAGCGGTGAGCCGCTGTTGCGCGCGGACGCCCTCGACGTGCTGCGCTACCAGGCGTTCCCCAGGGCGACGCTGGTGACGCCGAACCTGGACGAGGTGCGGCTGCTCACCGGCCGCGACGCGCGCACCCGGGACGACCTGCTGGACGCGGCGAAGGCGGTGCACGACTTCGGGCCGCAGTGGGTGCTGATCAAGAGCGGGCACCTGCGGGACGACCCGGAGTGCGTGGACCTGCTCTTCGACGGCAGCACGGCGATGCCGCTGCCGGGCCCGCGCTACTCCACGGTGCACACGCACGGCGCCGGTGACGTGTTCGCTTCGGCGATCACCGCCGCGCTCGCCAAGGGTGCTGCGGTGCCGGAGGCGGTGGCGGCGGGCAAGCGGTTCGTGACGCGCAGTGTCGAGCACGCCTACCCGCTCGGTTCCGGAGTGGGACCGGTGTCGACGTTCTGGCGGATCAGCCCGCGGTCGATCTGATGGGGACCGGCTTGAGTTACCTGATCGAGTGATTTTCGACGACGCCGTAACTCACGAGGCGGGTCGCACCGACATAGATCGTGAGTCATGCGGCAGCCTGCCGATCGGCCAGTGCCTCTCCGGCCCAGTGCTTGTCCGGCCAGTGTTTGTCCGGCCCAGTGCCTCTCCGGCCCAGTGCCTCGTCGGCGCTGTGCCTCTGCGGCGCTGGGCCCCTCCGGCGCTGTGCTTCCCCGACTCCGCGCCGCTCGGGCGAAGCCCGCTGCGGATGCCGGGGGAATGCCCGGCGTCCTGCGCAACGCTCGGCTACGGGGCGCATCGACCTCTCGCACGCGACGAAGAAGTAGGAGTAAGCGACCACCGTGGCTGCATCGGTGTTGACGAAGGTAAGAGAGCGGTTGGACACCGGCCTGAACACCGAGGCGGGGGCGCCGGATCTCCGGCGGCGCCAGTACGCGGTGGCCGTGCTCGTGACCGCGGTCGTGGCCACCGCGGGCGGCTGGTTGTTCGACCTGCGCACGCCCGCGCTGATCGGCGGGCTGACCGCGGTGTTCGCCCTGGTGGCGGCCGGTGGGCGGTCGCTGCGGTCGGATCTGCACCGGTTCTCCTGGTTCGGTCCGGCGCTGGTGCTGGTGATGGCGCTGGGACCGGTGCTCTACGGCATCCCGGTGCTGGCCGGGTCGCTGGTCGCGGTGGTCGTGTTCGGTTCCGGGATGCTGCCCGCGCTCGGCGAGCAGTACCGGGTCAGCGGGCAGACGTTCGCGGCGGCGACGTTGTTCTCCAGCACCACCGGCATCGGTAGCGACCAGCCCGCCTGGATGCTGTTCCTGTGCACCGTCGCAGGTGCGTTGTTCGCGCTGGTCCTGCGAGTGCTCATCGGCATCGGCGACTCGACCCGCGCGACCCGCGCGGCCGTCGCCCGCACGCTGCTCGAACCCGGGCCGGGGGTGTTGGAGTCGGCCGCGAGCGCTTGGCGCGCGGACGGCTCCACGACCTGGCTCGGGCAGGTGCTGGCCGGCGCGGCCCGGTTCCGCGCGGCCCGCGAGGCACTGCTGGCGCAGGCCGAGCAGGCCGACCGGATCGAAGCCGAGCGGCTGCACCGCATCGTCGCCGAGGCCGACCTCGTCGCCGCCGAACTCGCCCGCGCGGTGCGTTCCCGCGCCTGCAGCGGGCTGCCCGCGATGGCGCGCGTCGACCCCGCGCAGGCCGTGGTCTCCGCGGGCGGCAGGCAGGACCTGCCGGAAGCGGTCGCCGGGATGAACCAGGGGCTGGACCGGATCCGCGGCGCGGTCGTGCAGCGGGTCGAAGCGCCCGCCAGCCCGCCCGCGCCCGGCGGTGCCAAGCAGCGCGCGATCGGCGGCATCAAGGCTCACCTGTCGTTGCGGTCATCGCTGTTCCGGCACGCGTTGCGCTGCACGCTCGCGGTGGGGATCGGGCTGGTGATCGTGCTGCTGCTGCACGATCCGTCGGCGTCGACGCTGCTGCTCGCGCTGTACGTGGTGCTCGCGCCCGCGGCGCGGGACAGCATGAACGGGGCGCTGGAGCGGACCGGTGGCGCGGTGCTCGGCGTGGTCTTCCTCGCCGCGCTGATCACGCTGCTGCCGGGGGTGTACCTGCTGGTGCCCGCGGTGGTGGCGGCGATGCTGCTCGGGGTGGAGCGGCTGCGCACCGACTACCAGGTGCTGCTGAGCTCGTTGATCGTCATCACCGCGGTGGACCAGGCGATGCGGCTGGACCGGCCGCTGGCCAACGTCGCGATCAGCTTCGCGTCGAACACCGCGGTCGGCGCGGCCATCGCGCTCGGCGTCGGCTACGTCAGCTTCATCGTGCTGCCCAGCAGCATGGTGCCGGACGTGCGCGGTGCGGTCCGCTCCACCGTGTGGTCGGTCTCCGAGCTGCTGCGCAGCGTGCGCGCGGCCGGGCAGGGCCACCAGGTGCAGGCGGCGATGCAGGCCGCGCACGTGCTCGCGCTGCGGCGGACCCAGGACCTGCTCGGGATGCCCGCGCTGCTGGACGACCCGGAGTCGGACGAGGACCAGGAGGCCACCCGGGCCGCGGCGATCGCGCTGGACGCGCTGCGCCAGGACGTGTCGACGCTGGCGTTCCGGCCGGAGGACGAGCAGGCCGTCGCGGTGCCCGCGCTGCAGGCGGTGGACCAGCTGCTCAGCGGGCGGCCCACGGCGAAGGTGCCGGACATCCAGTCCGCCGGGGCTCCCGCGACCGAGCTGCTGGCGAGTTCGCTGGTGGAGAACGCGCTGCACGCGCGCTCGGCGATCGATCGGACGCTGGGCAATCAGCAGCCGTGGAAGCGCTACACGATCAACTTCGTGCGCACCGAACGCCTCCGCATCCGCTGAGCGCTCTGCGCCGACGAGTGAGCGGACCGCTCAAGACGGGTCGACGGTCCGCTCGCTCCGGCTCACCGCGCGCCTCGGCTCGTCGAGCCGAGTGAGCGGCCTGCTCGCCCCACTGGATCGGTCGAACAGCCCGTTCGCTCGGCCGGGATGGCTCAGCGGGGGCTGCCGTTGCGGCTGCGGCGCAGTCCGAGGCGGCGCCAGCTCAACCGGGGGCCTTCCGGCCCGCGGGTGCGGCGCATCCGCTGCCGCGCCCCGGCCAGCGCCCGGCGCGGGTGCGGCGGCCGCAGCCCGAGCCGCCGCTGGGTGCGCCTGCGGATGGCGCGGCGCTCGCGCGGCGGCGCCGCCCACGCCTCCGGGTGCCGCAGCAGCCAGCGGTACCGGTACACCGCGTACGGGATGTGCACGAGGTACACCACCAGCGCCACGGCCAGCGAGACCAGCGGGAACATGATGATCCCCGCGGCCAGCAGCGCCACCAGCACCAGCAGCGGAGCGACCGCCTTCGCAGGCACCTTCACGGTCTTCAGCGACAACGTCGGCACCCGGCTCACCGCGAGCGCGGCGACCGCGACCATCCAGACCATCACCACGGGCTGCTGCGCCCACCAGCCCGGATAGCCGAAGTGCGCGGTCAGCACCAGCGGCAGCAGCGCCAGCAACCCGGCCGCGGGCGCGGGCACGCCGACGAAGAACTCCTTGCTGAAGGCGGGCTGCTCGACGTCGTCCAGCAACGTGTTGAACCGAGCCAGCCGCAGGATCATGCACACCGCGAAGACCAGCGCGGCGATCCAGCCCGCCCGGTTGTCCTGCAACTGCCAGGCGTAGAGCGTCAGCGCGGGGGCGACGCCGAAGGACATCGCGTCGGACAGCGAGTCCAGCTCAGCGCCCATCCGCGTGGTGGCGTCCAGCAGCCGCGCGATCCGCCCGTCCAGCCCGTCCAGCACGGCGGCCACCGCGACCGCCGCGATGGCTCCGGTGAGCTGCGCGTTCAGCGCGAACTGCACGGCCGACAGCCCGGCGCACATCGCCAGCACGGTGACGGCGTTGGGCAGCAGCCGGATTCCGGGTGGTGCGCCGCGCAGCCCGTTCATGCCTGCCCGCCGCTGGCCGGGGATTCCGCCGCCGCGCCGGTCGGCAGCTCGGCAACCGCGGTTTCCGCGCCGACGGTGCGCTGGCCGGGTTCCACCAGCACCCGGCTGCCCGGCGGCAGGTACAGGTCCACGCGGGAGCCGAAGCGGATCAGCCCGTAGGTGTGCCCGGCCAGCACCCGGTCGCCGTCGCGCACCGAGCTGACGATGCGGCGCGCGACCAGCCCGGCGATCTGCACCACCACCAGTTCGTGCCCGTCGTCGGTGCGCAGCAGCAGCGAGTTGCGCTCGTTGTCCTCGCTGGCCTTGTCCAGGTCGGCGGACAGGAAGGCGCCGGGCCGGTAGGCGGTCTTGGCGATCTCCCCGGTGGCGGGCAGCCGTTGCACGTGCACGTCGAAGATCGTGAGGAACACGCTGACCCGGGTCAGCGGTCGATCGCCGAGCCCGAGTTCGGGTGGTGGCACGGCGGTCTCCACGTGCGCCACGGTGCCGTCGGCGGGCGCGACCGCGATGCCGTCGCGCTGCGGCGTGACCCGCGCGGGCTCGCGGAAGAACCAGGCGCACCAGGCCGTGGCGATGCCGCCGAGCACGCCCGCGGGCCGCCACTTGCGGCGCAGCAGCAGCGTCGCGGCCGCCGCGCCGAGCACGAACGGCTTGCCCGCCGGATGCATCGGCGGAACGGTGTCGCGGGCGAGCTGAGCCAGGTGCGCCAGCGGGTTCGTCGTGCCTGGTTCTGTCTGGGTGCTCATCGAGCTGCTACACCCCGTGCGTCGGAGGTCGGTGCTGCGGCGCGGTGACCGCGCTGCGGCCGTGTCGGTACAGCATCGCGGACGCGGCCGCGGCTTCGACGCCAGGGGGCGGTGTGGATCACGCGGGTCGCTGTGCGCAGGTGAAAGCGCGTTGCGTGCTGATTCGTGCCGGATGCGTGAGCGGCGGCTCGGCCAGGTGGCGGCCGCGGCCGGGCGAGTCGGCGGAGCCCGGTGGCAGAAACGGGCCGCAAATTAAGGATGCCGGAGCGGACCGGCGCCCCCGAAGCGCCGGTGCCGCTCCGGCACCGCACCGCAAGGCGCCTCCCCGTTGGCGCCGAGCGGTCCCCGAGGTGGGTCCGTGCACCCCCCGACGGCACACGGGACCCGGGGTTGCCCGCTGCCCGCGGCGAAGCGGGAGCGGACGTCTGTGAAGACGGAGTCGATCGACGGGTTGTTACGCGGTCACCAGTGTAATTGGGCTCACACGAACTACGTAGCCGCTATTGGAGGACATTGGTCTGCGATTTGCTCACGCAGAGTCACATCCCTGCCTGGGCGGGCTTCACTCGGCCGGTGCGCCCCGCCTGTCGTCGATCGACATCCGGGCGCCCATCAGCTCACCCAGCCCGCGGTACGGATCGCCGCGCTCCTCGGAATCCCCGCTGCTGCGCACGATCAACTCCGGGATGTCGTTCGGACCCTGCTGCACGGCGTCCTGCTGCACCGTCGACATCGACGCGTCGTCCAAGTACAGCTCCAGCGTCAGCGACCAGCCGGAACGTTCCTGCACCAGCGTCGCGACCGCCACGTCGCGGCTGTCGATCCATTGCGCGTCGGCCTGCTCCCGCAACCGCTGCACCGGGGTCTCCGAGAGCTCGCAGAGCTCCTCGTTCTCCGCCTTCCGCAGCCGCCCGACCGCGCCGGCCAGCAGCCGCTTCGCCGGGCTGGCCGCGCTCGGCACCAGCACCAGGCCCCGGTCGGTGACCACCATGTCGAACCGCCCGCCCGCGTACTGCACCGGGCTGACGACCCCGGAGATCGACGGGTCCGGGTCGTCGGCGGGCTCCCGGTAGTGCTGCAACGGCACGCCCAGATCCACCAGCGCCCGATGCAATCCGGGCACCAGCCGCGGGTCCTGCACCGCCGGGCGCACCAGCCGGTCCGGGTCCAGCGGGTGGCCGGTGGACAGCCGCACCACCGACTCGCCCGCCCAGTCCAGTTCGTGCTGCGCGCGCCCGGCGCACACCAGCGCGTCCACCACCGCGCCGCCGAGCAGCTCGGTGAGGGTGTCCACCACGGCCTCGTCCAGCTTCTCCGGGCTCAGGCCCGGATTGAGCACCGGGTTGATCAGGTCGGCGCGCTGGTCGCGGTGGATCGCGGCCAGCACTCCGCCGATCGCGGGCTGGCAGTCCAGGCCGCTCTGGCGCACCGCCGAAGCCAGCAGCCCGGCCTGCCGCGCGACCGCCGCGGCGCCCGCCTTGCGCGCCAGGTCCGGCCAGGGCAGCCGCGGGCCGAGACCGTCGACCAGCAACCGGTCCTCCAGCGCGGGAACCGTCTCGCGCGGTTCCCGCAGCAGCGCGAACGCGGGCCGGTCGTCGGGATCGCGGTCGCCGCCGCGCAGCCGCTTCATCGCCTCCACCCGTTCCCGGGTGGACGGGCGCACGCCGCGTTCTTCGGCGATCGCCTGCTTGACGCGCTCGGACAGCTCCGGTTTGCGCTCCGGGTGGTCCATGAAAGCCCGGAAGCCCAGCAGCAGGTCCGGGGTGTGCTCCACCTTGGCGGCCATCGTGAGGTACTCCTCGGCGTAGGCGCGCCACCCGAATTCGACGGCCTGCACCTTCCGCAACGAGGTCACCGCGGCCCGCTTGCCCGCCGCCTGCACGGCGATGGTGTCCGCGCCGAACCACAGGTTCGCTCCCGGATCGCCCGCCACCGCCGCGTACGCGCGGGCGTAGCCGGTGAACAGCCACTTCGCCGGGCCGCCGGTGAGCCCTTCAGCGGTGCGCAGCACGCTGGTCCGGACCCGGTCGGCCAGCACCACCAGCCGGCCGGCGCCGACGGTGCGGCCGAGCTCGCGCGCCGCGACGGCCCGCAGATCGCTCGCCGACAACCCGGCCAGCAGCGGCAACCCGATCTCCAGGTAGCGCGCCCGCACCCGCAGGCCCAGCAGCGCGGTGTCCTCGCGCAGCAGCGACCCCGGCTCCGAGGTGATCCGCACTTCGTCCGGGGGCTGCGCGCCGGAACCGGTGCAGACGGTGTCGATCACCTTCCAGACCTTCGGCTGCTCCGCGCGCTTGAGCGCGACTCCGCGCGGGATCTCTTGGCTGCGCAGCACCGTGCGCAGGCCGATGCCGACCACGGCGGCGACCACGAAAGCGGCCAGCCCGGCTCGCGCGCCGAGTCCGATGTCGGCGCGCACGGTGTAAGCGGTGATGCCCAGCAGGCCGAGCACCACGGCCAGTGGGAAGGCGAAGAAGCCGATGTGCAACGCCAGCGCCAGGGCGGCGCGCCAGGGGCCACGCACGGGAACTCCAGCTCGAAGTAGACGCGCACCCCGGGGTGCGCGGGCGGACTTGGCGGACTGCTGCTGCGAGGTCACTCCATCAAGATCACGTCCACGGTCGCGCCCGCGGGTAGCGAAGTCGTCTCCTCCGGCACCTCGAGCAGGCTGTTCGCCCCGGCCATCGCGGAGAGCAGGTGCGAGCCGGGTCCGCCGTGCGGGGTCACCGTCGCGGTCGCCGGGTCGAACACCGCTCTGCGGTACTGCCGCCTGCCCGCCGAGGTCTTCTCCAGCGGCTCGGTCAGCACGGCCTGCCTCGTCGGCCGCTGGTTGCGGTGGTGCCCGGCCGCCGAACGCAGCGCCGGGCGCACGAAGATCTCGAACGACACCATGGAGCTGACCGGGTTGCCGGGCAGCGTCACCACCGCGGGACCGTCCCGGTAGCGCCCGCAGCCCTGCGGCATCCCCGGCTGCATCGCGACCTTGGTGAACTCCACGCCGTTGCCCGCCAGCGCGTCCTTGACCACCTCGTACGCCCCGGCGCTGACCCCGCCGGAGGTGAGGATCAGGTCGGTGGTCTCCAGGTGCGGCTGCAGCGCGGCGTGGAACGACTCCACGTCGTCGGGCACGAACCGCAGCAGCTGCGCCTCGCCGCCGGCCTCGCGCACCGCAGCGGCCAGCATCAGCCCGTTGGACTCGTAGATCTGCCCGGCGCGCAGCGGCGAACCCGGTTCCACGAGTTCCGAACCGGTGGACAGCACCAGGACCCGCACCGGCCGCCGCACCGGCAGCCGCGCGGCGCCGACGGCCGCGGCGATGCCGAGCTGCGCCGGGCCCAGGGACACTCCGGCGTGGAGCACCGCCGTGCCGACCTGCACGTCCTCCCCGGCTCGGCGCAGGTGCGCACCGGGTTGCACGGAAGCGTGCAGGCGCACCTCGGAGGTCCCGGCGTCGGTGCGTTCCACCGGTACGACCGCGTCCGCTCCCGCGGGCATCTGCGCGCCGGTCATGATCCGGTGCGCGGTGCCGGGCTGCAGCGGCGGGCTGTCGATCCGGCCTGCCGGGACGTCCTCGCTGACCGGCAGCGTCACCGGGTCGTCCGGGCCCGCTTCGGCCACGTCCACCGAGCGGACCGCGTAACCGTCCATCGCGGAGTTGTCGAACGGTGGCAGCGGGATCGCCGCCACCAGGTCTTCGGCCAGCGCCAGGTCCAGGCAGTCCGCCAGCGGGCGGGACTCGGCGCGGGCCGGGGGCAGCAGGGTGGCGATCCGCGCCTGGTGTTCGGGCACCGGGGTCAACCCGGATGGTCCAGTTGCTTGGGGCACGCCCCGATCATCGGTCATGGGGTGCCGCGCTGTCGCCACCGGCGTGCCAAAAGCGACTTGCGCCGCTGGGCTCCGGGGCCGCGGTGGATCGCGCCGCTTCGGTGGGTGATGGTTCGTGCGCGTTTCGCTTCCGCTTCGGGCGATCGTCGGCTCGGTGCTGTGGCCGTTGCGTAGCAACGGCGCGTCCGCATCGGCGACCGGCGCCGGGTGTCCTCATTGGAAACCGGCGTTGGGCGTCCTCGTAGGCGACCGGCGCTTGGTGTCCTTATAGGCGACCGGCGCTGGGCGCCCTCATGGCAAACTGCCTCCGACCGCGCGGCGACCGGAGGAGGGCATGTGCAGGTACGAACCCGTCACACGCCGTCGTTCGGGGTCGCCAGGCTGCTGCTCGCGCCCGGCGAGCCGGTCCGGATCGCGGCCGGTTCGATGCTGGCCACCAGCTACGGCGTCGTGGTCGAAGCGCGCACCGGTGGCGGCCTGCTCAAGTCGCTGACCAGGGGAGCGTTCGGCGGCGACGCGGCGGTGACCACCTGCACGGCCGGGCAGCAGGGCGGTTGGGTCGACGTGGCGGGGCCGTTGCCCGGCGACCTCAACGTGCTCGAGCTGGACGGGCGCGGCTGGTGCGTCGCGCGCGGTGCCTGGCTCGCCTCCGGCGGGACGACGCACAGCGACGACCAGTGGCCCGGGTTCAACAACCTCTTCGGCGGTGAGCCCGGATTCCTCAGCCACGTCAGCGGGCCGGGTCCGGTGGTGCTGGCCTGCTACGGCGCGTTGGACGTGATGACCTTGCAGCCCGGTGAGTTCGTCACCGTCGATCCGGGGCACGTGGTGGCCTACGCGGATGCGGTGCAGACCCGGTTGCGCCAGGCCGGTCAGGGCGTGCCGCAGTCGATGCGCACCGGGGAGGGGCTGGTGTTCGATTTCGCCGGCCCGGGACAGGTGCTGGTGCAGACGCGGGATCCCCGCGGTCTGGCGTCCTGGTTGCAGGCGCAGGGTTCCGCGGGCCGTTCCTGACCGCTCGAATGCGGTGCTGCAAATGATCACCGTTTCGCGCATTGCGCGGTGCTGCACGGCCGGTGTTCGTCCGTCTCGAGAATCTCCGTTCGGCGGAATATGCCGCGGCGGTGGTCCGCGGGAAAGGTTTATCCGATGTATCCGATGACGGTGCGTGCTGCATAAATACACCCGTTCGGCCCAGCATTTCGCGGAAAAGTCGCAATGGTGAACGGCGGACGAATCGCGCCTTCTCGGGTAGCGTGACCCCTGCTCCAGCGGCGCTTTCGGGAGCGCCGTGCATCATTGTTTCCACTAGGAGGACGCCGTGGCGGTCGGCACGGTCAAATGGTTCAACTCGGAAAAGGGCTACGGCTTCATCGCCACCGACGGTGGTTCCGATGTGTTCGTGCACTACACCTCGATCAACATGTCCGGTTTCCGCACCCTTTCGGAAGGCGACCGGGTCGAATTCGAGGTGAAACCGGGGCGCGACGGCCGAACCCAGGCGGACGGCGTCCGCAAGGTCTGAGGCGCGCACTGCGGGCCCGGCTCCGGATCGGGGCCGGGCCGCGTGCTGTCCGGCGAATTCGCGCCGCCCGCGATTCGGTGCCCGCGCATCCGGTGCTCGATTCGCCGCCGGTCCCGTCCAGATCTGGTCCGCTGGGCCGGTTTGCTGCTGGGCCGGTTTGCTGGGCCGATCCGACGACGCGCTCCCGGAACCCGCAGACGTCGCTGATCGCCGACCGTTAGGCTCCCCCGCGTGTCGGAAGACCTCACCGGACGCCGCCTCGGCCACTTCAAGATCGACGGGGTGCTGGGCCGCGGCGGGATGAGCGTGCTCTACCGCGCCACCGATACCCGCCTGGGCCGCAAGGTCGCGCTCAAGGTCATGGGCGAGCACATCACCGGTGATGCCGAGTTCCGCGAGCGGTTCGTCGACGAGGCCCGCAACACCTCCGCCATCGACCACGCGAACGTCGTGCCGCTGTACGACTTCGGCGAGATCGACGGGATGCTCTACATCGCGATGCGGCTGGTCGACGGGTCCGACCTGGCCAGCCTGATCAAGGACGGCCCGATCTCGCCGTACCGCGCGGTGGAACTGCTCAGCCAGGTAGCCGAGGCGCTGGACATGCTGCACGAGCGCGGGCTGGTGCACCTGGACCTCAAACCGGCGAACGTGCTGGTGACCTCGCGGGAGTCCGCGGGCGAGCACGTGTACCTCGCGGATTTCGGGCTGACCCGCCGCGGCGCTACCGGGCACCGCACCAGCTCCGGCGACTTCCTCGGTTCGCCGACCTACGCCGCGCCGGAGCACCTGCGCGGCGAGCCGGTCGACGGACGCACCGATCTCTACGCGCTGTGCTGCATGCTGTTCGCCTGCCTGACCGGCCGCCCGCCCTTCCAGGGCGACGTGCAGGAGGTCATCCAGGGTCACTTGAACGCCGAGCCGCCGTCCGCGACGGCGCTGCTGTCGCTGCCGGCGGGGATCGACGCCGTGCTGCGCAACGGCATGTCGAAGAAGCCGGACCAGCGCTACGACGACTGCCGGAAGCTGATGGCGGCCGCGAAGGAAGTGCTGGCGCAGTCCGGGGATGCGCGCACGAAGCGCACCATGCCCGCGGTCGGGCCGCCTTCCGGTCCGCAGCCCGCGCAACCCGGCCCGGTGCCGAACCAGGGCGGACCGGGTTCGGCACCGCCGGTGGCTCCCGGGCCGTTCGGGCCGTCCTACCCGCAGCAGGGCGGTCGGCATCCGGGCGGGCAGCCTCCGGGCTCGCAGCCTCCGGTGAGCCCTCCGGGTGTGCAGCCGCCGGGTGCCCAGCATCCCGGTGCCCAGCCGCAGCCTCCGGGCGTCCGACCTCCCGGTGCCCGGCCGCCGGGAACCCAGCCGCCGGGCGGCGAACCGGTCCGGCTGCGGCCGCCGATGCCCGCGCAGGGCTCGCCGTTCGCGGCCAAGCGGACCGGCGGCACGGCGAAGTGGCTGGTGCCGCTGCTGATCGCGGTGGCTGTTGTCGTGCTCGCGGTCCTGTTCATCGCGATGGCGGTCTCGTCGGGCGGTTCCGGCGGCGGCCCGTCCGGCGGTTCACCGCCGTCCTCGTCGTACAACAGCACCGAACTGCCCACCGAGGTCCCCACGGTCGGCGGCTGAACGGCCTGATCACCTGGGCGAACCCGATGCGCCCGCTCGATCGGGCGAAAAGCGGTCTGCGCCGGAGCGGAGCGGGCGAGCGGCTTGCACTCGATGTGTGTGAGTGCTAAACCTGGATCTGGCACTCAGCGCAGTTGAGTGCCAGGTCGGGACGGTGAGGCCGTCGCGCCGGTGCCACACGACGGTGCCGCCGCGTCCGGTCGTCCGTCGCGGGCACCGAGCCTGGCCGAGCACAGAGTCCTGCCACGGGGTGAACATCCCCCGCGTGGCGTCCAGACAGGTGGAGGACCACACCGCAATGGCCAAGATGATCGCGTTCGACGAGGAAGCCCGCCGCGGCCTTGAGCGCGGCATGAACACCCTCGCCGACGCCGTCAAGGTGACGCTCGGGCCGAGGGGCCGCAACGTCGTGCTCGAAAAGAAGTGGGGCGCGCCGACCATCACCAACGACGGCGTCTCCATCGCCAAGGAGATCGAGCTCGAGGACGCCTGGGAGAAGATCGGCGCCGAGCTCGTCAAGGAAGTGGCGAAGAAGACCGACGACGTCGCCGGTGACGGCACGACGACCGCCACCGTGCTGGCCCAGGCGCTGGTGCGCGAGGGTCTGCGCAACGTGGCGGCAGGCGCCAGCCCGATCGCCCTCAAGCGGGGCATCGAGAAGGCCACCGAGGCGATCGCCGAGCAGCTGCTCAAGAACGCCAAGGAGATCGAGACCAAGGACCAGATCGCCGCCACCGCGGGGATCTCGGCCGGCGACCGCCAGATCGGCGAGCTCATCGCCGAGGCGATGGACAAGGTCGGCAAGGAAGGCGTCATCACCGTCGAGGAGAGCAACACCTTCGGGCTCGAGCTCGAGCTCACCGAGGGGATGCGCTTCGACAAGGGCTACATCTCCCCGTACTTCGTGACCGACACGGAGCGGATGGAGGCGTCCCTCGACGACCCGTACATCCTGCTGCTGAGCAGCAAGATCTCGAACATCAAGGACCTGCTCCCGCTGCTGGAGAAGGTCATGCAGTCGAACAAGCCGCTGCTGATCATCTCGGAGGACGTCGAGGGCGAGGCCCTGTCCACCCTGGTGGTCAACAAGATCCGCGGCACGTTCAAGTCGGTCGCGGTCAAGGCCCCCGGCTTCGGCGACCGCCGCAAGGCGATGCTGCAGGACATGGCGATCCTGACCGGCGGCCAGGTGATCTCCGAGGAGGTCGGCCTGAAGCTGGAGAGCGCCGACCTGCCGCTGCTGGGCCAGGCGCGCAAGGTCGTCGTCACCAAGGACGAGACCACCATCGTCGAGGGCGCCGGTGACGACGAGCAGATCGCCGGCCGGGTCAACGAGATCCGCGCCGAGATCGACCGCTCGGACTCCGACTACGACCGCGAGAAGCTGCAGGAGCGGCTGGCCAAGCTGGCCGGCGGCGTGGCCGTGATCAAGGCCGGTGCGGCGACCGAGGTCGAGCTCAAGGAGCGCAAGCACCGGATCGAGGACGCGGTCCGCAACGCCAAGGCCGCCGTCGAGGAGGGCGTCGTCGCCGGTGGCGGCGTTTCCCTGCTGCAGGCGACCGTGGCCGCGTTCGACGACCTCAAGCTGGAGGGCGACGAGGCGACCGGCGCGAACAGCGTCCGGCTGGCCGTCGAGGGCCCGCTCAAGCAGATCGCCATCAACGCCGGCCTCGAGGGCGGCGTCGTGGCGGAGAAGGTCAAGGGCCTCGCCCCCGGCCACGGCCTCAACGCCGCGACCGGCGAGTACGAGGACCTGCTGGCCGCGGGCGTCACCGACCCGGCCAAGGTCACCCGCTCGGCGCTGCAGAACGCCGCGTCGATCGCCGCGCTGTTCCTGACCACCGAGGCCGTGGTCGCGGACAAGCCGGAGAAGGAGGCGGCCGGTGCCGCCGCCGGTGGTGGCGACCCGATGGGTGGCATGGGCGGCATGATGTGACGACCGCCGTGCCCGGGCGGCAGCGTCCGCGCTGACGCCCGCACCGCACGCGAGGAGGGCCGTTCCCGTTCGGGGAGCGGCCCTTCGTCGTGTCCGGCCCCTTTCCGGCCGGTTCCGTAGGCCCGTGCGTGTCGCGTCGCGGGGCGCTGCGCTGGGTACGTTGTGCTGGGCGTTCGGTGCCGCCGCCCGGTGGTGGCGGGCAGCGGCCCGGCGATGATCGTGGCGGGACCGCGTCAGCCCGCGGCCGCCCGGACCGGGATGTGATCTCCTGGTATCCGCACGTGCCAGGTCGAAGGAGGTTCGGACGGCATGTCCTTTCCGTTGCGCCGGCTCGCCGGTCCGGTGGCCGCACTGATCAGCGCGGCGATGCTCGCCGCGGGCTGCACCGCCGGTGCCCCGCCGGAGCAGGCACCGCCCGGGAACGAAGAGGTCTCCGGGCCGGACTCCTTCCCGGCCGAAGGCGTTCCGCAGGTGGTGCCGCAGCCGCAGAAGATGGAACGGCTCGGTGACGACGTCGCGGTGCGCGGCAAGGTCGAGCTGGTGCTGGACCCGCTGGTCGACCGGCAGACCCGGGACTTGGCCGAGAACGTGCTGCGCTCGGCCGGGGCCTCCGAGGTCGTGGTGCGGCCGCCGGGGCCGCCGGTGCAGGACGCCACGCTGCGGGTGCGCATCGGCGACCGGAGCTCGCCCGGCGTGACGAAGGGCTTGCAGGACAATTACTGGGGTTCGCCGTCGCCGCTGCCCGCCGAGGGCTACGTGTTCGCCGCGTCCGGCGGCAAGGACTCGGTGATCCTCGGCGCGTCCGATCCCGCAGGCGCCTACTACGCGGTGCAGACGATGCGGCAACTCACCTCGCCGGGCCGGATCGCCGGGGTCGGCGTGGTGGACCAGCCGAACATGCCGCTGCGCGGTTCGATCGAGGGCTTCTACGGCACCCCGTGGACGCACGCCGAGCGGATGGACCAGCTGGCCTTCTACGGCGACGTCAAGTTCAACACCTACATCTACGCGCCGAAGGACGACCCGTTCCACCGGGAGCGCTGGCGCGAGCCGTACCCGCCGGACAAGCTCGCGCAGGTGCGGGAGCTGATCGGGCAGGCGGGCGCGCACCACGTGAACTTCACGTTCGCGCTCTCGCCGGGGAACTCGATCTGCTTCAGCGACCCGGCGGACTTCCAGGCGCTGCAGGACAAGCTGCAGACCATGTACGACTCCGGGGTGCGGGACTTCTCGGTGCCGTTCGACGACATCTCCTACACCCGCTGGAACTGCGGGCAGGACCAGGCGCGCTACGGCCCGCCGAACGAGGCCGCCGCCGGCCGGGCGCAGAAGGATCTGCTCAACCGGGTGCAGCGGGAGTTCATCGACACCCATCCCGGCGCGCGCCCGGTGCAGACCGTGCCGACGGAGTACTCCGACCTGGACGAGTCGCCTTACAAGACGGCGCTGAGCGAGGGGCTCGACCCGCGCGTGGTGCTGATGTGGACCGGCGACGGCGTGATCCCCAAGCAGATCACCGTCTCCGACGCCGAGCAGGCCGCGCAGCTCTGGGGCCGCAAGGTGTACCTGTGGGACAACTACCCGGTCAACGATTTCAAGAAGGCTCAGGGCAGGCTGCTGCTCGGGCCGTACGACCGGCGCGAGCCGGGGCTGAGCCAGCACCTCGTCGGCGATGCGGTGAACCCGATGAACCAGGCCGCGGCCAGCAAGGTCGTCGAGACCGGCGCTGCGGACTTCGCCTGGAACGACGACGACTTCGACCCGCAGCGGGCGCATCGCGCGGCGGCGCGCTACCTGGCGACGGATCCGGCCGCGGCGCTGCGGCCGGACTCGGCGGCGAACCCGGACCTGGTGCGGGCGCTGCTGGTGTTCTTCGACCTGAACAACATGTCGCCGCTGGCCAGCGGCAAGCCGTGGCAGCCACCGGCACCGGAGCTGGCCAGGCGCATCGACGAGTTCCGCGCCACGTGGGGCAGCGGGGACAACCAGGCGGCGCTGGCCGAGCTGCGCGACTACGCGCAGCAGGTCGCGCAGGCCCCGGAGCGGATCAGGTCCGGGGCGCCGCAGGACTTCGTGTCCGACTCGGAGCCGTGGTTGCAGGCCGCCGACCTGTGGGGCGACGCGTTCGTGACCACTGTGGACGGTTTGCAGGCGCGGGCGGACGGCAACGAGGCGGTGGCCGGTGAGCGGTTCGCCGCCGCCGGTGCGCAGGCCGACCGGGCCGAGCAGGTGCGGACGGTGCCGGGCGAGCCGCGCACGCCGGGGCCGGTGAAGCTCGCCGACGGGGTGCTGGACACCTTCGTCCGGCAGGCGCCGCGGCTGAAGTGACCGCGGATCACTCCTGCGGAGCCAGCAGCCAGGCGGCGAGGTAGAGCACGATCCCGGTGCCGAAGCCGAGGATCGTTGCGGCCAGCAGCAGCACGCGGATCAGCGTCGGGTCGATGCCGAAGTACTCGGCCGCCCCGGCGCACACTCCGGCGACCATGCCGTTGCGGCTGCGGGTGAACCGGCGGTAGCCGCCGGATCCGGTGCTGCTCTCCGGTGCGGTGGGCGCTGCGATGTGCACGTTTTCGGTCATGCCGCCGACTCTGCTCCGCGGGAGTCCGCGGAACCTCCGGGCGTGCCCCGGATCGCTCCCTGACCCTTCGGCCGCGGGGTGGGGGACACCCCGGGGTTCGAGCCGTGGCGAACTGCGGGAGTCAGCCGACGGAGCGGCGGCGCACGTCGGTGAGGTCGGTGCCGTTCTGCTCCCACCGGTCGTAGAGCACGTCCTTGCCGTAGCGGGACACCAGCTGCGCTTCGCCGCGCGTGATCGGCAGCAGCGTGATCAGCTGCAGCACCGGCCTGCCGTCCCCGTCGAGCAGCACGTCGAACTCGTCGGCGAAGTATGGGTGCGGAGCTGCCAGCGCCCCGGCGATCTCCGTTTCCGGCAGCAGCGCGCGATCGTTCATGATCAGCGCGCCGTAGCCGACGCGGCTGGCCGATTCGGTGAGCAGTTCCGCGATCACTCCGGTCAGGTGCTTGCCGTGCAGTTCCTGGGCGGCGTGCACGGTGCACAGCAACTCCTGCGGCAGCGGCGCGCCCGCGGTGTGCTCGCGCAGGCCGCTGGTCAGCACGGTCACGTGCGAGCCGTCGTGGCCGTCGCAGTAGACGAGGTGGTAGCCGCGGTCCCTGCCGCCGGTTTCCCTGCTGTCCGCGCCCCGGACCCTCCCGGCGTAGCGCTCGATGTGCCCCGGGAACCCGTCGAACCGGCTCATGCCCGCACCTCCGCGAAGGATCATCGCACGGCCCGGCGTGATCACCACGGGGCTGGTGCGCTCGCATACGCTCGCGGCATGGCGGACGACGATGAGGCGCTGGACGTGGGCTCGCCGGCCGAGGTGGCCGCGGCGTTGGACGGGACGGGCTACCTGCCCGATGAGGGCATCGCCACGGCCGCGTTCCTGGCGCTGAAGATGCGCCGCCCGCTGCTGTGCGAGGGCGAGCCCGGTACCGGCAAGACCGCGCTGGCGCAGGCGCTGGCGAGCGCGCTGGGCGTGGAGCTGATCCGGTTGCAGTGCCACGAGGGCATCGACGCCGCGCAGGCGCTCTACGACTGGGACTTCCCGCGCCAGCTGCTGCATCTGCGCACGCTGGAGGCGGCTTCCGGCGGCTCGCTGGATCCGGAGTCGGCGGAGTCCTCCCTCTACACCCAGCGCTTCCTGCTGTCCCGGCCGCTGCTGCGGGCGCTGCGGGAGTCGCCGTGCGTGCTGCTGGTCGACGAGATCGACCGCGCCGACGACGAGTTCGAGGCGTTCCTGCTGGAGGTGCTGTCCGAGTACGCGGTGAGCATCCCGGAGTACGGCGAGGTGCGGGCGACCGTGCCGCCGGTCGTGCTGCTCACCTCGAACCGCACCCGCGAGGTGCACGACGCGCTCAAGCGCCGCTGCCTCTACCACTGGCTCGACCACCCGGATGTGGAACGGGAGGTCGCGATCCTGCGCCGCCGGCTGCCCGGGCTGGACGAGCGGCTGGCCGAGCAGGTGGCCTCGGCGGTCCGGCGGATGCGGGAGCTGGAACTGCTCAAGCCACCGGGCGTGGCCGAGGCGCTGGACTGGGCGCAGGCGCTGCTGGCCCTGGGCAACGGCGAGCTCGGGCCGGAGGCCGCGGCGGTGACGCTCGGCGCGGTGCTGAAGTACCGCGAAGACGCCGAACGGGTGCGCGCGGCCGGACTCCTCGACAGCAGCGGCTGAAGCGGCGCCGCCGGACTACGCAGACCACTCCCTAGCACCCACCCGACCTCGGTGGGAGGGCACGTCCATCACTCGATCCACTACCCACCGGAACGGCAGAATGGGTGCATGGACACCGTTGCCGGTCTCGTCGGGTTCGCCCGTGCGCTGCGGTACTCGGGCATGTCGTGCGGCCCTGCGCGGGTCGAGGCGTTCCTGACCGCGACCGGGCACACCGGGCTGCACGACCGGTCCGGCGTGTACTGGGCGGGGCGGTTGACGCTGTGCGCCGACCCGGAGGACCTGGACCGCTACGACGCGGCTTTCGCCGCCTGGTTCGGCGAGTCCGAGATGCCCGGGCTCGGCGAAGCGCCGAGCATCCGGCAGCGCACCAAGATCGCCGCGCTGAGCTCCGGAGACGGCGACGAGGAGTCCGACTCCGACCCGATCAAGGCCGCGGCCAGCGAGGACGAGGTGCTCCGGCACCGGGACCTCGCCGATCTCAGCGAGGCCGAGCGCGAGCACCTGCGCCGGATGCTCGCCGTGCTGCGCCCCGAACCGCCGGCACGAGCGGCCGTGCGGCGCCACCGCTCCCGCCGCGGACCGCTGGATTCCCGCGCGACGATGCGGGAAATGCTGCGGGCCGGTGGTGAGCCGCTGCGCCTGGCGCGGCATCGCAAGGCGCGCAGGCCGCGCCGGGTGGTGCTGCTGATCGACGTTTCCGGCTCGATGGCCCCGTACGCCGACGCGCTGCTGCGGTTCGCGCACGTGGTGGTTCGCCGCACCCCGGCGAGCACCGAAGTCTTCACGCTGGGCACCAGGATGACCCGGGTGAGCAGGCAACTGCGCCAGCGCGACCCGGAGCACGCGCTGCACGCGGCGTCGAAGGCGGTGCCGGACTTCTCCGGCGGAACCAGGCTCGGCGAGACGCTGCGCGGGTTCCTGGACCGGTGGGGCCAGCGGGGCGTTGCCCGCGGTTCGGTCGTCGTGCTGTTCTCCGACGGCTGGGAACGCGGTGACGTGCAGCTGCTGGCCGAGCAGACGCACCGGTTGCGGCGGCTGGCGCGGGCGGTCATCTGGGCCAACCCGCACGCCGGTCATGCGGGGTACGAGCCGGTGCAGTCCGGGATCGTGGCCGCCGCGCCGCACGTGGACGCCTTGGTGGCCGGGCACAGCCTCGACTCGTTGCAGCGGGTGTGGTCGCGGGTGCGGCGGTTCGGGAATTCCGGTGCGACCGCGAACGCTGACAAGCAAATGCCGCCGGAAGTTCCCGGTCGGCCGACAGCGGAGGTGGGCCGTGCGTGACGTGCTCGATGAGGTGGCCAAGCGCTGGGATTCCGGCGAACCGGTGGGGCTCGGCACGGTGGTGGCCACGTTCCGCTCGGCGCCGCGCCCGCCCGGTGCGGCGATGCTGGTGACCCCCGAGGGGGAGGCGGTCGGCAGCGTCTCCGGCGGTTGCGTGGAAGGCGCGGTCTACGAGCGGGCGACCGCGGTGCTCGACGGCGACCCCGCGGGCCTGCAGCGCTACGGCGTCAGCGACGACGACGCGTTCGCGGTCGGGCTGACCTGCGGCGGCATCCTCGACGTGTTCGTCGAGCGGATCGACCGGGAATCGTTCCCCGAGTTCGACGCGGTCGCCGATTCGGTGCGCGCGGAGGAACCGGTCGCGGTGACGACCGTGGTCGAGCATCCGGACCCCGCCCGGGTCGGAGCGCGCCTGCTGGTGTGGCGCGACCGCACCGGCGGCAGCCTGGGCGAGCGGCGGATGGACGACGCGGTGGCCGACGACGCGCGGGGGATGCTCGCCAGCGGCCGCAGCGGCGTCCTGGAGTACGGACCGGAGGGCCAGCGGCGCGGCGAAGGGATGCGGGTGTTCGTGAACTCCTTCGAGCCGCCGCCGCGAATGCTGGTGTTCGGCGCGATCGACTTCGCCGCCGCGATGGCGCGGATCGGCTCGTTCCTCGGCTACCGCGTGACGGTGTGCGACGCGCGGCCGGTGTTCGCCACGCACAGCCGGTTCCCCGGCGTGGACGACGTGGTGGTGGATTGGCCGCACCGCTACCTGGCCGCGGAGGCCGAGGCGGGGAGGCTGGACGAGCGGACCGCGGTCATGGTGCTCACGCACGATCCGAAGTTCGACGTGCCCGTGCTGGAGCTCGCGCTGCGGCACGACCTCGGCTACGTGGGCGCGATGGGTTCGCGGCGCACGCACGACGACCGGATGCAGCGGCTGCGCGAACAGGGCCTCGCGGAGGCGGAGCTGGCCAAGCTGTCCTCGCCGATCGGGTTGGATCTGGGTGCGCGCACACCGGAGGAGACCGCGGTGTCCATCGCGGCGGAACTGATCTCGCTGCGCTGGGGCGGCGCGGGAACCCGCCTCACCGAAACCGCGGGCCCCATCCACCGCTGAAGCACCGGCCGTCCCGGCGGAATCGTGCCGAGCTGGGAGTTCGGCGCGGCGCACTGCTCCGAACGGGCCATCCGCGGGCCGTCCGGGAGCTGATCGGTTCACCAGTCATGCGCCCGCGTGCGCGGCACTCCGCGGCCGCCGCACCCCGCGCGAGGTGGGGTTGCTCTTGGCGCGAACGCGTAGCAGGCTCAGGAGCCGAGTGACCTCTGTCACCCATAGGGGTCAACGTTCCCGAACACCCGCGCTAACCGCGGCCCGTCCAATGGAGGCCCGATGCCGCGCATCACCGTCAACGTCGACGGCACCGAGTACACCGACGAAGTCGAACCCCGCACCCTGCTCGTGCAGCACCTGCGCGACCGGCTGGGCAAGGTCGGCACCGTCGTCGGCTGCGACACCAGCAACTGCGGCGCCTGCACCGTTCACCTGGACGGCCAGAGCGTCAAATCCTGTTCGGTGCTCGCGGTGCAGGCCGACGGGCACGACGTCACCACCATCGAAGGACTCGAACGGGACGGCGAGCTGCACCCGGTGCAGCAGGCGTTCCACGACAACCACGCGCTGCAGTGCGGGTTCTGCACGCCCGGCATGATCATGCAGTCGCTGGACCTGCTCGCGGAGAACTCCGCGCCCAGCGACGAGCAGATCCGCGAAGGGCTGGAGGGCAACCTCTGCCGCTGCACCGGCTACCAGAACATCGTCCGCGCGGTGCAGGACGCGGCCGGGAAGATGCGGCCGGGCGCCGGACCGCCGATCGAGCAGACCGCGGACACTCCGCAGCAGCGCACCGGCGAGCAGCAGGCGGAGGTGCGGCAGCCATGACTTCCACCGCGGAACCCGAACTCGGCCGCGCCCGCAAGCGCAAGGAGGACGCCCGGCTGATCACCGGGCGCACCCGCTGGACCGACAACATGGCGTTGCCCGGGATGCTGCACCTGGCGATCTTGCGCAGCCCGGTCGCGCACGCGCGCATCACCGCCGTCGACACCGAAAGCGCGCGCAAGATGCCGGGCGTGCGAGCGGTGCTCACCGGACAGGACGTCGCCGACGAGCAGGGCAGCCTGCCGTGCGCGTGGCCGATCACCGAGGACATGAAGTCGCCGGACGCGCCGTCGCTGGCGGTGGACACCGTCAACTTCGCCGGTGAGGCGGTCGCCGTGGTCGCCGCCCGCAGCGCGGCCGAGGCGCACGACGCGCTGGACGCGATCGAGGTGGACTACGAGGACCTGCCGGTGGTCCTGGACATCACCGCGGCGGCCACCGACGAATCCCCGCTGGTGCACGAGGACTTGGGCACCAACCGCAGCGCGACCTGGACGTTCGACTCGGCCGCTGCGGGTACCGGCGGCGACGTGCAGCAGGCGCTCGACGACGCCGAGGTGCGGGTGGACCGCACGTTCCGGCAGCAGCGGCTCATCCCGGCGTTCATGGAGCCCCGATCGGTCGTGGTGGACCCGACCGGCGAGCAGTTCACCATGTGGTCGGCCACCCAGGTGCCGCACATCCTGCGGCTGATGATCGCGATGAACCTGGGCGTGCCGGAGCACAAGGTGCGGGTGATCGCGCCGGACGTGGGCGGCGGCTTCGGCGGCAAGCTGCAGGTCACCCCGGAGGAGTTCATCGCGTTCCTGCTGGCCCGCAGGCTGGGCAAGCCGGTGAAGTGGACCGAGTCGCGCTCCGAGACGATGGTCTCCGCGCACCACGGCCGCGACCAGGTGCAGCGGTTGTCGATCTCGGCCCGCCGGGACGGCACGGTCACCGGGCTGAAGGTCGAGCTGCTCGCGGACATGGGCGCCTACCTGCGGCTGGTCACGCCGGGCGTGCCGATCCTGGGCGCGTTCATGTTCAACGCGATCTACAAGTTCCCGGCGTACCACTTCAGCTGCACGAACGTGTTCACGAACAAGACCCCGACGGACGCCTACCGAGGTGCCGGGCGGCCGGAGGCCACCTTCGGCATCGAGCGGATGATGGACGAGCTCGCCGCCGAGCTGGGCATGGATCCGATGGAGGTCCGGCGCAAGAACTGGATCGGCCGCGACGAGTTCCCGTACGACACGGTCGCCGGGCTGACCTACGACTCGGGCGACTACGAGGCCGCGACCGACCGGGCGATGGAACTGCTGGGCTACGACTCGCTGCGGCAGGAGCAGGCCGAGCGCAGGCGGCGCGGGGACACCGTGCAGCTGGGCATCGGGATCTCCACGTTCACCGAGATGTGCGGGCTGGCGCCGTCGCGGGTGCTGGGTTCGCTGTCCTACGGCGCGGGCGGCTGGGAACACGCCGCGATCCGGGTGCTGCCCACCGGCAAGGTCGAGGTCGTCACCGGCGTCTCGCCGCACGGGCAGGGCCACGAGACGGCGTGGAGCCAGATCGTCGCCGACCGGCTGGGCGTGCCGTTCGAGGACGTGGAGATCCTGCACGGCGACACCCAGTCCTCGCCGAAGGGCCTGGACACCTACGGTTCGCGCTCGCTGGCGGTCGGCGGCATGGCGGTGGTCAGCGCCGCGGACAAGGTGATCGACAAGGCCCGCACGATCGCCGCGCACATGATGGAGTGCGCCGAGGACGACGTGGAGTTCACCGCGGGCAGCTTCGGCGTGCGCGGCACCGACCGGGCCACCGCGCTCGGCGAGGTGGCGCTGGCCGCGTTCGCCGCGCACGACCTGCCGGAAGGGGTGGAGCCGAGCCTGGACGCGGACGCCACGTTCGACCCGGAGAACTTCTCCTTCCCGCACGGCACGCACCTGTGCGCGACCGAAGTGGACACCGCGACCGGGCGGGTGCGCATCCGCGACTACGTCTGCGTGGACGACGTGGGCACCGTGGTCAACCCGCTGATCGTGGAAGGCCAGGTGCACGGCGGGCTCGCGCAGGGCATCGCGCAGGCGCTGTTCGAGGAGGCCGTGCACGACGAGTCCGGCACGCTGACCACGGCCACGCTGGCGGACTACCTGGTGCCGTCGGCTGCGGACCTGCCGGAGTACGTCACCGACCGCACCGAGACCCGCGCGACGTCGAACGCGCTGGGCGTGAAGGGCGTCGGGGAAGCAGGCACGATCGCCTCCACCCCGGCGGTGGTCAACGCGGTCGTGGACGCGATCCGGCACTTCGGCGTCGACGACGTGGAGATGCCGTGCTCGCCGCAGCGCGTGTGGCGGGCGATCACCGGGGCGCGAGCTTCCGGGCAGACCGCGCCGGAATCCGGTGGCGGCATGGGTTCGATGGAAGGTTCCGGCTCGCGAGGAGGTAACCGGTGATCCCCGCATCGTTCGACTACATCGCACCGTCCACAGTGGATGAGGCGGTGACCGCGCTGCAGCAGGCGGGCGACGAGGCCAAGGTGCTCGGCGGCGGGCAGAGCCTGCTGCCGGTGCTGCGGATGCGGCTGGCCGACCCGCGGGTGGTCGTCGACCTCGGCCGCATCCCGCAGCTGCGCGGCGTCCGCGAGGACGGCGACCGGCTGGTGATCGGCGCGATGACCACGCACCACGAGATCGCCCGCGACCCGCTCGTCCGCGAGCACGCCGAGCTGATCGCGCTGGCCACCCGCACCGTGGCGGACCCGCAGGTGCGCCACCGCGGCACGTTCGGCGGATCGCTGGCGCACGCCGACCCGGCCGGGGATCTGCCCGCTCCGGCACTCGTGCTGGACGCCGAGATGGTCATCGCCGGTCCGGGCGGGCAGCGGACGGTGCCCGCGGCGGAGTTCTTCGCGGACTTCTTCACCACCGCGCTGGAGGCCGACGAGGTGCTGGTCGAGATCCGGATGCCGAAGTGGACCGGCTGGTCGGCGCACTACGAGAAGTTCAACCGCGTCGCGCAGGCGTGGTCCATGGTCGGGGTGGCCGCCGCCGTGCTCGTGCGGGACGGCGCGATCGCCGAGGCCCGCGTGGGGCTGACGAACATGGGCGCCACGCCGATCCGGGCGCGCGGGGTGGAAGGGGCGCTGCTCGGCGCCCCGGCCACCGCTGAGGCGATCACCGCGGCGGCCCGGCACGCGGCGGAGGGCACCAGTGCCACCGCCGATGCCAGCGCCGATGTGGACTACCGGGAACATCTCGCCGAAGTGCTCACCGGCCGGGCGGTCGCCACGGCGGTCGGCGTGTAGTAATGGAGTGGTCGGCGCGTTCGCGCGCCGGAGTCGTCCGTTCGCCCCGGCCGGGCTCGGCTCGGCTGGTCGGCACCGCCGGGCTCGGCTCGGCTGGTCGGCACCGCCGGGCTCGGCTCGGCTGGTCGGCACAGTCGGGCTCGGCTCGGCCGGTGGCACAGTCCGGCCCGGTAGGGCTCGTCCGGCACCGCCGGGAGCTACCGCACGTCGGGGCGAACGGGCAGACTCGAACGGGGTGGTTCGCGCCGGGGCCGGGCCGCCCGCCCGGGCCGCACCCGCGGACCGGAACTCGCCCCGCGCCGAGCCCAAGCGGCGATGGACCAGGAGGATTTCTCCCGTGCAGATGCAACACCACTTCACCGTCCCGGTCCCGGTCGACGTGGCGTGGCCGGCGATGATCGACCCGGAGCAGGTGGCCCCCTGCATGCCCGGCGCGACGCTCAGCAGCGCCGACGGCAACGAGTTCGCCGGTTCGGTGAAGGTGAAGCTCGGCCCGATCTCCTTGCTGTACAAGGGGAAGGGCTCGTTCGAAGAGGTCGACGAAGCGGCTCGCAAGGTCGTCATCGACGCCAGCGGCAAGGACTCGCGGGGCAACGGCACCGCTGCCGCCACCGTCACGCTCACCCTCACGCCCGAAGGCGGCAGCACCTCCGCGCAGGTGGACACCGACCTGAAGGTCACCGGCAAGCCCGCGCAGCTCGGGCGGGGCCTGATGACCGAGGTCGGCAGCAAGATCCTGAACCAGTTCGCGGCGAACCTGGCCGAGAAGCTCGCCGGTGAGGCGGCCGCCGCCGAGGGCGCGGGCGCGGCTTCGGCGGGTGGCTCCGGCAAGACCGAGTCGGACAAGGTGGCCGAAGCCGCGCAGGCGGCCGAGGACTCCGCGGGCGAGCAGCGCACCACCGCCGCGGCGGCGGCTGCGCAGGGCGCGGAAGCAGCGCGCAGCCGCACCCCGGCGTGGCGGGTCACGCCACCGGCGGGGGAGCAGGCGGCAGGGGAGCAGCCGGACACCGTCGGCTCGTCGAGCGCCGCCAGGCACGCCCGGTCCGATCGCGCGGACACGGTCGTCACCGGCGGCCCGATGCCGACCGACGAGGCGATCGACCTGCTCGGCACCGCGGGCACGCCGGTGCTCAAGCGGGTGCTGCCCGCGGTGGCGGTGCTGGCCGCCGGTGCGCTGCTGTTCCGCTGGCTCCGCCGCCGCAAGCACCGCCGCTGACGCGGCAGCTCGAAGCCGCTCAGCGGATCAGCCGGATGTCCGCATCGGTGTCGAGCCGTTTCCAAGCTTGGTCCGAAGTGAGCACTGGCGCGGCGAGGCGCCGCGCCAGTGCCAGGCATGCTCGGTCCCCGAGCGACAGGCCGGCCTCCCGGGTCGTCGGCCAAAGCGCGGCCGTCGCTAGCGAGTCGTCTCGACCGAAAGCGATCACTTCCACGCCCAGAGCTTCGATCTGCAGGCCGAGAAGGTCGGCGTCGCCGCCATTCGCAGCGATCTTCTGCAAGACCTCTGACCAGTTCACCGCACTGATCAGCGCCCCGTCGAGATGCTCGGCGACCGCTTCTTGTCCCGATTCCGCATATACCCACGCCAGGACTGCCGAAGCGTCGAGGACGACCATGCTCATGACTCCGTCTCGGCGGTTTCGCGTGCTGCTGCGGCACGTCGGTCTGCGAGCAGCTCGTCGACTGGTGATCCAGCTGTCGCCCGGCTGTTGAGCGCCGTCTGCTGGATGCGCCGCATCAGGTGTTCCCGTTCTTCGAACACCACTCGTCCGTCTTCGACATAGCTGACCAGGTCGGTGTCCGGTGTGAGCCCCAGTTCATGCCGGAAAGGCGCCGGTATCGAGACCCGGCCCTGCGGATTCATCTTCACAGCAGCGCTTGTCATGCCTTCACTGTATATGTCACGAAAATACATGTCATGCACCAATTGTCCACCATTGTGCATGTGTGCGATCAAGCTGGCAGCAGCTGGTGGACGCGGGTGAGGCGGTCGAGCCAGCGGCGCTGGTCCTCGGCGGACGGGGTGGCGGCCGCGACGCGGGCCGGGTCCGGCAGCGGAGCGCTCCGCGGCACCGGGAGATGACCGCCGCGCGGCACGAACGACTCGGCCACCAGGTCGCCGTCCAGCAGCGACGTCGTGCCCAGCCCGCAGGCGAACGGCAGCTCCGGCAGCGCCCCGGCGAGCGCGAGCTGCGCGGCCAGGCCGACGCTGCTCTCCACCGCCGAGGACACCACGCACGGCAGCCCGCACGCTTCGGCGACCTGCAACGCCCGGCGCACCCCGCCCAGCGGCGCGGCCTTGAGCACCGCCACGTCCGCCGCTTCGGCGACCGCGACCCGCAGCGGGTCCTCGGCGCGGCGGATCGATTCGTCCGCCGCGATCCGGACCGCCACCTTGCGCCGCACGGCGGCGAGCTCTTCGACGCTCGGGCAGGGCTGCTCGACGTACTCCAGACCACCCGCGGCGCGGTCCAGCTCCGCGATCCGGGCGACCGCGGTGTCCACGTCCCAGGCCGCGTTCGCGTCCACCCGGATCGCGCCCGCCGGGCCGAGGGCGTCGCGCACCGCGGCCACCCGCTCGACGTCGTCGGCGGCGAACTGCGACGACTCGGCCACCTTCACCTTCGCCGTGCTGCAGCCCGAGGCGGACACGATCTCGTGCGCCTGCTCGCCGTCCACCGCCGGAACCGTGCAGTTCACCGGCACGGTGTCGCGCACCGCCGCAGGCCAATCCCCGGCGCACGCCTCCAAGGCCGCCAGCAGCCACGGCACGGACTGCGCGTCGTCGTAGTCCTCGAACGGGCAGAACTCGCCCCAGCCGCCGGGACCGCCGAGCAGCACCCCCTGCCTGCGGGTGATCCCGCGGAACCGGGTGCGCATCGGCAGGCCGTACACCCGCACGGAATCCAACTCGGCCAAGCTGATCGTCGCCCCGCTCATGATCCGTCCCTTCCAGCTCGCCCGGTCCGGCACCTGTCCCCGCGTCCGGAGGCACCATCCTCGCCCGAGCATCGGGCGCGCGTCAGCACGGCAGTTCGCGGAGAAACGTGCGTCGGCGCCCGGTGCACGGCGACGGGGCACACACCGGTGCCCGAGTGCGCCCCAAGGTCGATACGCGGGCGAGGCCCGTTCTGTTCCCGGGTGCGGAAGTGATCAGCCCGACGATCGGCCGCACCGCCGCGAGCGGTCAGGGCCGCGGAAGGTCAGGCCACGCTGGGGCGGCCCAGGTCGAACACGTCCACCTCGAACCGCGCCCACTGCTGGCGCAGCGCGGTTACCCCGCTGTCCAGGATGTAGTTCAGCTCCCCGAGGGTGACCGGCAGCAGCGTGAACACCTGCAGCTGCTCGGTGCCCTCCTGGTCGGTGAACCTGGTGAACTCGGGCGGGAACAGCGGATGCCCGCTGGCCAGCACGCCGAAGAACTCGGTGCCGGGCAGCAGCGGGCTCTCGTTCGGCACGATCTGGTCCGGCACCAGGTGCGTGCCGCTCTCCACCAGCAGCTCGCTGGTCACGTCCACCAGGTGCCGGGCCGCTTCGGCCTGCTCCTTGTACACCGTGCACGCGAGCTCCTGCGCCGGGTCGGCACCGAGCGGCTGGAACCGCAGGCCCGAGCTGATCACCGTGCTCAGGTGGTACTGGTCCAGGTGGAAGAACACCAGCCCGTACCCGCGGTTGTCGCCGCGGACGTTGGGCGGCTCGGCGGCAGTCGGCGTACCCGCGTGCCGTTCGAGGTTCTCCGCGAGCCCGATGAACCGGTGCGCACCACCCACCGCGGTGTTGTGCTTCTCGGTGTTCATCCGATCTCCACTGCTGCGTCTGTCTCGCAAACGGTAACCGGTGCCGTGCGTCGCACGGGCAGTTTCGCCAACGCCACCGAAAATACGACCCCGCCCGCAAGCCGCGGCGGCCGGGCGGCGGAACTGATCAACCCACGTCCGGCAACGCCGGTCCGAGCAGGTCATCGGCGTCCACGATGCGGTAGGCGTAGCCCTGTTCGGCCAGGAACCGCTGGCGGTGCGCGGCGTAGTCGGTGTCCAGGGTGTCCCGGGAGACCACCGAGTAGAAGTGCGCCTGCCTGCCCTCGGCCTTCGGGCGCAGCAACCGGCCGAGCCGCTGCGCCTCCTCCTGGCGGGAACCGAACGTGCCGGAGACCTGCACCGCCACCGAAGCCTCCGGCAAGTCGATGGAGAAGTTCGCCACTTTCGACACCACGAGCCGGTCGATCTCGCCGCGTCGGAACGCGTCGAAGAGCTTCTCCCGCTCCTTGTTCCGGGTGGAGCCCTCGACGATCGGCGCGTCCAGCGCCTCGCCGAGCTCGTGCAGCTGCTCCAGGTACGCGCCGATCACCAGCGCCGGCTCGCCCGGGTGCTGATCGAGGATCGCCCGCACGACCGGGGCCTTGGTGCGTGCCGTGGAGCAGACCTTGTAGCGCTCCTCGGCTTCCGAGGTGGCGTAGCGCAGCCGCTCGTCGTCGGTGAGGGTCACGCGCACTTCGACGCAGTCGGCCGGGGCGATCCAGCCCTGCGACTCGATGTCCTTCCACGGCGCGTCGAAGCGCTTCGGCCCGATCAGCGAGAACACGTCGCCTTCCCGGCCGTCCTCGCGCACCAGCGTCGCGGTCAGCCCGAGGCGCCGCCGCGACTGCAGGTCGGCGGTCATCCGGAACACCGGGGCGGGCAGCAGGTGCACCTCGTCGTAGACCACCAGTCCCCAGTCGCGGGAGTCGAACAGCTCCAGGTGCTTGTACTCGCCCTTCGACTTGCGGGTGATCACCTGGTAGGTGGCGATGGTGACCGGGCGGATCTCCTTCTTCTCGCCGGAGTACTCGCCGATCTCCTCCTCGGTCAGCGAGGTGCGCTCGACCAGCTCCCGCTTCCACTGCCTGCCCGCGACGGTGTTGGTGACCAGGATCAGCGTGGTCGCGCCCGCCTCGGCCATCGCGGCGGCGCCGACCAGCGTCTTGCCGGCGCCGCACGGCAGCACGACCACGCCGGAACCGCCCGACCAGAACGACTGCACCGCTTGGCGCTGGTAGTCCCGCAGGCTCCAGCCCTCTTCGCGGAGGCTGATCGGGTGCGCTTCGCCGTCGACGTAGCCCGCCAGGTCCTCGGCGGGCCAGCCGATCTTGAGCAGCAGCTGCTTGAGCCGCCCGCGCTCGCTGGGATGCACGGCCACGGTGTCGTCGTCGATGCGCTCGCCGAGCATCGGCTTGACCTTCTTGTGCCGCATCACCTCTTCCAGCACCGCGCGGTCCAGCGAGATCAGCACCAGCCCGTGCGCCGGGTCGTGCGCGAGCTGCAACCGGCCGAACCGGCCCATGGTCTCGGCGATGTCGACCAGCAGCGGCTGCGGAACGGGGTAGCGGGAGTACCGGACCAGGCCGTCGACCACCTGCTCCGCGTCGTGCCCCGCGGCGCGCGCGTTCCACAGCGCCAGCGGTGTGATCCGGTAGGTGTGCACGTGCTCGGGGGCGCGTTCCAGTTCCGCGAACGGGGCGATGGCGGTGCGCGCTTCGTCGGCCTGCTCGTGGTCGACTTCCAGCAGCAGGGTCTTGTCGGACTGGACGATCAGCGGTCCGTCGGTCACGGGTGCTGCTCCCTCGGCTGTTCGGGCGCTTTCGTGCGGGTGGGGGCTTTGCGCAGGTGATCGGCCACGCTGACAACGGCCGGACCGGTCTCCAGTATTCCACCGCCGCGACCGCGGCCGGGGTGCGCGGGGCCGAGGGCTTCCGCTCGCCGGATGGCGCGGTGTGCACTGAGCGGGTGCCGGTGTGCTGGGCTTGATCGGAGTCGTCGCGGGAGGCGGGCATGGGCGATCGGACGGTTCGGGACGTCACGCGGGATCTGCTGCGCAGGCTCGGGATGACCACCGTGTTCGGCAATCCGGGCACGACCGAGGTGCCGTTCCTGGCGGACTGGCCGGACGACTTCGGCTACGTGCTGGGCCTGCAGGAATCCGCGGTCGTCGCGATGGCCGACGGGTACGCCCAGGCGCGCCGGGCTCCGGCGCTGGTGAACCTGCATTCGGCGGGCGGCGTCGGGCACGGGCTCGGGTCGCTGTTCACCGCGTACCGCAACGGCACCCCGCTGGTCGTGACGGCCGGGCAGCAGACCCGGACGCTGCTGCTGGACGAGCCGTTCCTCGGCGCGACCGACGCGCCGCAGTTCCCCAAGCCGTACGTGAAGTTCAGCTGCGAACCGGTCAGTGCGGCCGACGTGCCCGCGGCGATCGCCCGCGCCCACCAGCTCGCGGTGACTCCGCCGCAGGGGCCGGTGTTCGTGTCGATCCCCGCCGACGACTGGGACCGGCCGGCCACCGAGGTCCCGGACCGGCCGGTCACGCCCGGCCCGGCCCCTGATCCGGCGGCGCTCGCGGGACTGGCGGAGGCGCTGGGCGGTGCCGAACGTCCCGCGTTCGTGGTCGGCCCGGCCGTCGATCACGAGGGAGTCGTGCCGGAGATGGTGGCGCTGGCCGAGCGCGCGAAGGCCGCGGTGTGGGCGAGCCCGCTGTCCCCGCGCTGCTCCTTCCCCGAGGACCACCCGCGGTTCGCGGGTTTCCTGCAGCCCGAGCGGAAGCTGCTGGCCGCCGAACTCGCCGCCTACGACCTGGTCGCGGTCTTCGGCGCTGCCGCGTTCACCTACCACGTCTACCGAGGTCCGGCGGCTGACGAGCTGCCGGAGCTGTTCCTCCTGCACGACGACCCGGACGTGCTCGCGCGCGCCCGCCGCGGCACCGGCCTGCTGGGGACGATGGCGCACTCGGTGCGCGGGCTCGGTGAGCTGGTGCGCGCGTCGGAGCGGCCGGAACCGGCGGCGTTGCAACGTCCGCCGCGTCCGCGGGCCGGGACGCCGATGAGCGCGAGCTACGTGCTCGCCGAGATCAATGCGGTGTTGCCCGCGGCGGCCGTCGTGGTCGAAGAAGCCCCGAGCCACCGCAACGACCTGCACGAGCACTTTCCGATCCGCTCGCGCGACGGCGGGTTCTTCGCGGCCGCCTCGGGCGCGCTCGGTTACGGCATCGGCGCCGCGGTGGGCGTGGCGATGGCCGACCCGCAGCGGCCGGTGCTGGCGCTGCTCGGCGACGGTTCCAGCATGTACGGGTTCCAGGCGGTGTGGACGGCGGTGCGCGAGCAGGCGCCGGTGACGTTCGTGATCCTGGACAACTCCCGGTACGCCGCGGTGGCCGTGCTCAGCGGTGGCGAGCAGAAGCTGCCCGGCGTCGAGCTGGGTGGCACGGACTTCGCGGGGCTGGCGCGCAGCCTCGGCTGTCCGGCGACGACGGTGCGCGAGCCCGGCGAGCTGGCCGCCGAACTCGCGGCCCTGCCCGGCCGCCCCTCCGGCCCGCGCCTGCTCCACGTGCACGTCGACCCGGCCCCGACACCCCTCTACTAGCCTCCGCGGGATGCACCAGTGAACGGACCGTTGGTCCCACTAGGTTGGTCAAACGGTCCGTTCGCTCATGATCGTCGGTGGGCCCGAGCCGGGATGCGCCGCGCTGATCGGGCGGACCGAGCCGAGTGAACGGACTGCTGGTCCCACTAGATTGGTCCAACAGGCCGTTCACTCGTGATCGTCGGTGGGACTCCGAGAGCGATCCGGTCAGCGGCCTGCGGGCTGGGCTTCCTCCAGCGGCGGCGGCTGCACCAGCATCTTGGACACGTCGACCTCCTTGCCGATCTGCCCGAAGCGCTTCATCAGCTCCGAGACCCGCTGCAACCGGGCGGCGTCCATCGAGGTCGGGATCTTGCCCAGCTCGACGATCGGCGCCAGCTCCGGGGTGATCTTGGCGAACTGCGGCAGCAGCGGCGTCACCTCGGCCCGGTTCTGCCCGGTCAACTGCGCCCGCTGGACCGCGCGCTGGAACGCCTGCAGCGTCTTCGGGTTCTCCTGCGCGAACTTCGCGGTGGTCGTCGCCCCGGCCACCGGGAAGTCCGAAGTGCCGCCGGAGAAGCAGTCCACCACCGTGGTCGCGCCCGCGTTCTTCGCGGCCTGGGTGATGAACGGCTCGGTCATCACCGCCGCGTCGACCTGCCCGTTCTGCAGCGCGGACAGCATGTCCGGGAAGCCGAACTTGACGAACTCGGCGTTGCGGATGTCCACTCCGCGTTCCTGCAGCGCGGCCTTGGCGCCGATGTCGGTGATCGCGCCCGGTGCGCTGATGGCGATCTTGGCGTTGGAGAGGTCCTCCGGCTTCTTCACCGAGGAGTTCGGCAACGTCATGATGTTCATGTTGTTCGGCACCGAGACCATCATCTCGCTGACGAACTTGAGGTCACCGGCGCCGGTGGCCTGCGCCTTGATCGGCGCGGTGTAGCTGCCCAGGCTGATGTCGTTCTGCCCGGACAGCAGCGAGGTCAGCGCGGCCGGTCCGTCGCCGACCGGCTGGACCTTGACGTTGAGGCCCTCGTCCTGGAAGTAGCCCTTCGCCTGCGCGAGCGCGACCGGGGCCTGGGACAGCGCGGGCAGCGAACCGATCACGATCGTCGGTTTCTCCAGCCCCGCGTCGCCGCCGGTGGCGTTGGAGCCGTCCGCGCCGCTGAGCAATCCGCACCCGCTCAGCGTGAAAGCGGTAGCGCCGATCGTGGCCACGGAAAGTAGTGCGCGGGTGAGGCGAAGCCGGGATCTGCGGCGTGCGGTCCCGATCGGTCTGCTCGGCATGTGGGGGGTGCCTCCTTGGGCGAGCGGTGCGGAAAGCGACACGGAGCTGGCCGTGCGGGGTGGCGCACCGGAAGCCCACGTCGTACCTGGCGTTACAGGCTGCAATAGGATTTGAATGCTATGTGCCCGAACGTGTCAAGATGATCTTCTTTTTGGTGACGAGGCGTGTCGAGTATTCGACATCGCGTAGCGTCGGCGGTTCGGGTGCCGGATTTTTCTCCCGCTGCGGGAAAAATGTGAATGGTTCGGGAGGAAGCTGATGGCCGACGCCGCCGTGCCGACCGTGCGCGACGTGACCCGCGGGTTGATGCGCGAGCTGGGACTCACCACGGTCTTCGGCAACCCGGGCACGACCGAGGTGCCGTTCCTGGACCAGTGGCCGGACGACTTCCGCTACGTGCTGGGGCTGCAGGAGTCGGTGGCCGCCGCGATGGCCGACGGCTACGCGCAGCAGACCGGCAACGCGGTGCTGGTCAACCTGCACTCCGCAGGTGGGGTGGGGCACGCGCTGGGCGCGGTGTTCGGCGCCTACCGCAACCGCACGCCGATGATCGTCCTCGCCGGTCAGCAGGTTCGGCGGTTGCTGCCGCACGATCCGTTCCTGGGCGCGACCGAGGCGCCGGAGTTCCCCAAGCCGTACGTGAAGTGGTCGCTGGAACCCGCCCGCGCCGCGGACGTTCCGCTGGCGCTGGCCCGCGCCTACCAGCTGGCGATGCAGGCGCCGCGCGGTCCGGTGTTCCTGTCCGTGCCCGCCGACGACTGGGACGAGCCCGGTGAGCCCGTCGAAGCACCCGCGCCGATCGCCCAGCCCGGCGCGGACCCGGCCGCGATCAGCGAGTTCGCCGACGCGCTGCGCTCGTGCCTGCGGCCCGCGCTCGTCGTCGGGCCCGCGGTGATCGAGGAGGGCGCGGTGCGCGAGATGGTCGAGCTGGCCGAGCGGACCCGCGCGGCGGTGTGGCTCTCGCCGATGGTCTCGCGCTCGTCGTTCCCGGAGACGCACCCGCAGTTCGCCGGATTCCTGCAACCCTCCGAGGCCGCGGTCGCCGCTGACCTTGCCGAGTACGACCTCGTCGGAGTCTTCGGGGCGCCCGCGTTCACCTACCACGTGTTCCGCGGCGCGGCCGAGCGCGAATGGCCGTCGAGCTTCTTGATCAGCGACGATCCGCAGATCCTCGCGCGTGCCCAGCACACCCGGGGCATCCGCGCGGCGCTGGGACCGGCGCTGCGCCAGCTGCTGCCGGAGCTGCCGCAATCCGAACGGCCGCTGCCCACCGGCAGGCAGCTTCCCGAACTGCCGCCGCTGACCAGCCCGCCACCGGCCGAGCACGTGCTCAGCGTGCTGCGCGAACAGCTGCCCGCGGACGCCGTGGTGGTCACCGAGGCGCCCACGCACAAGCAGACGATCCAGCGCTTCCTGCCGTTCGACTCCCCGGAGCAGGACTTCCACGCGGGTGCCAGCGGTGCGCTGGGCTACGGCATCTCCGCGGTGGTCGGGTCCGCGCTGGCCACCCGGCGCCCGGTGGTCGGCGTGCTCGGCGACGGCGCGAGCATGTACGGCATCCAGGCGTTGTGGACCGCGGCCCAGGAGCACGCGTCGCTGACGGTGCTGGTGCTGGACAACGAGGAGTACGCGGCGGTGCGGCTGCTCGGCGAGGTGGGCGAGGACGGCAAGATGCCCGGTGTGCGCCTCGGTGGCATCGACTTCGTGGCGCTGGCGCAGGGCATGGGCTGCGCGGCGCGGCGGGTGGACGACCTGACCGAATTCGATCGGGAACTGCGCGCGGCATTGGCCGAATCCGGCCCGACCGTGCTGCACGTTCCGGTCGCCCCGAGCGGGCGCCGGATGTATTGATCCGCGGTTCCGGGCGGCGCCGGGAAATGATCGGCGCGCCGGTCGGCGCATCGGGTCGAATGATTTCCCCAGAATTCGCGATTCGGCGCCCGCGCCGCCGCCCGGGTCATTCGCGGGCGAATGGCCCGAACTTCCCGGTATTTCCGGGAAGTGTGGGGAATTTCCCGGTTGCCGGGCTCGATCAGTTGGCTGCGGTCTCCGCGCGACCGGACTGCAACAGTTTCGCCACGTGACTACGGAGCGTGATGAACCCGTCGGATGCCCGGGTGCCGATCTGGTCGCGCTCGGAACCGAGGTCGACGTCCAGGTCGGCGACGACTTCCGCGGGCGAGCGGGACAGCACCAGCACCCGGTCGCCGAGGTAGACGCTCTCGTCGATGTCGTGCGTGACCAGCAGGATCGTGCTGCCGTACTGCTCGCGCACGGACAGCAGCAGGTCCTCCAGCTCGAACCGGGTCTGCGCGTCGACCGAGGCGAACGGTTCGTCCAGCAGCAGCAGCTCGGGCCGGGTCGCCAGCGCCCGCGCGATCGCCACCCGCTGCTGCATCCCGCCGGAGAGCTGCCACGGGTACTTCTTCGCCGCGTCGGCCAGACCCACCCAGGACAGCGCTTCCGCGGCCCGCTCGCGCCGCTTCACAGAGCGCGTGCGCAGCGGGAACTCCACGTTGCCGCGCACCGTCATCCACGGGAACAGCGAGCGGCCGTAGTCCTGGAAGACCACCGCGAGGTCCTCCGGCACGCCGTCGATCTGCTCGCCGCGCAGCGCCACGCGGCCGCTGGTGGGTCGTTGCAGGCCGCCGACCAGCCGCAGCAGCGTCGACTTGCCGCAGCCGGACGGACCGACGATGCAGGTCAGCTGCCCCTCCTCGACCGTGAAGCCCAGGTCGCGGATGGCGACGTGGCCGCCTTCGTAGGTGTGGCCGAGCCCGGCCACCTCCAGCATCGTGCGCACAGTCATCCTTTCGCTCGCGCGGGGTCGGCGGAGCCGTGTTGCCAGGTGAGCGCCCGCCGCTGCACCGCAAGCAGCGCGGTGTTGAGCAGGTAGCCCAGCAGGGCCAGCAGCACGATTCCCGCCCACAGGTCGGCGAACTCGAACTGCTGCTGGGCGTAGACGAGCTGGTAGCCGAGGCCGCTGCTGGCGCCGACCATCTCGGAGACCACCATCAGGATCAGCGCCTGCGACAGGCTGATCCGCAGCCCGGCGAAGATCTTCGGCGCGGCCGCGGGCAGCACGATCCGGCTCCACCAGTCCCACCGGCCGATCCGGAAAGCGCGGGCGGTGTGCTGCTTGACCGCGTCCACCGAGGCCGCGCCGTCGGCGGTGTTGAGCACCACGGTGAACACCGTGCCGAACACGATCGTCGCCAGCTGCATCGGCGTGCCCAGCGTGAACAGCACCAGGAACAGCGGCACCAGCGCCGGAGTGGGCACCGACCGGAAGAAGTCCAGCAGCGGCCCGAAGTAGTCGGTGGCCCGCCGGGAGCGGCCGAGCGCGACGCCGATGGCGACCCCGGCCGCACCGGAGATCAGCCAGCCGCCGAACAGCCTGCCCAGGCTCGGCAGCACGTCCCGGAACACCGCGTCGGTCAGCCACAGCTGCTCGGCGGGCCCGGTCAGCCACAGCTGCCATGCGTGCGCGGCGATCCGCGTCGGTGGCAGGAAGTACACGCTGCCCGCGGCGCGCGTGACGATCTCCCACGCCACCAGCAGGACCAGCAGCAGGCCCCACTTGCCCAGGAACTTCCGCAGCGACTTCACAGTTCCTCCCGGCTCGTGGCCCAGCCGAACAGCCTGCGCTGGAGCTGGTGCAGGCCGGTGTTGATCAGGTAGCCGAGCACGCCGACGATCACCGTGCCCGCCAGCACCAGGTCCATCCGCCCGCCGCCGGAGCTGGCCTCCAGGATGAAGGTGCCCACGCCGCGCGCCCCGCCCGCGATCAGCTCCACGACCACCACCACGACCAGCGCGATCGACGCGGAGACCCGGATGCCGGTGGCCACGAACGGCGCCGCGTGCGGCAGCGCGACCGTGCAGGCCGTGCGCAACCTGCTGAACCGGAAGGACCGGGCGATGTCGGTGTAGAGCGGGTCCATCTCGTCCAGCGCGTACATCGTGTTGAACAGGATCGGCCACACCGCCGCGTAGGTGGCCAGCGTGATCTTGGTTCCGGGTCCGCCGCCGAGCAGCAGCATCAGCAGCGGCAGCAGCGCCACCGCGGGCAGCGGGCGCAGGAATTCCACGACCGTCAGCATCGCCGTGCGCGCGGGCCGGACGCTGCCGAGCAGCAGTCCGAGCGGGATCGCGATCAGTGCGGCCAGTCCCACCGCGATCAGGAACGTCAGCACCGTCGCGACGCTGTCCAGCAGGAAGTCGGTGTCGCCGGCCAGCAGCTCGGCGGCTCGCGGCAGCACTGTCGACGGCGGCGGCAGGTAGCGGGCGTCGAGCAGGCCGATCGCGCAGGCCAGTTCCCAGACGGCGAGCAGGCCGGCCAGTCCGGCCAGGCCGCGGGCGAGCCGGGCCATGTCAGTCCCCACCCGGAAGCGCGGCGGCGCGGCGGCCGGGACTCGGTGCTGGGCTGCGCATCTCGGTCGTTTCTCCTCGGTCGGCGCGGGCTCCGCGGCGGTGCGGGCGCACTCGCAGCCGGTGCGGGGTCCGGCCGCCAGGGCGCGGGTGTTGATCTACTGTTGATCAACGTTCGGTTCGACGCTGATCACCTAGAGTGATAAGCGAGCCGTTTCGGGGAGCGTTGCGCTACCCGTTCGGCCGACCGGATCAGGTGTCGATGAACCGACGGCGAGGGGATCATGCCCGATGTTCATCGACTCGCCGAATCGACGGACACCTTAAGTGATAGGCCGAACGAGTGGCGGCATGGGCGTGACGAGCCAGAGCGACGGACTGAAAGCTACGCGTAGTGATCAGCGAGCCGAAGACGCACGTACACTCCTCTTTGGAGTGAACGTTATGCGGGTAGGTTACCTACCGTGTCCTTACCCACTTCCCCGTCGATGGTCCTCGCAAGTACCCTGTGCTGCGCTGGAACCCATGGCGTCCGGCGACCGTCCCAGACGGGAGCCGGTTCGCTGATCAGCCGAAGAAATGCCCGCTGAACTGCGGGTTCGTTCCTCGGTGTGATCGAAGTGTAGATTTTCGCAAGCGGTGCGAGCCTCCGCTGTTGTCGAAAGAGGAAGCCTGGAGTGGCCCGAGGAGACACAGGTCGCGAGCGCCTGAGCCGCACGGAACAGGCCGACGCCGATATCCACCACATGGGCGAGGCGCTCGGTACCGGAACTCAGTCGCTCGGCACCGGAGGTCGGAGCGATTCGCTCGGCCTCGGAACCGTGCAGCCGCGAACCGGTCAGGGGGACGGCGAGGGCGACTGGCGGCTGAGCAACTGGAGACTGCGCACCAAGCTGCTCGCGGTCCTGCTGATCCCGCTGCTCAGCGCAGTGGCGTTCGGCGGGCTGCACATCTGGGACGGGTTCGCGGAGTCCAACACCTACCAGCGCGCGCACGAGCAGGTGCGGCTGCAGAACGCCATGAACGGGCTGGTGCACCAGCTGCAGCGGGAACGCGACCTCTCGGTCTCCCGCGTCGCGGACGGCCGCTCGGCCGACCCGGCCGCGCTGAACCAGACCCGCTCGGCCGTCGATCAGGAACTCACCGGTCTGACCGGCCTGATCGACGCCTCCGACCCGGCGGTCAGCGACCAGTTCCGCACCGAAGCGCAGAACGTGCAGTCGCGGCTGAGCAGCCTGCGGCAGTCGGTCGACAGCACCAGCTACCCGGCCGAGGGGGTGCTGCGCAGCTACACCCAGAGCATCACCAGCCTGCTGAAGCTGAACCTGCAGGGCGTCACCGGCATCCGGGAACCGGAGCTGCAGCGGCTGGCCCTGGCCACGAACGCGATCGCGGACGCGCAGGAGGCCGCTTCGACGCGCGCCGCGCTGCTCAACGACGCGATCCGATCCGGGCAGTTCCGCACCGAGCAGGACCGCGAGCTGCTCTCGGCCGACGCCCGCTACGAGTCCGCGCTGAACTACTTCACCGCCGTGGCCAGCCCGGTCCAGGCGCAGCGCTACCAGGACACCGTGACCGGCGCCGAGGTCGACCGGGCGAACAGCATCGCGCAGACCGCGCTGGCGTACGACTCGGACAACCGCAACCTGCGTTCGCTGAACCCGCAGGAGTGGGACACCGTCGCGGACAAGCAGGTCAACCTGGTCAACCAGGTCGGCGACGAGCTGCGCGGCCAGCTGGAGCAGGCCAGCCAGCAAGCCGCGTCGAACGCGCAGCAGCGCACCATCCTCGCGACGGTCGCGACCCTGCTCGCGCTGATCGCCGCGCTGGTGGTGGCGTTCGTGGTGGCCCGCCAGCTGCTCGGTTCGCTGCGCACGCTGCGGCATTCCGCGTTGGACGTGGCCGACCGGCGGCTGCCGGACGCGGTCCAGTCGATCCTGAGCGAGGCGGGCCCCGGCGTCACGCACGTCGAGCCGATCCCGGTGCACAGCAACGAGGAGATCGGCAGGGTGGCCCGCTCGTTCGACGCGGTGCACTCGCAGGCGCTGCGGCTGGCCTCCGAGCAGGCGCTGCTGCGCAACAACGTCAACGACCTGTTCGTCAACCTGGCCCGCCGCAGTCAGACGCTGGTGCAGCGCCAGCTGTCCGTGATCGACCGGCTGGAGCAGGACGAGCAGGACCCGGACCAGCTCTCCAGCCTGTTCGAGCTGGACCACCTCGCGACCCGGATGCGCCGGAACAACGAGAACCTGCTGATCCTCGGCGGCACCGACCTGACCCGCCGGATGGTGCGGCCGGTGCCGCTGACCGAGGTCGTGGGTGCCGCGGTCTCCGAGGTGGAGCAGTACACCCGGGTCGCCGTCGCCGATTCGCCGGACCTGGCCATCCAGGGCCGGGTGGTCAACGACTTCGTGCACCTGGTGGCCGAGCTGCTGGAGAACGCGACGGTGTTCTCCAACCCGGACACCGAGGTCACCGTGCGCACCGCCTACCGCAGGCAGGAACTGGTGCTGGAGATCCGGGACCGCGGGGTGGGCATCGACTCCGCCGAGCTCAGCGAGATCAACGAGCGGCTGACCAGGCCGCCGGAGATCGACGTCGCGGTCTCCCGCCGGATGGGCCTGTACGTGGTCGGGCAGCTGGCCCAGCGCCACGACATCCGGGTGGACCTGCGCAACAACGGTGACCTGGAAGGCGGCGTGACCGCCAGCGTGCGGCTCTCCGGTGAGCTGGTCGTGCAGCTGACCCCGGACGGGCCGCGCCCGATGCCGGACGTGCAGCGGGTTTCCGCGGACGACCGGGAGACGGTGGACACCGGCTCGCACGCGGGCTTGGCCGCGGCGTTCGGCGGCGCCGCTTCCGGGCGCGACCCGGCGCAGCAGCTGCCGCCGGCCGAAGCGGAACCGCAGGCGAGCTTGTCCGGTGCCGCGCAGTTCGACCAATTCGATCAGCCCCGGACCGGCCCGGCGCCGTCGGCGCCCACCGGCAAGGGCGCGATCGAGAAGGTGTTCGTCTCGCCGGAGTGGGTCACCGAGGACGACGACCCCGCCGATCAGCTGGACTCCGCGCCGATCGAGCCGAGCCCGCAGGCCGCGCGGCAGGAACCCGCCGAGCGGGAATCCACGCGGCAGGAGCCCGTCCGCCGGGAGCCCGAACCGGAGCGGTCCGAAACCTCGCAGCCCGAGCAGCCGGCCGCCGAACCGAGCACCGACTACTCGGTCCGGCTCGCCGCCCGGAACGACTACGGAGTCAGCGACGTGCCTCGCTGGGACACCGCCGAGCGGCCCGCGATCCGGGACGAACCGCCGGAGCAGGCGACCACGGAACAGCCCGCGGCCGACGCGTGGCCCGCCGAGCAGGCCGCCGCCGACTTCGACGGCCAGTGCGGCACGCCGCCCGGCCTGGACGGCGTGCCCGAGCACGGCGGCCTGGACGACGAGACGACCACGTTCAGCCGCGTCGACGATGCGCGGGAAGACCTGTTCAACAGCCCGTTCGAGGCCGAGAAGACCCAGCAGTTCGCCCGCCCGTCGGCCGACTGGGAACCGGCTTGGCAGCCGGCCGACCCACCGGCGCCGAACGGTGCGGGCACCGAGCCACCGCCGCTGGGCATGGCTCACCAGCACCGCGAGGCCGACGACGCGCCGACCGAGCGGTTGCCGATCTACGAGGCGGTGCTCTCGCAGTGGTTCCGGGAGGAAGCCGCCGAAGCTCCCTCCTCGGGCTCCCCGGAGACGACCGGTTCGCAGTCGTTGAGCCGCGACCCGCTGGGCGGGTTGGCGAACGGCCGCAGCCGGTCGCGCACCGAACCGGACTCGTCCGCCGAATCCGATTCGCGGGCCGCCCAGCCCGCGGCCGGGCAGGCCGAGCAGCCGGTCGGCCCGGACCCGACGGCCGGCGCCGACGCGCTGGAAGCCCCGAGCGGGTTCACGGCCACGCAGTCGGCCAGCGCCGATTCCGCGGACCCCGGCTGGGGCTCGGCGGACGTCGGCTGGCAGGCGGCCGAGGCGCTGGTGGAACACGCCAGGGGAGAGCAGGAGACCACCTCGGCCGGGCTGCCCAAGCGGGTTCCGAAGTCGAACCTGGTGCCCGGTTCCGCAGCGCCGCGGTCCCAGTCCCCGAGCCCCGCCAAGCCTGCGGCGCCGCGTTCGGCCGAAGCCGTTCGCGGACGAATGTCCAACTTCCAGAGCGGCGTCCGCCGTGGTAGGCACGCCAAGGCAGAACCAGTCTCGACCGAACCGCCCCGCCGTCCCGAGGAGCAGGAGTGACCGGGTCCGTGCAGCAACCCATGAGCCAGAACAGCTTCAGTTGGCTGATCACCGATTTCGTGCGCCGGGTACCCGGCGTCGCGCACTCCGTGGTGGTCTCCGCGGACGGCCTGCTGCTGGCCGGTTCGCAGGGCCTGCCGCGGGATCGCGCCGAGCAGCTGTCCGCGGTCGCGTCCGGTCTGGTCAGCCTGACGCAGGGCGCGGCGCGCTGCTTCGAGGCCGGTGACGTCACGCAGACCGTGGTGGAGATGGAGCAGGGCTACCTGTTCCTGATGTCGATCAGCGACGGCTCCTGCCTGGCCGTGCTGGCCGCGCCGAACGCGGACATCGGACTGGTCGCCTACGAGATGACCTTGCTGGTGGAGCGCGTCGGCAAGCAGCTCACCCCGGAACTGCGAGCGCAGCTGCAGGGCATGAGCAGGCGATGAGCTTCGCCTGGGAACCGGCGTTGATCGAGGGGGACTCGGCATGACCTCCGGGGCCGATCCGAACTGGGACGGCGACCTGTTCCGCAACTACCACCGGCGTGGCGGTGCCGACTCCTGGCAGGACGACTTCGTGGACGATCCGCGCGGCGGGCAGCCGGACAACTGGCCGGGCACGACCGGCGGTTCGGATTACGGGCGCGCGTTGTTCGGCGGGCCGGGAGCCGACCTGTTCGGTTCGGGAGCGTCGTCCTCGTCGATGCCTTCGGTTTCCGGTTCGGTGCCCGGCACGTCCGGGCACGGGCCCTCGTTCGACATGCCGCACGCCCAGGGCGCGCATTCCCGGGACGGCAGGCAGCGCCCGGATCCGCAGAACTGGGGTGACGGCGGGCCGCCGTCGGGCTCGATGCCGTCGTTGTCGCAGTCGTTGCCGCCGGTGTCGCAGTCGTTGCCGTCGGTGTCGTCGGGTTCGCTGCCCGCGATGCCGAACGGAGCGCCGGACCACGGGGAAATGCAGGACACCGGCTCGCTCGTGCGACCCTATGCCCGGACGCGGGGCCGCACGCGCACCGATTATGATCTTGCTATCGAGACGTTGGTCTCCACCAGCGACCGGGGCCGATCGCAGGCCAATCCGGCCACGCCGGAGCACCGCTCGATCTGCGGGCTGTGCCTGGAGGCGCGCTCGGTCGCCGAGGTCTCGGCCCACCTGCGGCTTCCGTTGGGTGTGGTGCGGGTGTTGATCGGTGACATGGCCGGTCTCGGCCTGGTCTTGATTCACGACAGCGGTTTGGTCGTGGGTGACCGTCCGTCGATGGAATTCTTGGAGAGGGTGCTCAGTGGGCTACGAAAGCTCTGATCCTCGGGCGATCGTGAACAACCAAAGCAGCGGCAAGACCTCGACCAAGATCGTCGTCGCGGGTGGCTTCGGGGTCGGCAAGACGACCTTCGTGGGCTCGGTGTCCGAGATCATGCCGCTGACCACCGAGGCGGTGATGACCGAGGCGAGCGTGGGGGTCGACGACCTGACCGCGACGCCGGGCAAGGTCACCACCACGGTGGCGATGGACTTCGGTCGCGTTTCGCTGGACGAGGACTTGATCCTGTACCTGTTCGGCACGCCCGGCCAGCACCGGTTCTGGTTCATGTGGGACGACCTGGTGCGCGGCGCGATCGGCGCGATCGTGCTGGTCGACACCAGGCGGCTGGCGGACGCTTTCGCGTCGATCGACTTCTTCGACGACCGGCAGCTGCCGTACATCATCGCGGTGAACACCTTCGACGGGGTGCTGCACCACGAGATGGAGGACGTGCGCGAGGCGCTGACGATCGACAAGTCGGTGCCGATGATCTCCTGCGACGCCCGCAACCGGGAGTCCACCAAGCACGCCTTGATCACGCTGGTCCAGCACGCCATGCGCCGCCGCCTGGCGGAGCCCGCGCAGTCGTCGGCGTCCTCGCAGACCAACAGCTGACCGGTTTCCCGTCGCCCGTACGGTGCGGTACTTCGGCACGAGCGAGCGATTCTTCCTGCACGTGCAGAAGCATTCCGAGTTCGAGGCCGACGGCCGCGCCGGTGCGGAATCGGACGGGATCATTCCATTCGCTGGGGCGAGCTGACCGCGTTCTACATCTCCGGGCACTCGTCCATCTGGTCCTGGTGCGCAGCAATCGGGCCAGGCGTTCCGGTTCGTGCGGATAACCTCCGGCAATGGATCAACGGGCGGCAGCACCTTCGATTCGTGCCATGGCCGATCTGGCCACTCCGATGGCGATACGGGTGGCGGCGACGCTGAGCCTGGTGGAACGGGCGGGCGGCGCGGGAGCGACGGCGGAACGACTGGCCGCCGAGACCGGGACCTCCGAGCCTGCGCTGTGCCGGTTGCTCGACCACCTGGTCGCGATCGGCGTATTCGATTTCGACGCGGAGTCCGGCCGTTTCCGGCCCACGGACCTCGGTGCCGGGATGAGCGGCGAGACGGCGGACGGGGTCAAGCCGTTGCTCGACATCAACGCCTCGGGCGGCCGTGCCGACCTCGCCTTCGTCGAACTGCTCGGGACGGTCACCACCGGTGCTCCGGCCTACCAGAGCCGGTACGGGCGCGATTTCTGGACGGATCTCGACGCGCATCCGCAGCTGCGGCGCTCGTTCGACGCCCAGATGAATTGGCGGTTCCAGGTGCAGCCCGCGCAGATCGCCGAACACTTCGACTGGACCCGTTTCGGCGAGGTGCTCGACGTCGGTGGCGGCAACGGGGTCGTGCTCGCGGCCGTCCTGCGAGCTCATCCCGGCTTGCGCGGGCAGGTCCTGGAGCTGCCGCCGACCGCAGCCGCTGCTGCCGCGAGGTTCGCTGCGGCCGGGCTCGATGACCGAGCGGGCGCCGTCTCCGGCAGCTTCTTCGACCCGCTGCCCGCGAGCGCCGACGCCTACCTGCTGTCCGACGTCCTGCACGACTGGGACGACGAGCACGCCCGCAAGATCCTGGCCGGGTGCCGCCGGGCCGCCGCACCCGGCGGCACCGTGGTGGTGATCGAGCGGGTGCCCGACCGCGGAGTCGACACCGCGATGAACCTGTTCATGCTGATGTGCTTCGGCGGCCGCGAACGAACGATCACCGAGCTGGCCGAACTCGCCGCCGGCTGCGGACTCGTGCTGCGCAACCGGGCCCCAGTGGCCGAAGGACGAACGGCACTCGAGTTCGGAGTCGCACCGGCGCCCGATGCCTCGGAGTGAACGGACCGTTGGTCCCACTGGATTTGCCCAACGTAGGAGCATCGAACGGTCCGTTCGCTCATCGCGCTACCGCTCGTGAGCCCTGCTCGAAGCGCGCCGGCGCCTGTGATCGAGCAAGAACCGGGCCTGGACCCATCGCCTAACCGGCATCGCCTGGCGAACCACCGGCTCATTCCTCCACCACGGCCACCGAAGTGATCCGGTGCAGCGGGTAGCGGCCGGGTTCGCCGGTGCCGCGGTCGACGCCTTGCAGGACTCCGCCGCCGACGCTGACCGGCTGCACCACCACCTGGCTGGCCACGCCGTTGGAGCTGACGAAACCGAGCCACACGCTGCGGTCCTGGACCGCCGCGTCGCGCAGGAGTTGCAGCGTGGCCTCCGCGCTCGGCCTGCCGCGCTCCGGGTGCATCGCGCTGCCGCGCCGGGCGGTGCCCGCGCGGTCGCCGGAGCGCAGTTGCGCGACGAGTTCGGTCAGCTGCTCCTCGTCCGGTGCCGACGGGCCCGGGGACGGCGCGGGAGCGGTCCTGCCGCGACCGCGCACGCGATGGCCCTCGGAGCGCAGGTCCAGGACTTGGCCGTCCGGGCCTTCGGCGGCGGGCGCGAACCCGGCGGAACGCAGCGCGTCCACCACTTCCGCCAGCGGCAGCGGGCTCACCAGCACGGTCGGGGCGATGCGGCGCAGCTGCAGCTCACCGATGCTCGGATGCGCCAGCACTTCCTCGAGCAGCACGGAATCGTCGCAGCGCAGGAAGGCCGATGCGGTCCCTGCGCGGAGCCTGCCGTGCCTGCGGGCCACGTCGTCGATCAAGTACGTCAACGACTGCGGCAACGGCGTGCGGGAGCGGTCGCGGAACAGGGCGTGCAGCTCGTCGGCGGTACGGCCGGAGTCCAGGGCGCGGCGCACGCTGCTGTCGCTGACGCGGTAGACGGTGGCGCTGCCCGCGGATTCCACGTCGGCGACGAGTTCCATGTCCGCGGCCAGATCCGGCTCCAGCCGCCCCGGCGCCACCACGGTCAGGTCGGCCTGCACGAGCACGTGGTCCAGCGGTTCCGGCAGCGCTTCGCCGAGCAGCTTCGCGGCTTGCGAGGTGTCGCCGAACAGCGCGGCGCGGCCCGCGGTGGACAGCGCACCGAGCGCGACGACGCCCAGCGCGGTCGCCTCGGACAACGTCCAGCGCACCAGGTCGTCGCGCATCCGCCCGCCGCGGCGGGGAGCCCGCCAGGCCAGCACCGCGGCGGCGTCGTCGGGTTTGCGCACGCCGTGGCCGCCGGGGAGTTCGTCCAGCAGGCTCAGGATCCGCATCCGGTCGCGCGGCGCCAGCGGCCTGCGCAGGTCCTCGGAAAGCGGGCCGAGCAGCCGGTCCTTCTCGTCGCGGGCGCCGATCAGGCCGGGCAGCCGCGGCATGTCCAACCAGGTGCTGGCCAGCGGAGCCCAGCGTTGCTCCGGGCCCGCGGCCAGCCAGGTGTCCGCGCCGTAGGTGAGCATCCACTGCGGCTCGTTGCCTTCCGAGGACGCGATCAGGTTCGCCGCCACCGCCAGCTCGACAAGCAGCGAAACCCGCGACTCGTCGACCTCCAGGGCCTTGGCGGCGCGGCGGATCTCGCGGACGCCGACACCGCCGGAACGCAGTACGTCGGGCGGTTCCTCGCTCCACAGGTGCAGCAGCGATTCCAAGTGCCGCAGCAGTTCCAGCACCTCACCGGCCGCCGTGGAGTCCACAGTGGATTGGCCGAGGTCGGCGAGGTCGAGCAGCGGCTCCTCCGGCTCGACCGCGCCCATCGGGTGCGCACCGCGCACCGCGAAGGCGAGCTGGCGGGGCAGCTCCACGGTCGCCGCGTCCCGGCGCAGCAGCAGGCCCTTCGCCAGCAGCCGCTGCACCGGGGTCTGGGCATCGGCGAGGGTGAAGTTGCGGCCCGCGTCCTTCGTGCTGCCCACCGGCTGATCGCCCGCGAGCTTGCCGACCAGGTCCCGCTCCTGCTGGTCCAGTGCGGCCAGCGCGGTGTGCGCCGCCGCTTCGGTCATGTCCTCGGCCGGTCGGCCCAGCCCCGCCGGGAACGTCGGCAACGACTCCCGCACCGCGGGCACCACCGACAGCTCTTCGTCCGCGCCCCAGGCCAGCGCGCGCAGCCGCAGGTCGGCGACGGATCGGCGGGTCCGCTGCGGAGTGACCTCGGCGCCCAGCAACTCCGCGACCGCGTCCAGCGGCACCGGGGCCGCATCCGCGTCCAGCAGCACCAGTGCTTCCAGCGTGGACAACGTGAACGAGTCCAGGTCCTCGCACGCCCGCGCCACCGAAGAGCGCACGCCGGCCCGCGTCGCCAGCACCGACGTGTCCGCGGGCGGGGGAGTGGCCAGGTCCGGCCGGGCGCGCAGCAGCGCGACCAGTTCCTCGTCGCCGCGTGCGCGCAGCGAGTCCGCGAGTGCAGCCATCCCGGCCACGATACCGAGCCGGATGCGCGTGCCCACGCGGTTCGTCCGGTGTGACGCGTGCGGGGTGGGGTTCGCTCGGGCGGCCCGGTCGGGCAGACTTGCATGGGAAGGCCGGATGACCTGGCCAGCAGACCCCGGCAAGACGACCCCGGCAAGACGACACAGCGCGGAGGGTGACCGTGGCAGGCAAGGCGAAGAAGGACCGCATCGACCCCGCGTGGCCGCAGGATCCGCACGCGGTCAGCGAGCTGGTCGCCGACAAGCAGGGCGCGTTGTCCCCGTTCGGCGGCACCACGTTCCCGCTGGACGAGGAGACCGTCCCGTACGAGCACCCGGTCACCGAGATCAACAAGTAGGCTCTCGCCGGAGCCTCCGGGCCGCGCCCTGCACGGGCGCGGCCCGTTTTCGTGTCGCACCCTGTCCCCGTCCGCATCGCGCGCGGATCCCGTTCGTCCCGATTCCATCCGGAGGCAAGGGGGTTCCGGCGGAAAAGGTGTTGGTCGTTGGTCACAAAGCGGAAAGTTCTGGAGATTTTCTTTGTAGGGTGAAGCCCGACCGCTTTGGCGGCACGCAGGGCTTGCCCTCCGGCGAGTTCTGTGCAAGAGCTCGAAGCTTCTCGCGTAACAGGGGTGTGACCATGCCGGTTCCAGGTCCGGGGTACTCGATCACGGTCCGGGTGGAGGCGCCGCCGTCGGCCAGCGCCGCCGGTGACCTCACCACCGCCATCGGCCGGGCAGGCGGGGTGCTCACCGCCTTCGACGTGGTCGAGTCGCACGCCGACCGCATCGTCGTGGACATCACCTGCAACGCGCTGTCGGCCGATCACGCCAACGACATCACCGACCGGCTCGGCGAACTGCCCGGCGTGCAGGTGCGCAAGATCTCCGACCGGACCTTCCTGGTGCACCTCGGCGGGAAGATCGAGGTGAACTCCCGGGTCGCGTTGGCCAACCGCGATGACCTCTCGCGCGCCTACACGCCCGGTGTCGCGCGGGTGTGCACCGCCATCGCGGCGAACCCGGAGGACGCCCGCAGGCTGACCGTCAAGCGCAACTCGGTCGCCGTGGTCACCGACGGTTCCGCGGTGCTGGGGCTGGGCAACATCGGCCCGGCTGCGGCGCTTCCGGTGATGGAGGGCAAGGCCGCGCTGTTCAAGAAGTTCTCCGGCGTGAACGCCTGGCCGGTGTGCCTGGACACCCAGGACACCGAGGAGCTGATCCGCACGATCGAACTGCTCGCCCCGGTCTACGGCGGCATCAACCTGGAGGACATCGCCGCACCCCGGTGCTTCGAGATCGAGGCCCGGCTGCGCGAGAAGCTGGACATCCCGGTGTTCCACGACGACCAGCACGGCACCGCGATCGTGGTGCTCGGCGCGCTGCGCAACGCGCTGCGAGTCGTCGGCAAGAACATCGAGGACTGCCGCATCGTGGTCTGCGGAGTGGGCGCCGCCGGTTCGGCGATCATCCGGTTGCTGCAGCACAAGAAGCCGCGCGACATCATCGCGGCGGACATCGACGGCATCGTGCACAGCGGGCGCGGCGACACCGACCCCAACCTGCGATCGATCGCCGCGAGCACCAACGCCGACGGTCGCACCGGCACGCTCTCGGACGCGATGCCCGACGCGGACGTGTTCATCGGGGTGTCCGCGCCGAACCTGCTCGGCGAGTCCGACGTGGCCGCGATGAACTCCGATTCGATCGTGTTCGCGCTGGCCAACCCGGATCCGGAGATCGACCCGCTGGAAGCGCGCAAGCACGCGGCGGTGGTGGCCACCGGCCGCAGCGACTACCCGAACCAGATCAACAACGTGCTGGCCTTCCCCGGGTTCTTCCGCGGGCTGCTGGACGCGCACGCGCACGAGATCACCGACGACATGATGATCGCGGCGTCGAACGCGATCGCCGACGTCGTCGACGGGGAGGAGCGGGTGAACGCTTCGTTCATCGTGCCCAGCGTGTTCGACTCCAACGTGGCTCCCGCCGTGGCGGAGGCCGTCCGCAAGGCCGTGATCGCCGGCCGCTCCGAGCCGCCTTCCCCCGGCGGCACCTCCCTGCCCTGGTCCATGGCCGAGGACTTCGACTACTGACCCGCCCGACACGCCCGCCCAAGCCCGTGTCCGCCGGTAAGTGAACGGCCTGTTCGCCCGGCTAGATTGGTCGAACGGTCCGTTCGCTCACGTCGTTGTTGGTCGGAGCAAGTGATGTGCGGGCGTGTCGGCCATTGCCGCGGCATCCCGGCAGCCGTCGCTCGTTCGGCGCCGCGCTCTAAGGTGCGGGCATGGGGCACAACGAACTCACGCACACCGACGAGTCGGGCGCGGCACGCATGGTCGACGTCTCGGAGAAGCAGGCGAGTGCGCGCACCGCCGTGGCCACCGGCGTCGTGCGCACCACCGAGGAAGTCGTCGCGCTGGTGCACAGCAATGGCCTGCCGAAGGGCGACGCGCTGGCCACCGCCCGCATCGCGGGGATCATGGCCGCCAAGCGCACCCCGGACCTCGTGCCGCTGTGCCATCCCATCGCCTTGTCCGGCGTCGAGGTCCAGCTCGAGCCCGCCGACGCGGAAGTGCGGATCACCGCGACCGTGCGCACCACCGACCGCACCGGTGTGGAGATGGAAGCGCTGACCGCCGTGACCGGCGCGGGCCTGGCGCTGCACGACATGATCAAGGCGGTGGATCCCGCGGCGGTCTTGGACGGCGTGTGCGTGCAGCGCAAGGAAGGCGGCAAGACCGGGACCTGGACCCGCGAGGGCTGACGCGCCCCGGCAACCGGGCCGCACGATCGGAAACCGGGCCGCACGACCGGGATTCGGCGGCGGGACGGAAATCGGGCCGCGCCGCGCGATCGGGCTTCGGACGCACGACGGAACCTCCGCCACGACGGAACCCGGGGCTCCACGACGGATCGCGGCGCCGCCGCCCGCGGCCGGTGGCGAAGACTTCGCCGTCGAGATGGACACCGGGAATCAGCACGGCTCGCGAACCGCACCGCCGCCGCGCTCGTAGGCTGGAACCACCGCCGACCTCCCCGTCGCAAGGAGACCCGCAGATGCCTGCCCGCACCGCCCGCGTCGTGGCCGCCTCGAACCGCGCCGCCGCCGGGGTGTACGAGGACCGCACCGGCCCGGTGATCGTCGAATGGCTGCGCGCCCGCGGCTACGAGGTGCCCGAGCCGCTGGTAGTGCCGGACGGCGAGCCGGTCGGCAACGCGCTGCGCGGCGCGGTCGCCGACGAGGTCGCGGTGGTGCTCACGACCGGCGGCACCGGTATCAACCCGAACGACCGCACTCCCGAGGTCACCGCGGAGGTGCTGGACCACCCGGTCCCGGGCCTGGCGGACGCGATCCGCGCGGCGGGGCTTCCGCAGGTGCCGACCGCGGTGCTCTCCCGCGGCCTGGCCGGGGTGAGCGGGCGGACCTTGATCGTGAACCTGCCGGGCTCGCGCGGCGGAGTCGCGGACGGGCTCGGCGTGCTCGACGGGGTGCTCGAGCACGCGGTGGACCAGCTGCACGGCGGCGATCACGTCCAGGCGCCGGAAGCGCACGCACATCACCACGAGCCGGAGATCGTGCCCACCGATGTGCTGCAGGCCGAGGTGACCGCGGAGCCGCTGCGCGTCGAAGACCTGGCCGCACGGGTCGAGCACCGAGCCGCAGGTGCGGTCGTGACGTTCAGCGGTGTGGTGCGCGATCACGACGGCGGCCGCGGCGTCACCGAACTCGAATACGTCGGCCACCCCTCTGCCAACGACGTGATCCGCGAGGTCGCCGACGAACTGGCCGCGGGCCGCGCGGGCGTTCGCGCGCTGGCAGTGGCGCACCGCGTCGGCAGGCTCGGCATCGGGGACGTCGCGCTGGCCTGCGCGGTCTCCGCAGACCACCGCAAGGAGGCGTTCGAGGTGTGCGCCGAACTGGTCGACGAGGTCAAGCGCCGGCTGCCGATCTGGAAGCGCCAGGTGTTCCACGACGGCGCCGAGGAATGGGTCAACTGCCCCTGATTCTTTTCAGTTGGTGCGGGAACGAAACGGGACCCTGCCGCTGGGGGATGGCGGCAGGGTCCCGAGTGGAGGGGCCTGCCGGTCCGCACGGGGGAGCGGAGCCGGCCGACCTGCTCCGGATCGCCGGGCCGGGCCCGGCGGGTGATCACTTGATGTCGAGCTGCTGACCCGGGAAGATCATGTTCGGGTCCTGCAGCACGTTGCCGTTGCGCTCGAAGATGTCCTGGTAGTTCACGCCGTACTGCTTGGCGATCTTGCCCAGGGTGTCCCCGGTCTGCACGGTGTAGTCCGAGCCGCCGGACTTCACCGCGGACTTCTTGCTGCTCTTCGAGGAGCTGCTCTCGGACTTCTTGCTGCTCTTCGAGGAGCTGTCGTCCGAGGAGCTGCTGGCCTTGCTGGAGCTGCCACTGGTGCTGCCGCTGGTCCAGCTGGTCTTGGAAGTGCAGCCCGGCCAGGCGCCGGGGCCCTGCGCCTGCAGGACCTTCTCGGCCACCTGGATCTGCTCTTCGCGGCTGGCGTCCTTGGCGTTCGAGGCGTACTGCGAACCGCCGTAGGCCTTCCAGGTCGACGGAGTGAACTGCAGACCACCGGAGAACCCGTTGCCGGTGTTGGCGCTCCAGTTCCCGCTGCTCTCGCACTGCGCGAGCTTGTCCCAGTCGGCCGCGTTGGCGGGCGCTGCGATCGCGATCGGGGCTGCGACCACGGCGCCTGCGACGGCGATCCGGGCGGCGTTGCGGGTGACGCTGGAGGTCGAAGGTTTCCGGTGCTTACCTGCGTTGCGAGCCATGTCCCTCTCCTGCCGCGCCTGCGAGTTGAGCCATGTCGGGTTCGGGCTGCTGGCAGCCCGTCCCGGCTCGGGGAGCATCCGCACTCGTGGGCGTTCGGGGCGCCCGTGGTGCTTTCCCGCCCCTGTCCGGTGTGTTCGGTTTCGGGGGTTGGAAGCCCGCCGGACAGGGTTCGGCGCTGCGGACTTCCGGGTCCTTGCTGATCGGTTCGGGGCCGACCGGGGAGCGACACTACGTAACTGTTGGACGAAGCGGAAATCAGAGTTCACGTGACGGTCGTCACAGTAACGAGCGTTCGGGGCCTGTCGATCCCGATCATTTTCGCTGATCAGGGGGCCGTTATCGTCCCGTTTCCGGCCCGATATCGATCACCGTCAGTGAGGCGTGGCTCACCCCTTTAGCGGGCGGGAAACCTGCCCGTCGACGACTCGCAACCTTCCCCGGGCGCCTCGATCACGGTCCTGGCGCGCGTGGATCCGGCTCGCGACGCGATCACGCAGTGATCAACCTAGATTACGCAAAGTAGCAGCGGTTGCTCGGTGGTGTGATCAAATCAGGGAAGATCGGCGAGCTCCATCAAGTCGCAGCACGGGTCGGCCGAGAGCCGTCCGGAGCCGACGCGGAGAGGCGCAGCGGGGCCGCTCGATCGCACACCGCAACATCACTCGTTAGAGCGTGTCAGACACGCGGGGCCATGTTGTATTCGCGCACACGCGCCTGCGCGGGCGGATAAATAAGGAGTAGCCGCGAACCCTGGAGTAGCCGCGAACGCCGCGGCGGGGCGGCGGTTCAGCCACCCGCGAACGGCGGCAGCACGTCCAGCTCATCGCCCTCGGCGACCTCGGCCCCGCGGTCCCGCACCGCGACGCCGTTGAGCAGGAAGCTGCACGCGGCGACCACCTGGGCCAGCCGCCTGCCGTGCGAGCTCAGCACGGCATCCACCACGTCAGAAGCCAGCACCGCGTCGTTCGGGAGAGCGGGCGCCACTTGCACCGTCTCTTCGGCCACACCGGCGGCCTCCCGCGCGCCCGCGAAGTAGCGCACGCGCACCGCCACCGCTCGGCGTTCGGGCTGCTCCGTGGATCGCGTGGTCATCAGCGCTCAACCCCCGATCGCGCTCATCGGCCGGGACGGCTGGGCGAAACCGGAGGAGTCCATCCCGTGCCCGGCCGCCTTCGCCCACATCGTGTCCCGCCACAGCCGGGCCAGTTCCGCGTCGTCCGCGCCGGACCGCAGCGGCCCGCGCAGGTCGGTTTCCGTGGTGGAGAAAAGGCAGGACCGCAATTGCCCGTCCGCGGTGAGCCGGGTGCGGTCGCAGGCCGCGCAGAACGGCCGGGTCACCGAGCCGATCACGCCGACCGTGCCGGGCCCGCCGTCGACCAGCCAGCGCTCGGCGGGTGCCGAGCCGCGCTCGGCCGCGTGCGGGGTCAGGCTGAATTCGGCGGCGAGCTGCTCCAGGATCTCGTCCGCGGTGACCATCTGCGCGCGGTCCCAGCCGTGCTGCGGGTCCAGCGGCATCTGCTCGATGAACCGCAGTTGGTAGCCCTGCTCCAGGCAGAACCGCAGCAGGTCGCCCGCTTCGTCGTCGTTCTGCCCGCGCAGCAGCACCGCGTTGACCTTGACCGGTTCCAGCCCGGTGGACTTGGCCGCGGCCAGCCCGGCGAGCACGTCGTCGAAGCGGTCCCGGCGGGTCAGCTCGCGGAAGGTGTCCGGGCGCAGCGTGTCCAGCGAGACGTTGACCCGGTCCAGGCCCGCATCGACCAGCGCGTCGGCGTAGCGGCCGAGGTTGATTCCGTTGGTGGTCAGCGAGGTCTTCGGGTTCCCGGGAAGTGCGCTGGTGGCGGCGATGACGTCGACGAGGTCCTGCCGAAGCAGCGGTTCCCCGCCAGTGAACCGCACGTTGGTGATGCCCAGTTCGCGCACCGCGAGCGAGATCACCCGGATCATCTCGTCGGTGTCGAGCATTTCCTGGCGCTTCATCCAGGGCAGGCCTTCGGCGGGCATGCAGTAGGTGCAGCGCAGGTTGCACTTGTCGATCAGCGACACCCGCAGGTCGGTGGCCACCCGCCCGAAGCGGTCGATCAGCGCCGGGGTGTCCGGGCGCGCCGAGGTGTCGGTCTCGGCGCGCACCGCCGGGATTCCCAGGTCCACTGCGTTCACAGTTCGACCCTAACCCCGCACGCAGCGGTATTTCGAGCTTCTGCCGATCATGCTTGCACCGGCGGTGAACTGCGCAGACATCCGCGGGAGCGGAGCGATTCCGCGGTTGCGTGGGAAATGGCACTGTTTCAGCCGCAACTGCGGAAGTATTCTGCCCGACTGTGCCGCACTACCGGATATCGGAGGCCGCCGGCCTGCTCGGGGTCAGCGATGACACCGTCCGCCGCTGGATCGACGCGCGCCAGCTGGCCGCGCAGCGGGACGACGCGGGCAGGCTCGTCGTGGACGGCGCGGAACTCGCCGGGTTCGCGCGTGCGCAGGCCCGAGCCGTGCCGGATCCCTCGGGCGTGGGCCGCTCGGCGCGCAACCGGCTCGTCGGGCTGGTCACCGAGATCGTCTCGGACCGGGTGATGTCCCAGGTGGAGCTGCAGTGCGGCCCGCACCGGGTGGTGTCGCTGATGAGCACCGAAGCCGTGCAGGAGCTGGGGCTGCAACCGGGAGTGCTGGCGGTGGCGGTGGTCAAGTCGACCACCGTCGTGGTGGAGACACCGGGAGGCTGATCGTGGGCAAGGGCAAGATCGTCGGCAGGGGCGTCGCCGGGCTGGCCGGATTGGCGCTGCTGGCGGGGTGTTCGGCGGCGGGGCAGGAGCAGCCGCAGGGCGAGCGGACGGTGACGGTGCTCGCGGCGGCTTCGCTGACCGAGTCGTTCGACCAGCTCGGGCAGCGGTTCAGCGCCGAGAACCCCGGGGTGCGCGTGCAGTTCGACTACGCCGGTTCGTCCACGTTGGCCGAACAGCTCGAGCAGGGGCGGCAGGCCGACCTGTTCGCCTCCGCGGACACCAAGAACATGACCAAGGCGACCAGCGCCGGAGTCGCCGCGGGCGAGCCGCAGACCTTCGCCACGAACAAGCTGACCATCGCGGTGCCGAAGGGGAACCCGGGCAACATCCGTTCGCTGGCCGACCTGAACGCGCCCGGCCGGGACGTGGTGCAGTGCGCGCCGCAGGTCCCGTGCGGGGCGGCGGCGCAGACCGCGGAGCGGGCCGCCGGCGTGCAGGTGCGCGCGGCCAGCGAGGAGAACGACGTGAAGTCGGTGCTGCGCAAGGTCACCGCGGGTGAGGCGGACGCCGGGCTGGTGTACGTCTCGGACGCGAAGGCCGCGGCCGGGCAGGTCGACTCGGTCGAGTTCCCCGCGGCCGACACGGCGATCAACGACTACCCGATCGTGCCGGTCAAGGGCGCCGCGGAACCGGAGTTGGCCGCCAGGTTCCTGGAGTTCGTGCGCGGCCCGGCCGGTGCGGAAGTGCTCGGGCAGCACGGGTTCGGGACTCCTTGAGGGCACGACGTCCGTTGCGGGCTGTGGCCGTGCCGGGAGTCCTGTGGCTGCCCGCGGTGCTCGCGCTGGCCCTGATCGTCCTGCCCGTGCTCGGGCTGCTGACCCGCGTCGACGCGGCCCGGTTGCCCGCGCTGCTGAGCAGTCCGGCCGCGCTGGACGCGTTGAACCTGTCGGTGCGCACCTCGTTCGTCGCGACCGCGTTGTCGCTGGTGCTGGGCGGGCCGCTCGCGGTCGTGCTGGCGCGCGCCCGGCTGCGCGGGCTGCGGGTGCTGCGTGCCGTGGTGCTGCTGCCGCTGGTGCTGCCGCCGGTCGTGGGCGGGCTGGCGCTGCTGTACCTGCTCGGGCGGACCGGTCCGGTCGGCGGCCTGATCGACCTGGCGGGGCTGCGGTTGCCCTACACCACGGCCGCCGTGGTGCTGGCGCAGACGTTCGTGGCGATGCCGTTCCTGGTGGTCGGGCTGGAAGGCGCGCTGCGCTCGGCCGATGCCCGGTACGAGCAGGTCGCGGCCACGCTCGGCGCCGGACCGTGGCTGACCTTCCGGCGGGTCACGGTGCCGCTGCTGCTGCCCGCGCTGGGCTCCAGCGTGGTGCTCACGTTCGCCCGCGCGCTGGGCGAGTTCGGCGCGACGATCACGTTCGCGGGCAGCCTGCAGGGCACCACCCGAACCCTGCCGCTGGCCATCTACACCACCGCGCAGTCCGATGTGGACGCCGCGGTGGCGATGTCGCTGCTGCTGGTGGTGCTGGCGCTGCTGGTGATCGGCCTGGCGGGCACGAAAGCCGTGGAGGGACGCGGGTGAGCGGGCTGCACGCCGAGATCGAGTTCCACCGCGCCGAGTTCGCGCTGCACGCGGAACTGGACGTGCCGCCGGGCGAGGTGCTCGCGGTGCTCGGACCGAACGGGGCGGGCAAGTCGACGCTGCTGTCGGTGCTGTCCGGGCTGCTCGATCCGGACCGCGGGCGGGTGCAGCTGCAGCAGCAGGTGTGGTGCGACGCCGAGCGCCAGATCCACGTGCCCACGCACCGCCGGGGCGTCGGGCTGCTCGCGCAGAACGCGCTGCTGTTCCCGAACCTGACCGCGCTGGAGAACGTCGCGTTCGGACCGCGTGCCGCGGGCGACCGCAAGGCGGCCGCCCGGCAGACCGCGCGGCACTGGCTGGCCGAGGTGGACGCCGCCGAGCTCGCCGACCGCAAACCCGCCCAGCTCTCCGGCGGCCAGGCCCAGCGGGTCGCGCTCGCCCGCGCGCTGGCGGCCGCGCCCGAGCTGCTGCTGCTCGACGAGCCGCTCGCCGCCCTGGACGTGGACGCGGCACCGGCGATCCGCGGCCTGCTGCACCGCGTGCTGCGCGCGCAGCAGCAGCCGACCGTGCTGGTCACGCACGACGTGCTGGACGCGGTGGTGCTCGCCGACCGGGTCGCGGTGCTGGTGGACGGGCGGATCATCGAGCAGGGCCCGACGCGCGACGTGCTCGCCCGGCCGCGGGCGTCGTTCACCGCCCGCATCGCCGGGTTGAACCTGCTCACCGGGCCGGGTGCGGACGGCGGGCTCACCTTCGACGAGATCGCGGTGACCGGTCGGGAGGCCGAGGCGGTCGCTGCGGGGGAGTCCGCGGCGGCGGTGTTCGCTCCGGCGGCCGTGGCGGTGCACCGCGAACGCCCGCACGCCAGCCCGCGCAACGCCGTGCCGGTGCGCCTCACCGGCCTCGAACCGCGCGGGGACGTGGTGCGGCTGCGCGCCGAAACCCGCACCGCAGGGCGGGTGGCGCTGGCCGCCGACGTGACTCCGGCGGCCGTTGCCGATCTGGGGCTCGCGCTCGAAGACCAGGTTTTCTTCGTGGTCAAGGCCACCGAAGTAGCCATCCACCCCCTTTCCGATGGATCATCGGTCCCGTGACTGAGGTAGCGCCCTGGACGTACTTGATGGACATGGACGGCGTGCTCGTGCACGAGGAGCACATGGTGCCCGGAGCGGACCGGTTCCTAGCCGAGCTGCGCGAGCAGGGACTGCCGTTCCTGGTGTTCACGAACAACTCGATCTACACCCCGCGGGACTTGCGGGCGCGGCTGCTGCGCAGCGGGCTGGACGTGCCGGAATCGGCGATCTGGACCTCCGCGCTGGCCACCGCGCAGTTCCTGGAGCAGCAGCGGCCCGGCGGTTCCGCGTTCGTCGTCGGTGAATCGGGGCTGACCACGGCCCTGCACAACATCGGCTACGTGCTCACCGACCGGGACCCCGACTACGTGATCCTCGGGGAGACCCGCACCTACAGCTTCGAAGCGATCACCAAGGCGATCCGGCTGGTCGAGGGCGGTTCGCGGTTCATCGCGACGAACCCGGACGAGAAGGGGCCGAGCCGGGAGGGCACGCTGCCCGCGACCGGTGCGGTGGCCGCGCTGATCGAGCGGGTGACCGGGCGCGGGCCGTACTACGTCGGCAAGCCGAACCCGCTGATGATGCGCTCGGCGCTGCGGGCGTTGGGCGCGCACTCCGAGAACACGCTGATGATCGGCGACCGGATGGACACCGACGTGCGCTCCGGTCTGGAGTCGGGCTTGCAGACGATCCTGGTGCTGTCGGGCATCTCCGGCGAAAGCACCGCGGAGCTGTTCCCGTACCGCCCGACGAAGGTGATCGGCTCGGTCGCCGACCTGGTCGGGAACACCAGCAACCCGTTCGCCATCTGAGCCCGGCCGCGGCCGATTCGCCGGTGGTGGACCCGTCCACCGGCCTATCGGTCCGGAGTGGGGGCCCGTTCGCGAACAGGTCCCTCACTCCTGGTGCGACCGGGGTCAGCGGCCCGGGAGGGCGCGCGGGTCGTCGGAGTCGACGATCTGCTTGCCCATCGGCAGCAGCGAAACCGGGATGAGCTTGAAGTGCCCGACGCCCAGCGGGATGCCGATGATCGTGACGCACAGCGCGACGCCGGTGAGCAAGTGCCCGAGCGCGAGCCACCAACCGGCCAGCACCAGCCAGAGCACGTTGCCGAGCCCGGACATCGCGCCCGCGCCCGGTTCGTCCACGAGCCTGCGGCCGAACGGCAGCAACGCGTAGTTGGCCATCCGGACCGACGCGATGGCGAACGGGATCCCGATGATCGTGATGCACAGGATCAGCCCGGCGAGCAGGTAGCCGAGCGACATCCAGAGCCCGCCGAAGATCAACCAGACCACGTTCAGCAACAAGCGCATGATCACCATCGTGTCAGGCGTGCTGCGGCCGGGCTTCCGGCGGTGACCCCGAGTCGTCCCGGAGGGCGACCCCGAGGCACCGGGCCGGGGAGTCAGACCCGGAGGTCGCCTTCCAGCACGGTGACCGCCCGCCCGCGCAGCGCCACCCGGTCGCCGCGTGGCGTCGCCCGCACGAACCCGCCGCGCGGCGACGCCTGCTCGCCCACCAGCTCGCCGTCGCGTCCCAGCTCGGCTGCCCAGTAGGGCGCCAGCAGGCAGTGCGCCGAGCCGGTCACGGGATCTTCCGGGATGCCCGCGCCGGGCGCGAAGAAGCGGCTGACGAAGTCCACCCCCGGTCGATCACCGGGCGCGGTGACCACGACGGCGCGGAACGGCAGCTGCGCCACCGCGGCCAGGTCAGGCGCGACGTCCCGCACCTCACCGGCGGTCGCCAACCGCACGAGCAGGTCGGAGCGGCTCGGCGCGGTCTCGGTGACCGTGACGCCGGGGAGCGCGGCGATCAGCCCATCGGGCGGCTCGGCCCGGTCGGCCGGGTTCGCGGGGAAGTCCATCCCGATCCAGCCGCCACCCTCGTCGGTGCAGGTCAGCTCCCCGCTGCGGGTGCTGAACCGCTGGGTCCCGCCGAGCACGTGGGCACTGGCGAGCGTCGCGTGCCCGCACAGGTCGACCTCGGTGGCGGGGGTGAACCAGCGCAGCGGTTTCGGTTCGGTGCCGTCGAGCACGACGAACGCGGTCTCGGCGTGCTTCATCTCCGCGGCGACGGACTGCATCCAGGCGTCCGGAGCGGGTGCGTCCAGCAGCACCACGCCTGCCGGATTGCCGCTGAACGGTGTCTCGGTGAAGGAATCCACAACAGCTATGCGCACGCGGGTGAGCGTAGGACGCCGGTCCCGCCGCGGTCGCGATCATTTTCCGCCGCCATCGCAGCGACTCCGCCCCGTGCAGCAGCCGGACCCGGCGCTGAATCGGTCCCGCGCGGACGCCGCAGTCCACCGAGGACACTCCGGCCCTCGATTTTTTGCGGGACAGACGTAATCATGAGTGCCTTGCGTCACGCCCAGCGTTGGGGAGGTCACTGTGGACACCGCCGGACATGCCGCGATCAGCTACGACTCCGGGATTTCGGACGTCCCGCTGCTCGGCGAGACGATCGGCGCGAACCTGGACCGGATCGCCGCCCGCTTCCCGGACCGCGATGCGCTGGTCGAGTACGAGCGGGGCCGCCGCTGGACGTACCGGGAACTCGTCACCGACGTGGACACGCTGGCCATCGGCCTGCTGGAGGCCGGCATCGGCAAGGGCGACCGGGTCGGCATCTGGTCGCCGAACCGCGCGGAGTGGACGCTGACCCAGTACGCCACCGCCAAGATCGGGGCGATCCTGGTCAACATCAACCCCGCGTACCGGCTGCACGAGCTGGAGTTCGTGCTCGACCAGGCCGGGATCCGGATGCTGGTGTCCGCGCAGCGGTTCAAAAGCTTCGACTACGCAGCGATGATCACCGAGGCCCGCCCGAAGTGCCCGGCGCTCGAACAGGTCGTGCTGTTCGGCGACGCCACCTGGGACGGGCTGTTCGAGCGCGGGCGGGCAGCCGACCCGGGCGGACTCGCCGCCGCGCAGGCCGGGCTCAGCGCGGACGACCCGATCAACATCCAGTACACCTCCGGGACCACCGGGTTCCCGAAGGGCGCGACGCTGTCGCACCACAACATCCTGAACAACGGCTACTTCGTCGGTGAGCTGTGCGGCTACACCGAGGCCGACCGGGTCGCGATCGTGCCGCCGTTCTACCACTGCTTCGGGATGGTGATGGGCAACCTGGCCTGCACCAGCCACGGCTCGGCGATGATCATTCCGGCGGAGGGCTTCGATCCCGGCACCACCCTGTCCGCGGTCGCCGCGGAGCGCTGCACCTCGCTGTACGGGGTGCCGACGATGTTCATCGCCGAGCTGGACCACCCGGACTTCGCGAGCTTCGATCTCGGTTCGCTGCGCACCGGGATCATGGCAGGCTCGCCCTGCCCCGCGGAGGTGATGAAGCAGGTCATCGAGCGGATGGGGATGGCGGAGGTGGCCATCTGCTACGGCATGACCGAAACCAGCCCGGTCAGCGTCCAGACCCGCGCGGACGACTCGCTGGACCGCCGGGTCTCCACCGTCGGCCGCGTCGGCCCGCACCTCGAGGTCAAGATCGTCGACCCGGTCACCGGGCTGACCGTGCCGCGCGGCGAGCCGGGCGAGCTGTGCACCCGCGGCTACTCGGTGATGCTCGGCTACTGGGAGCAGCCCGACAAGACCGCCGAAGTGATCGACCGGGCGCGCTGGATGCACACCGGCGATCTGGCCGTGATGGACGAGGCCGGATACGTCAGCATCACCGGGCGGATCAAGGACATGGTCATCCGCGGCGGCGAGAACGTGTACCCGCGGGAGATCGAGGAATTCCTCTACACCCACCCGGACATCCTGGACGCGCAGGTCATCGGCGTTCCGGACCAGCGGTACGGGGAAGAGCTGATGGTGTGGGTGCGGCTGCGCGACGGCGCGGCGGAGCTGACCGCCGAGGCGCTGCGGGAGTTCTGCAGCGGCAAGCTCGCGCACTACAAGATCCCGCGCTACGTGCACGTCGTGGACGACTTCCCGATGACCGTCACCGGCAAGGTCCGCAAGGTCGAGATGCGCGAGCAGGCCAAGACCCTGCTGGACCTGCCCGCGCCGGCCGAGTGAACGGACCGCTCGTCCCAATGGGCCGGGCGATCCGTTCGGTCCGCGGGAAACCGCTCAGGTGGCGGCGAGTTCGGCGGCGTCCTCGGCGCCGAACTGCTCCTCCAGCTGCTCCGGCGAGGCGTCCACGTCGATCTTCGCCAGCGACACCCCGCGGGCCGAGGAGATCGCCCCGAGCCGCCGACCGGCGCGGTCCGATGCGTAGGCGCTGAGCTCCTCGGTCTTGAGCTCGAACGGCCGCACCTCCGGCGCGTCCGCGGGCTGCCACTCGATCAGCGTCATCGCGTGCGGCAGCAGCTCCTGCATCATCTCCTCGACGGCGTCCCAGTTGCGCTCGTCGGCGGCGACGTGCCTGCGGCAGGTGAAGGTGCCCCACGCCATGTGCCTGCGCTCGTCGTCGCCGATGTGCCCGATCAGCTGCTGCATCCCGGGGAACAGCCCGCGGCTGCGGCAGATCTTGTTCCAGGCGTAGTAGCCGGTCAGCGCCAGCGAGCCCTCCACGACGTGGTTGTAGGTGACCGAGGCGCGGATCTGGTTGCGCGGGCTCGGGTCGGCGTCGAGCGTGTGCAGCACGCTCGGCAGCACCTCGTAGAAGATCGTGCGGTAGCCGGGGTTGTCCTCGACGTACTCGTTGAGGTTCTCGGTCAGGCCCACGGCGTCCATCCACAGCCGGAACGCCTGGGTGTGCTTGGCTTCCTCGTACATGAACTGGGTCAGGTACATCTCGTCGCCGAACCGGCCTTCGGCGGCCATCGCGGAAAGGAACGGCTGCAGGTCCTGCGTGACGGCTTCCTCGCCCGCGATGAACTCGGCGCACAGCCCGGCGACGCTGCGCCGCTCCTCGTCGGTGAGCCCGGCCATGTCCCGCGCGTCCTGCTCGAAGTCCAGCTCGGCGGGGTTCCAGAACTTCGCGTTGCCCTTGGTGAACAGCCGCAGCGGCAGCGAATCCCAATTCAGGCCGCCCGGCCGCAGGGAGTGGAAGTCGTCGCGGTGCTTGCTGTCGTTCGTGGTGGTCGTCATCGGCCTGCTCCAGCTCGCACGGGGAAATGTGTGAGTCACATTACAGGGGCGATTTTCGGTACTAAACGGTTTCGCGTCAAGCTCGATCGGTTCCGCGCCGAGCCGGTCGCTCGCTTGCGTAGCCTGCGTTCGTGACCACCGTCGGCTTCGACCTCGACCTGACCCTGATCGACCCGCGACCCGGCATGATCGACGTGTTCGACCGGCTCCGCGCGGAGTTCGGCGTAGCGCTGGACGGCGAGCACTTCGCCGCGAACCTCGGCCCGCCGCTGCCGGACGTGCTGCGCGGCTACGGCTTCGACGAGCCGCTGGTGCAGCGGCTGGTGCACCGGTTCCGGGAGCTGTATCCGGACCTCGTCGTCCCCGCGACCCGCGCGATGCCCGGCGCGGACGAAGCGCTGCGGGCCGTGCGCGCACGCGGCGGGCGCACGCTGGTGATCACCGGGAAGTACGAGCCGAACGCGGCGTTGCACCTGAAAGCGCTGGACTGGTCCGTCGACCGGCTCGCAGGCGAGGTCTTCGCCGCGGCCAAGGGCGAGGCGCTGCTCGCGGAGCGGGCCGGGATCTACGTCGGCGACCACCTCGGCGACATCGTCGGCGCGAAAACCGCCGGAGCCGTCGCGGTCGGCGTCGCCACCGGCCCATACGACGCGGCGGCCCTGGCCGAAGCGGGCGCGGACGTCGTGCTCGGCGACCTCACCGAATTCCCGCGGGTGCTGGCCGAAGCCGCGTAGGGGTCAACGCCGGGCGCGCAGCACCGCGCCGAGGACGCCGACGATCAACCCGGCCGGAGCCAGCAGCGTCGCCAGGTTCAGCCACAGCGGCAGGTCCGTGCGGCCGGTCGCGTAGAGCCCGAACACCACCAGCACCGCCAGTACGCCCAGCGCGAACAAACCCACCGCGACGGGAAGAACGACCGGCCGGGACGTCGAAGCACTCATGCCGCCAGCGTATGCCGCCGCACCCGGCGACCTGCCGGTGACCGCAAGGTGAAAGACCCGGAGCCGTCTTGTTTCGGACAGGTACCCTTAAACTGGCGCGTCCCGGGCACGCCTTGCTGTTGCACCAGCATCTCCACGGCGAAACCGGGGCGCGTTCGTCGTGCCGGGGCCGGTACCGCCCGCGGTTGGAACCCGGGCGACGTGCAGTGACGAGCAGACAGACCCGCTCGCTTCCGGCCCGCCCGGTTCGCGGAGGAGTGCGGGCCGGGCAGCGACAGGGAACGGTGAGGACAGTGCCGACCGGCAGGGTCAAGTGGTTCGACGCGGACAAGGGCTTCGGCTTCGTGACCCAGGACGGCGGGGAGGACGTCTACGTCCGTTCTTCGGCGCTGCCGGAGGGTGTCGAGACCTTGAAGTCCGGTCAGCGGGTGGACTTCGACATGGCGCAGGGGCGCCGTGGCCCGCAGGCACTGCGGGTGCAGCTGCTGGACCCGCCGCCGTCGGTGGTCGAGGCGCGCCGCCGCCCCGCGGACGAACTGCACGGCATGGTCGACGACATGATCAAGCTGCTGGAGTCGAAGGTACTGCCGGACCTGCGCCGCGGCCGCTACCCGGACCGCAAGGAAGCCAAGCAGATCGGCAAGGTCGTGCGCGCCGTCGCTCGTGAACTGGACCCGGGCGCTTAGTGCTGCAACGGCACGCATAGCGGGTTTCTCGCGCGAGGTCACCGAGCGCTCAACCTTCGACGGCTGAACGTGAGCGCAAGCAGGCCCACCCGGGACGTTCGGCCGGGTGGGCCTGCTGGTTCTCGTGGACTGGCGGTGCCGGCTCCGGAATCGCGGCGTGGGTTCCGCCGTCGTGGGATGCGGCTGCCGTGGTCGGCCGGTGCGGGCTCGGTTGCCGGGACCTGCCGGATCAGGACTCCTGCTGCGCGGAAACCTTCCGGCGGGGCATTCCCAGCCGTCCCTTGGTGACGGCCAGCATGATCAGGCACAGGACGGTCATCGCGATCACCGCGTCGCCCATGCCTTCCGAGCCGAATGCCGCGACCTTGAGTCCGGAGGCGGTGTTGACGCCGGCGTGGGCGATGACCACGGTGAGCAGGCCGCCCCGCGAGAAGTTGTAGATGTTGCCGAAGGCGACGCAGAAGGTGACCACGAGCAGGACGTAGATCGGCATGGACGTGCCGGCCTGCGAGGTTGCCTGGATCTCCCACAGCGGGGCGTGCCACACGGCCCAGATGATGCCGAGCACGACGTTCGAGGCGAACGGCGGGAGCGCGGACTGCAGCCGGGGGAGGGCGAAACCGCGCCAGCCGAGTTCCTCGTTGCCACCGCCGGCCAGTGCGATGAACAGGAAGGTCGCGGGCGCGCTCAGCAGCGCGGCGTGCAATGCGGCTTCGTTGATCTGCTCGCCGCGGAGCAGCAGCGGGATCAGCCCGGACGCCGCGATGAACACGCCCGGAGCCAGCGCGAGCAGGTAGGGCAGGAACCAGCGTCGTCGGCGTGGCGAGTACCGCCGGAACAGGGCGCCCACTCCGGCCTTGCCCTGCGTCGCGGCGGTGACGGCCACTGACGCGAGCGCTGGGCCGAAGCTGCCGGTGAGGACGAAGACCATCGGGTTCACGCCGGAGATCAGGGTGCTCGCGTACCAGAGGCTCCAGGAGAAGCCGAACGCGATCAGGAAGAACGCGGCGAGTCCGCGGGGCGGGAGGGTCCTCGTGCGGGCCAGGTCGACGGTGTCCGCGGGGAGCTGTTGCGCGTGCTTGTCGGTGTCGGCGGGGAGCTGTTGCGTGTGCTCGTTGGTGATCATGTGGAGAAACATACACTGTAGGTCGATTCTCCTACAACGTATGTCTCGGTTACCCTTGTTCCATGTCCGAAACACCCTCTGACCAGCAATGGGACAGCGTCTTCCACCGGCCGCAACGGCAGCGCCGCTCGGAATCAACCCTCAGTCGTGACCGAATAGTTACCGCCAGCGTCGCGCTGCTCGACCGGGACGGGGCGAGCGCGTTGACCATGCGGAAGGTCGCGGCGGAATTGGGCGTGCACGCGACGAGCCTGTACTGGTACGTGCAGCGCCGGGAAGATCTCATCGACCTGGCGGTGGACCACGTGCTTTCGGAGGCCGCGGGGAACCTCCCCGGCGACGACGTGCCATGGGACGTCGTCGTCTTCCGGGTCGCCAAGCAGTACTACGCCTCGTTCGCCGACCATCCCTGGGTCGCCGGGTTCGCGGGGACGCGACCGCTGATCGGGCCGAACGCGATGGCGCTGTCCAACCGGATCGTCACCGCGTTGCGCGAGTCCGGGGGCGTCGAGAAGGACCAGATGATCGCCGCCACCGCGATCTCGCAGCAGGTCCTCGGTGCGGCCACGACCGCCGTCGTCCTGCGCGGGTTGAAGCTGGGGAATTCGGCCGAAGCCGCGGACGAACTCGCCGCCGCGGTGGGCACACCGGAGACGCTCGGCATCTGGATCCCGCCGTTCGACGACGTGCTGGAGCTGCTGGTCGACGCCATCCGGGCCAGGCTCGGTGCCGCGAGTCCGGAGAAGAACGCTTGACGCGCGCCGCTGACCATCGATCAACCTCAGCGCCCGAGCACGTCACCCGCCGAGCGCGTGTGGTCGTGCTGGACGGCGCCGACACCAAGCAGCCCCACGGCCACTACCGAAGACGCGGCCGGAAGGGTCCTGACGTTTTCAAGAAGTGATGTGCGCAGGTGGTGGGCCGGAACTTCAGGCGCTCGGCCCCCACCCGGTGCGACGGCCCTTCCCGATGCAGCGAGCCGCCGGGCGTAGTCCGGTCGAGTCGATGCCGGGAAACGGGCGGATTCCGCCCTGATATCGGCAAGTGCTCAAGCCGTGGGCGGCGCCGGCGCACCGCGCGTGTCGAGGACCCACGTGCCGGAGATGCCGAAGTCCACGCCGCCCTCTGCCGCGGCGCTGAGCACCGCCGAGTACTGCTGCACCTCCACGTGCTCCAGCCGCGCCGCGTCCGGCGGCAGCCGCAACGTGTAGGAGTGCCGCTCGTCCGGCCCGAACACCGGTGCGCGCCCGCCGACCTCTTGGCCCTTGTCGTCGCGGTAGATGTAGACGACCTGCCACGGCGTCGCGGACACGTCGCCCGGCACCGAGATCTGCAACGGGGCGCCCTCCGGCACGCGCAGTTCACCGACCGGGTCCGGCGCGGGCGGGGAGCAGCCTTCGCCGGTCGGTTCGCAGTAGCGGGCGGGCGCGACCTCGACGGACTCGCCGTGCGAGTAGAAGGTGACCTGCGGGTCGGCGGGCGCCGAGCAGCCCGCGAGCGCGGCGGCCACCACCGGGCTCGCGGTGAGCAGCGCCTTCAGTCCTCGTTGCACGCCGCGAGCTTACGACCCGGCCACGTGGCCGGCGGGGCCCGGTTCCTGCGATCTCGGCAACAGTCCCGCGCCGCGGCCGGCGAGCACGGTCTGCGCCAGGAGCAGACCAAGCAACGCTGCGAGCACCGTGAACCCGATCCACCACACCGCGGGCAGCAGCACGCCGAGCGCGCCGCCGAAGACCCAGCTCAGCTGCAGCACCGTTTCGGAACGGCCGAACGCCGAAGCCCTCGCCCGCTCGACGACGTCCCGCTGCACCACCGCATCCAGGCACACCTTGGCCAGCGCGCTCGCGGTGGCTCCGACGAGCGCGGCCAGCACGGCCATCGGCAGCCCGGCGAGCACGGCCGCGACCACCGCCACCGCGAACGCGGCGCCGAGGCAGCTCACGATCAACCGGTCCGGCTTGCCGAACCGCATCCGGGAACCGGCGGCATTGCCTGCGAAGCCGCCGAGCCCGGCGGCGCCGCCGACCGCGCCGAGCAGCACCAGCTGCAAGAACGGGTCCTGCCGAGTGCCTTCCTTGATCACGAAGGCGGCGAACAAGGTGAGGAAGCCGGTCAGCAACCGGATGCCGCCGTTGCCCCACAGCGCGACGACCACGTGCCGCCCGAGCGGAGCCCGCCGCCGGTTACCGGCAGGTACTTCGCCGCGCGAGCTCTCCACCCGGTCCGAGATCCGCAGACCTGCGAAGATCCCGGCGACGGCCAGCGCGGCCATGAACCACAACGCCCCCTGCGAGCCCAGCAGCCAGGCGACTCCCGAGGCGATCGCGCCGACCACTCCGCCGGCGGCCATGCCGAAGGTCGTCAGCCGCGAATTCGCCGTGGTCAGGCTGATCGCGTCCGGCAGCACGCGCGGCGTCATGGCGGCCTTGAGCACGCCGAACGACTTCGACAGCACCATGCAGCCCAGTGCGGCCGGATACAGCGCCCAGCCGTCGAAGTTCAGCGCCATCACCGCCGCGAGCAGCACCCGCACGCCGAACGAGACGGCCAGCGCGGTGCGGCGGCCGTGCCGCAGCCGGTCCAGCGCGGGGCCGATGACGGGCGCGATCACCGCGAACGGAGCCATCGTGATCAGCAGGTACAGCGCCACCTTGTCCTTGCTCTCCGCGGTCGCGGCGGAGAAGAACAGGGTGTTCGCCAGCGCCACGGCCATCGCGGCGTCCACTGCGTAGTTGACCATCACCGCGTAGGTGAACCTGGCCAGGCCGGACTCGGCGGCGCCGTCCGCGTGCGCGGCGGAGAAGAACAGGCGCATCAGCCGCCGCGTCAGCTGGCGGCCGCGCCAGGCCGCCACCCGCGTGACGGTGATCTTCCGGGGCGGTGCGTCCGCCCCGGCGGACTCGTCGCGATCCTGCTGGTCCGCAGCGCCGGGATGGTCGTCCGGCAGCGGGGGCAACGTCCGCGAGTGCGGCTCGGCGCGGTACTCCGGGTCCTCCTGCCAGGGATAACGACGCTCCGTGCGCCCGGCCCGATCCGCTGTGCGCGACTGCTGCTCGGCGGACGAAGCTCGATCCTCCGGGCGCGAGGGCGGAGCCTGATCGCCTGCCCGTGAAACCCGTTGCCCGGCGGATGCCCGTCCGTCAGCGGAGACCCGGCCGCGCCTGCCGCGCCGCCCGGCACCCCACCCCGGTCGACCGCTCGCCGAGCCCTGTTGATCACCGCGCCTGAACCCCACGACTTCATCGTCCCCCAAACCGCCGCGCACAGCGCCGACCCGCGTGTCACTCCGGGACGAACCGGACGCGGTAGACGTGCGGCCAGAGCTTGCCGGTCAGCAGGAACTCGTCGGTGCCGGGCACCGCCGCGATCCCGTTGAGCACGTCGGTGCCCGCGCGCTCCGGGCCCCGCAACAGCCCCGAAGCGTCCACAACCGCGGTGACCTGCCCGGATGCCGGGTCGATGCGCAGGATCTCGTCGCTGCCCCAGACGTTCGCGAACACCTGCCCGCCGACGCACTCCAGCTCGTTGAGCTCGTCGACCGGCTCCCCGCCGGAGCGCACGGTGACCGAGCCGAGCTCGGCGAAGCTCGCCGGGTCGCGGAAGGTCAGCTGCGAGCCGCCGTCGCTCATCACCAGCCGCGAACCGTCCGCGCACAGCCCCCAGCCCTCGCCGGAATACCGCACCCGCCGCAGCTCGCGCAGGCTCTGCCGGTCCCGCTCCAGCGCGACCCCTTCCTGCCAGGTGATCTGCCAGATACGGTCACCGGCGACGGTGATGCCTTCGCCGAAGAGCGCCGACGGGAGTCGTTCTTCCCGGAGCACGCGCCCGGTGTCCGGGTCCAACGCCCGCAGCGCCGACCGCCCGTGCTGCCCGGTGCCCTCGTAGAGGGTGCCATCGGACAGTTCCAGGCCCTGGGTGAACGAGGAGCGGTCGTGCGGGAGCACGCGAGTCACCATCGCTCGCAGGTGTGGCACGCTCGCCGCGTGCCCCAAGCCTTGATCGGACTGCTCGCGCTCGTGCTGGCCCTCGTGCTGCGCTGGTACGTGCGCCGTGCACGCGCCAACGCCCGCCAGCAACGTCAAGATCACACCGGCCAGGTTGCCGCGCAGCGCAGCGCGGCGGGGGAGAACTCCGGTTCGCACCCCGAAAGCCTGACACGGGCAGCGGGCACCCCGAGCGCGTACGGCACAATCGAGCATGTGACGCCTATGCCTGCTCCGACCACTGACCCGGATCCGCTCGGATTCCGCGGGGAGCCGAGCGGCGAGCCAGCGGCGGACCGGCTCGATCCGGCCCCGCTCGACCCGGCCCCGCTCGACCCGGCGCTGGCCGCGGCCGTGGACACCGCCCGCGCCGCCGCCGAAGAAGAGGCGGCACCGGCGACCGGCCCGATCGGTTCGCCGGTGCTGACGGTGGATGATGCCGAGGACGCGCCGGTCGGCGCGCACGTCGGCGTGGAGCCGGAGGGCGACGGCGTCGCCACGCACTACTTCGAGTCGAACTACCCGGGTTACGTGGGCTGGCGCTGGGCCGTGACGGTCGCGCTCGCCGCCCCGGACGAGCCGGTCACGGTCAGCGAGGTCGTGCTGCTGCCCGGCCAGGACGCGCTGACCGCTCCGGCATGGGTGCCGTGGCACGACCGGGTCCGGCCCGGCGATCTGGGCGCCGGTGACCTGATGCCCAGCTCCCCGGAAGATCCGCGGCTGGCGCCGGGCTACCTCTCCGGCGGGGACCAGGCGGTGCAGGACCTCGCGCACGAGGTGGGCCTCGGGCGCACGCGGGTGCTCAGCGACGAGGGCAGGCTCGCCGCCGCGGAGCGCTGGCTCGCAGGCGATTTCGGTCCCGGCAGCGAGACCGCGAAGATGGCGCCCGGCGCATGCGGGACCTGCGGGTTCTTCCTGTCGCTGGCCGGACCGCTGCAGGCCGCGTTCGGCGTGTGCGGCAACGAGATCGCGCCCGCCGACGGCCGCGTGGTGCACGTGGAGTTCGGCTGCGGTGCGCATTCCGAGGCCGAGGTGGACACCTCATCGACGGTGCCGGTGGCCGAGGTCGTCTACGACGACACCACGCTGGACTTCGAGTCGCGCGGGTGAACGGTCCCGACGTGTTCGGCACGGCCGCGCTGCGGCGGGCCGTGCTCGGGTCCTGGGAGTCTTCCCCGACGAGGTTCCGCGAGGACGCCAACGCCGAGGAAGACCTCCGGCTCGGTGGTTACCGCGACCGGCTGCTGGTGGAGCTGGCGCAGAACGCGGCGGACGCGGCCGGTTCCGACGGTGTGCTCTGGGTCCGGCTGGAGTCCGGTGAGCTGCGGATCGCGAACACCGGAGCTGCGCTGAGCGCTGCAGGTGTGGAGGCGCTGGCTTCGCTGCGTGCCTCGGCCAAGCGCGACGGCGCGACGGTCGGCCGGTTCGGCGTGGGGTTCGCCGCCGTGCTGGCGATCACCGACGAGCCCCGCGTGGCGTCGGTTTCCGGATCGATCGGCTTCTCCGCGCAGCGCACCAGGCAGGAGGCGGCGCAGCTGCCCGGACCGGCCGAGGAGCTCGAAGCCCGGGAGGGCTCGGTCCCGGTGCTGCGGCTGGTGTGGCCGACGCAGGAGCAGCCGCCGGAGGGGTTCGACACCGAGGTCCGGCTGCCACTCCGGTCCGATGTGGACGGTGATGCGCTGCTGGCCGGGTTCGCCGAGCACGCCTCGGACCTGCTGCTTGCGCTGCCCGCGCTGCGCGAGGTGCGGGTCGGCGCGCAGTCCTGGCGCCGCGCGGACGAGGGCGCTTCGCGGGTGGTCGTGCGCAGCCCGCACAGCATCGACCGCTGGTTGCTGCACCGCGTTTCCGGACGGCTGGGGGAGTCCGCGCTGGAAGGTCTCGGCGCGGAAGCCCGGCGCGGCGCGGACTGGTGGGCCTGCTGGGCGGTGCCGCTGGACCCCGACGACGTGCCGAACCCGCTGGCCGAGGACGTGCTGCACGCCCCGACGCCCACCGAGGAGCGGCTGTCGCTGCCCGCCCGGCTGCTGGCAGGCGTGCCGCTGGAGGCCGACCGGCGCCGTGCCGCGGCAGCGCACGCGACGGACTCGGTGCTGACGTTCGCCGCGGAGAGCTATCCGGACCTGGTGCTGAAGATCGCCGCGCAGCACCGCCCCGCACTGGTGCCGCTGCCCGGCTTCCCGCTGTCCGATGTGGACGACAAGCTGCGGCAGGGCGTGCTGGACCGGTTGCGGGTGACCGAATGGCTGCCCGGCGGGGCCGGTGGCGCGGTGGCTCCGCACGGGGCCGTGGTGCTGGACTACTACTCGCCGGAACTGGTGCGGCTGCTCTCCGACGTCGTGCCCGGCCTGCTCGCCTCCGAGCTCTCCGATGCTTCGCAGCGCCGCGCGCTGAGCACGCTGGAGGTGCCGCGGCTGGGTGCGGCCGACGTCGTGGAGGCGGTTCGCGGGCTGGAACGCCCCGCCTCCTGGTGGTACCGGCTCTACGAAGCGCTCGCTCCGATACAGCGCACCGACCTCAATGCGCGGGAGGAGTTCGCGGCGCTGCCGGTCCCGCTGGCCGACGGCCGCACCGTCACCGGCGTCCGGGACGTGCTGCTCAGCGAAGGCGACTCGGACACCGGCCCCGCCGCCGTGCTGTCCACTCTGGACATAACGGGGCTGCGCATCGCGCATCCGGACGCGGCCCACCCGCTGCTGGAGCAGCTCGGCGCGCACCGGGCCGGGCCTGCGGAATTGCTCAGCTCCGCCCCGCTGGCCGAGGCGGTGCGCGGCAGCGTCGCCGAAGCCCAGGCGGGCGCGGACGTGCTGCCGCTGACCGAATCGGTGCTCGGGCTGGTGCGCGATTCGCATCCGCACGACTGGCTGGCCGCGCTGGCGCTGCCGGACCGCGACGGCGACTTCCGCCGCGCCGACGAACTCCTGCTGCCCGATGCCGCGCTGCTCGACGTGCTGGATCCCGACGAGATCGGGCCGGACGCGCCGCTGTCGGTGCTGGATTCGGCGTTCGCCGGGCGCTGGCCGCGCGAGCTGCTGCGTTCGGTCGGGGTGCTGGACGGCTTCGCGCTGCACGTGGAAGAGGACCCGGTGGAACCCGACGAGCGGTTCGCCGACAGCGCGCAGTGGTGGCGCGAGCAGGAAGTGGCCTCGGCAGGCGCGTGGCCGCCCGCCCGGTTCACCACGGTCCGGGACCTCGACCTGGTCGCCGACGACGCTTGGCCAGCGGCGATCCGGATGCTGTCCGGCTCCGCCGACGTGCAGCGCATCCTGCAGGACCCGCACAGCCATCCGACGTGGTGGCTGTCCCGGTTCGCGCTGCTCGGCGGCGCGCCGCCGCGGCACTGGCGGCTGCCGGAATCCGAAGAACTCGCCGGGATCTACGACCCGGTTCCCGGCGTGGGCCTGGACTCCCGCCAGTTGCGGCTGGCCGGGGTGCGCGGCGAACTCCGCATCGACGACCCGGGCGACGCGGCCGATCTGGTGGCACGTCTGGGAGATCCCGAGCGCACCATCCGCGCGGGCACCGCGCTGCGCGCGCACCGGGAACTGGCGAACGCGCTCGCGGACGGAGTGCTCGAGGCCGGTTTCACCGAGCCGCCGGAATCCGTGCGGTCGATCTCCGGTGCCGTGGTCAGCGCCGAGCGAGCGGTGGTGCTGGACGAGCCGTGGATGCTCGGCGTGCTGGAGGCGCCGCTGGTCGTCGCGGGCGGCGGAACCGACCAGTTCGACGCCGAAGCGCTCGCCGAACTGCTGGACCTCCCGCTGGCCTCCGAGGAGAGCACCATGCAGGTGCTCGGCGAAGGCCGCGTGCAGCCGTGGCGGGAAGTCGGCCGGGTGCCGACCGCCTGCGAACTCCTCGGCATCGTGGTGCCCGCCGGCTCGGTCGCGCTGCACGACGGCCTGCGGGTGAGCACGCGCGCGGGCGAGCAGCGGGTGCACTGGTGGGTCGACTCCGCAGGAGCCGTGCACGCCGAACGCGCTCCCGACGGGCTCTCCCGCGCCTTGGCCTGGGCCGCGGGGGCCTGGCAAAGCCGGTTCGCCCTCGCCGCGCTGCTGGCGGATCCGGAAGGCGTCACGTTGCTGCGGTGAGGCGGGCTGCTAGCTGTTGCGGGTCGTGACGTTGGTGTCGGCTGGCGGGGTCTGAGGAGGGGGACGGGTCTTTCGGCGGCAGGATGAGAAGTGCGACCAACTCGTCCGCCGGACAGAAAGACCCGTCCATGCATCACCGTAATGCCCCACTGTCTGTCGAGGGCCGCCGTCGGCTCGTGCAGCGGTGCCAGACCCGCCCGATCGCCCACGTCGCCGCCGAGATGGGCCTCTCCCGCCAATGCGCCAGCAAGTGGGTCAACCGCTGGCGCCGCCACGGCGAGGCAGGGCTGCTCGATCGCCCGAGCGTTCCGCACCACCAGCCCACCGCCACACCTGCCGAGGCCATCACCCGGATCGAGCAGCTGCGCCGGCAGCGGAAGTATTCAGCGCGCCGGATCGCCACCGAACTTTCCGCCGAGGGTGTGATGATCTCGGTGCGGACCGTTGGTCGGCAGCTGCTGCATCTCGGGCTGAACCGGCGCAGGTTCCTCGACCCCACCGGCGCCGGCAACCGCCAGCCGCGGCGGATCCTCGCTCGCTGGCCAGGGCACATGGTCCACCTGGACGTGAAAAAGACCGGCGAGATCCCCGACGGTGGTGGCTGGCGCGTCCACGGCAAAGGCAGCGACCAGGACAAACGGGTTGCCTGCGGCAAGACCCGCGGCGAGCGGGCCCGCTACATCTACCTGCACTCCGCGATCGACGGCTACTCCCGCCTGGCCTACACCGAAGCTCTCCCCGATGAGAAGGCTCGGACCGCGATCGGATTCGTCCACCGCGCCCGCGCGTTCTTCGCCCGTCACGGCATCGCCCACATTCATCGCCTGGTCACCGACAACGGCGCCTGCTACCGCGCGAAGGACTTCGCCGTCGTCCTGCGCGGAGCCCGCCACCAGCGGATCACGCCCTACACCCCACGCCACAACGGGAAAGTCGAACGCTACAACCGAATCCTGGCCGAAGAATTCCTCTACGCCCGCGTCTGGACCAGCGAACACCACCGCACCGCGGCTCTGGCGGTCTGGAACGTGCACTACAACTACCATCGGCCACACACTGCCGCCGGAGATCAGCCACCAGCATCCCGGCTCTCCACCGGCGTCACCAACGTCATGGCCTCATACAGCTAGCCGTCGAGTCCGGCGAGTCCCTTCCACGCGCCGCGGGAGCCGCGGCGGGACGCGGAGCGCTGCCAGCGGAACACTCCGTAACCGATGACTCCCAGCACGAACCCGGCGGTGCAGGTCCAGAACTGCACGCTCTGCGGTGCGACCACGGCGAACAGCACCGCAGCGGCCAGCCACAGCAGCGTCCCGGCCAGCACCACGGGCGTCGGCTCGGCCAGCCTGCGTGGCAGCGCGGGCACGGTGTGTGCACGGGCTGGCGGTGTCGCCGCTGGTGAGGCGGGGGCGGATGCACTGTCGTCGGCCACGTCGGGCAGGCTACCCCGGTAGTCGGCAGCAGGGTGAGGGTCAGTGATGGCGGAGGACACTCCCGGGCAACCGCTCCCGGAGGCGGGCGCCGAAGGCGTCGCCGAGCAGGGCGTAGACCCGGGCGGGCGAACCGCGCGGCGGCGCGGCGGCATCGGCGCGCTGGACCGCTACTTCAAGATCACCGAGCGCGGTTCCACGCTGAACCGGGAACTGCGCGGCGGCCTGGTCACGTTCGTGACCATCGCCTACATCATCGTGCTCAACCCGCTGATCCTCGGCAGCTCGTCGCCCGACTCGCCCACCGCGAAGCGGGACGTGCTCGGCGACATCCTCACCGTGCCGCAGGTGGCCGCGAGCACCGCGCTGGTCGCTGGCGTGATGACGCTGCTGTTCGGCCTGATCGCGAACTACCCGTTCGCCATCGCCGCCGGGCTGGGCATCAACACCCTGCTGGCGGTGACCATCGCCGCGCAGGTGAGCTGGCCGGAGGCGATGGGCCTGGTGGTCGTCGACGGCATCATCATCCTGATCCTGGTCGCCACCGGGTTCCGCACCGCGGTGTTCAACGCGGTGCCGCCGCCGTTGAAGGCGGCGATCGCGGTCGGCATCGGCCTGTTCATCAGCTTCGTCGGGCTGGTCGACGCCGGGTTCGTGCGCCGCCTGCCGGACTCGGCGAACACGACCGTGCCGGTGGGGCTGGGCATCGACGGGTCGATCGCGTCCTGGCCGACCGCGGTGTTCGCGTTCGGCCTGCTGCTGACCGCGGTCCTGGTCGCGCGCAAGATCCGCGGCGGCATCCTGATCGCCATCGCGACCAACACGGTGGTCGCGATCGTCGTCGAGTCGCTGGTGCACTCGGGGTCTTCGGAGGACACCGGCAGCACTGGCTGGAACCTGGGCTATCCGGCGCTGCCCGATCAGATCGCCGGGCTGCCGGACCTGTCGCTGGTAGGGGAGATCTCGTTCGGCGCGTGGACGCGGCTGCCCGCGCTGGCCGCGGCGATGCTGGTGTTCACGCTGGTGCTGGCGAACTTCTTCGACGCGATGGGCACGATGACCGGGCTCGGCAAGGAGGCCGGGTTGGCCGATCGGGAAGGCAACCTGCCGGGCATCGGCAAGGCGCTGGCCGTCGAGGGCGTCGGGGCGGTCGCCGGGGGCGCGGGCTCGGCCAGCTCCAACACCGTGTTCGTCGAGTCGGCCTCGGGCATCGCCGAGGGCGCGCGCACCGGGCTGGCGAACGTGGTCACCGGCCTGCTGTTCCTGGCCGCGATGTTCTTCACGCCGCTCTACCAGGTCATCCCGGTGGAGGCGGCCGCGCCCGCGCTGGTCGTGGTGGGCGCGATGATGCTGGCGCAGATCCGGGACATCGACCTGTCCGACTTCACCATCGCGCTGCCCGCGTTCCTGACGATCGTGGTCATGCCGTTCACCTACTCCATCGCGAACGGCATCGGCGTCGGCTTCATCAGCTACGTGCTGCTGCAGTCGGCGACCGGGCGGGTGCGCGCGGTGCACCCGCTGATGTGGGTCGTGTCCGCGGCATTCGTGCTGTACTTCGTCGCCGATCCGGTGAGCGCGCTGTTCGGCGCGTGACCTCCGGGCCGCGTTCTGCCACCTTGGGTGCCTCGCTGCGGCAGCCGTGTTCTATGCTCCGCCGCACCCGCGCCGGAAGGCGGGGTTTGTCCGAATTGCCGCCAGATAGTTTGGTAGACTAACGACGTGTCCGAGATCGCCGAACGCGAGCGCACGCTGGCAGGCAGCCTGCGGATCGCCTCCGTTCGCCTCAACCGCAGGTTGCGGGCGCAGAGCACCGACTCCGTGGTGACGCTGACCCAGCTGTCCGCGCTGTCCACGCTGCACAAGACGGGTGCGATGACACCGGGCGAGCTGGCCGCCAAAGAAGGCGTGCAGCCGCCGTCGATGACGCGCGTGATCGCCGCGCTGGAAGACCTCGGCCTGGTGGTGCGCCGGGCGCACCCGACCGATGGGCGGCAGGCGATCGTCGAGCTGACCGAGGCCGGTCGGCACCGGATCGAAGAAGAGGTCTCCGCCCGCGAACGCTGGCTCGACCAGCAGCTAGCGGACCTCAGCGACGAAGATCGCGCAGCATTGGGCCGCGCGGCCGAAATAATGGAACGGATCGCCGAACGCTAGGAAGGGGCTGAGCACGTCGCCCGGGCCAGGGAGAGCTCCGAAGCCGCCGGGTCACGACCCGGACGACGTCGCAACCGGCTCCGAACCAGGAGCCTCCGGTACCCCACCGGGCCGCTCGCGCACCGATACCGGCGGTGGCATGTTCGCGTCGCTGCGCGAGCGGAACTACCGCCTCTACGCCTCCGGCCAGGTCGTGTCGCTGACCGGCACCTGGATGCAGCGGGCCGCGCAGGACTGGCTCGTGCTCGAACTCTCCGGCGGTAGCGCGGGATCGCTCGGCGTGGCCGTGGCGCTGCAGTTCCTGCCCACGCTGCTGCTGACGCTGTGGGCGGGCATGATCGCCGACCGCTTCGACAAGCGGTGGCTGCTGGTCGGCACGCAGGCCGCGCTCGGCGCGTGCGGGTTGTTGCTTGGGATGCTGGACGTGTCCGGGCTCGCGCAGCTCTGGCACGTTTACGCGCTGTGCTTCGTGCTGGGCTGCTTCGCCGCGATCGACGCGCCGGTGCGCCAATCGTTCGTCGTCGAGATGGTCGGCCCGGCGCAGCTGACCAACGCGGTCGCGTTGAACTCGATGACGTTCAACCTGGCCCGCATCGTCGGTCCGGCCATCGCCGGGCTGCTGATCACCGCGATCGGCACCGGCTGGGTCTTCCTGCTCAACGGGGGCAGTTCGGCGGCCGTGGTGGGCGGGCTGCTGCTGATGAGCTCGGCGCAGCTGTACCGCGGCAAGCCCGCGCCCAAAGAACGCGGCCAGCTGCGCGCCGGGCTGCAGTACGTGCGGCGGCGGCCGGACCTGGTCGTGGTGCTGGTGCTGGTGTTCTGCATCGGCACGTTCGGGATGAACTTCGAGAACCTGTTCGCGGTCATCGCGCGCAACGTGTTCGGCCGCGACGCCGACGGCTACGGCCTGCTGATCACGATGCTGGCGATCGGCACGCTGTCCGGGGCGACGCTCGCGGCGCGCCGCAGCGGACGCGGAGGCCCGCGGCTGCGGCTGATGCTGATCGGGGCTGCGGCGTTCGGCCTGCTGGAGGCGCTGGCCGCGGTGATGCCCACCTACTGGTCGTTCGGAGCCGCGCTGATCCCGGTCGGGATCGCGGTCATGACGTTCACGACCAGCGCGAACGCGACCGTGCAGTTGGCGGTGGAGCCGACCATGCGAGGCCGCGTGATGGGCCTGTACATGCTGCTGTTCCTGGGCGGGAAACCGTTGGGCGGGCTGGCTTCCGGCTGGCTGGCCGAAATCCTGGGCGCGCGGGCTCCGCTGTTGCTCGGCGGCGTGCTCGCGTTGCTCGCGGCGACGGCCGGTGCGCTGGTGCTCAGACGAGTTCGCGGCGCGGGGGTTGTGCAGCCTGGCAGGTTAGGCTAACCTAATACATGTCCGCTTCGTGGTGGGAGCGGCAGTCAGTTCGGGAACGGACGGCCCTCGTCTCCTCCGGGAGGCGGGGGCCGTTCCCGTATCGCGGGCCGTTTGAGCATCGCGTGGCTTGCTCGGCACCGCCCCCGGACAGCACTTCGGGGCCTCCCCGGAGGAAGGCCCCGAAGTGTCGGCAGCGTCGCTTGTCGGAGCATTCACTGCCGAGCCTGGAGCGCCTGAGCGGATCAGGCGGCCGGCCGGATCAAGCGGTGGGCAGCCGCAGCCCGTTGTAACCGGCACGGGCGTCGGCGAAGCGCTTGCCGACCTCGTCCCAGTTGACGACGTTCCACAGCTGCTTGACGTAGTCCGCCTTCACGTTCTTGTACTGCAGGTAGTAGGCGTGCTCCCAGATGTCGAACACCAGCAGCGGAGTGGTGGCGATCGACAGGTTGGAGTGGTGGTCCCGCAGCTGCTGGGTGATCAGCCGCTGGCCGACCGGGTCCCAGGCCAGCACGCCCCAGCCGTTGCCCTGGATGGTCGTGGACACGGCCTCCATCTGCGCCCGGAACTTGTCGAACGAGCCGAAGTCCTGGTCGATGGCCGCGGCCAGCTCGCCGGTGGGCTTGTCGCCGCCGTTCGGGGACAGGATCTTCCACCACACCAGGTGCAGCGAGTGCCCGGCCAGGTTGAACGCCAGGGTGGTCTCCAGGCCCACGATCGAGCCGAAGTCGCCCTTGTCGCGGGCCTCGGCGATCTTCTCGACCGTGTCGTTCGCGCCCTTGACGTAGGTCGCGTGGTGCTTGCTGTGGTGCAGCTCGTTGATCTCCCCCGAGATCGCGGGCTCCAGCGCCGCGTAGTCGTAGTCCAACTCGGGCAGCACGTACTGAGCCATGGAGCGTCTCCCTGTGCCGTATCGCTGTAAGCAGTCTCTAGCAATCGCAATCTAGTAGCAACAGCGAGACAAGTGCATTCCGGGCCGACTTGATCTGGATCACCAGGTGGTTGCGCTGGGGATCAGTCGACGGGCCAGGTGTGCACGGGTTCGGCGGAGTCGGTCAGCGCGACGTAGCGGCGCAGCATCTCGGCCAGCGCGGACTGCCGGTCGTGGCCCGCGCGCTGCAAACCGCCGACGACTTCCCGCTGCCACGACGAACCGGTCTGCCTGCGCAGGCAGCGGGCCTCGATGATGCCGAGGTGGTGCTCGCGCGCCGCGTCCGAAACCCCGCACGCGCGCAGGCCCTCGTGCGCCATCGGCAGCAGTTTCCGCAGCACCAGCTCTTCCGGCGCGATCCAGCCCAAGCCGGGCCAGTACAGGTGCCCGTCCATGCCGTGCCGGGCGCCGGTGTAGAAGTTCTCCTCGGCCGCCGCGAACGACATCTGCGTCCACACCGGGCGGTCGTGCTCGGTCAGCGCGCGCTGCGCGCCGTAGAAGAACGCCGCGTTGGCCAGCACGTCCACCACGCTCGGGCCGGAGGGCAGCACCCGGTTCTCCACCCGCAGGTGCGGCACTCCGTCCACGAGGTCGTAGACCGGGCGGTTCCACCGCCAGATGGTGCCGTTGTGCAGCCGCAGCTCGGCCAGCGTCGGCGCCCGCCCGGAGTGCAGCGCCGCCACCGGGTCCTCGTCCTCCGGTTCGGGCAGCAGCGCTGGGAAGTAGCGCACGTTCTCCTCGAACAGGTCGAAGATCGAGGTGATCCAGCGTTCCCCGAACCACACCCGGGGCCGCACGCCCTGGTTCTTCAACTCCTGCGGGCGGGTGTCGGTGGCCTGCTGGAACAGCGGCACCCTGGTCTCGTGCCAGAGCGCCTTGCCGAGCAGGAACGGTGAGTTCGCGCCGATCGCCAGCTGCACCCCGGCCAGGCACTGCGCGGCGTTCCAGTGCGCGGCGAAATCCTCCGGTGCGATCTGCAGGTGCAGCTGCACGGAGGTGCAACCGGACTCCGGCAAGATCGAATCGGCGTAGCACAGCAGCCGTTCCGGGCCGCCGTCGGACAGCGGCGCGCCCTCCATGTCCAGCCGCATCTCCTCGCCCTTGGCGGCGAAGATCTGGTCGTTGAGCTGCGAGTAGCGCGGCGCGCGGGACAGCCAGTTCGGATCGAAGTGGTTGCGCCGCAACGTCGGCAGCGTGCCGATCATGACCAGCTTCGCGTCCGCGTCCCGCGCTTTGCCGTCCGCGTCCAGCAGCGCCTCGCGCAGCTCCTGCTCCAGCTCCAGCGCGCCGTCCCCGGCCAGCGCGCGCGGCCGGACGTTCAGCTCGATGTTGTGCTGGCCGAGTTCGGTGGTGAACGCCGGGTCGCTGATCTTCTCCAGCACCACGGAGTTCGACATGGACGGTTCCATCCGCTCGTCGACCAGGCTCAGCTCCATCTCCAGCCCCATTTGCTGGTGCGGGAAGGAGAAGTTGCCGTCGGCGAGCATCCGGGCCAGCGCGTCCAGGCCCCGCTGCATCTTGTCCCGGTAGCGTTGCCGGTCGACGGGCTTGAACGCCCGGTTGGTCACGTGCTTACCCATGCCGTCTCCCCGCTCGGTCGGCCAGCACGCTGCTCGGCGGACAACCACGGTGGCACATCGGTACCCGGCGGACCAGCGTCCAAAACGGTGTTCGATCCGCGGCCCGGCGCACCCCGCGTGACCAGCGGGAAGACGGCGATGGGAAGAACGGTTCGGCGGTCAGCCGGATGCGGTGGTGAGCCGGTCCAGCTCGTCAGCGGTCAGCTCCAGCTCGGCCGCGCTCAGCAGTGCGCCGAGCTGGCCGGTGTTGCGGGCGCTGGCGATCGGCGCGGCCACGTTCGGCCGAGCGCGCAGCCACGCCAACGCCACCGCAGCCTCCGGAACGCCACGCAGCGTCGCCACTTCCTCCAGCGCGGTGAGCACCTTGACGCCGCGCTCGTCCAGGTAGTCGCGGGCACCTTCGGCGCGCGGGCTGTCCGAACTCGTGTCGCCCGGCCGGTACTTGCCGGTCAGGAAGCCCTTGGCCAGCGCGAAGTAGGGCAGCACCGGCAGCTTCTCGCGCTCGGCCAGCGGTGCGAGGTCGTCCTCGTACCCGGCGCGCTCGACGAGGTTGTAGTGCGGCTGCAGCGCTTGGTAGCGGGCGAGCCCGTGCTGGTCCGAGATGGCCAGCGCGCTCTCGAGCCGCTGCGCGCTGAAGTTCGACGCCGCCAGGTGCCGCACCTTGCCGCTGCGCACCAGCTCGTCGAACGCGGCCATCGTTTCCTCCTGCGGCACGGACTCGTCGTCCCGGTGCGCGTAGTAGAGGTCGAGGTGGTCGACGCCCAGGCGGCGCAGCGAATCCTCCGCGGCCGCGCGGATGTTCTGCGCCGAGAGGCCGGGGCGGTCCGGCAGCATCCCGACCTTGGTCGCGATGACCACCTGGTCGCGGGTGCCGCGGCTGCGCAGCCACTCGCCGATCAGCGCCTCGGACTCACCGCCGGAGTTGCCTGGCGCGTTGGCCATGTACAGATCCGCGGTGTCCAGGAAGTTGCCGCCCGCGGCCAGGTAGGCGTCGAGCACCGCGAAGGTGTCGTCGCGGTCGGCGGTCCAGCCGAACACGTTCGTGCCGAGGCAGATCGGGAAGACGTCGAGGTCGGTAGCTCCGAGCTTGGCCATGGTTGCCTTTCTGGGTGATGGTTGCGCAGACACCTGATCATCGGCGCCGGATGATCACTGCTCGACTGCGGGATCGCGCTCGGAGTCCGCGGCGGCCGCGCGATCGTTGCGCGCCGACCCGGCGACCACCTCCGTACCCGTGGCCCCGTGCCTGCCGAGCGTCACGAACACCACCAGCGCGGCGAGCACCACGCAGCACATCACTGTCGCCATCGGCAGCGCCGTCCCGGTTCCGCCGAGGCCGACCAGCGGCGCGGCCAGCGCGCCCACGATGAACTGGCTGACGCCCAGCAGCGCGGAGGCGCTGCCGGAGACGTCGCGGTTGTCGGCCAGCGCGAGCATCGTCGTGTTCGGCATCACGAAGCCCAGCGACGCCACCATCACGAACAGCGCCGCGAGCAGGAACGGCAGCGGCAGGTTCAGCAGCGCAACGCCCAGCAGCACCACGCCCGCGACCGCGGCCGCGGACAACGCCACCAGCAGCAGCTGCACCTCGTTCGCCACCCGGCCGACCAGCCGCGCGTTGATCTGACCGGCGAGCACGATCCCGACCGCGTTCGCGCCGAAGGCCAAGCTGAACATCTGCGGCGACATGCCGTAGACGCCCTGCAGCACGAACGACGAACCGGAGATGTAGGCGAACATCGCCGACATGCCCAATCCGGCGGTCAGCGCGTTGCCCAGGAACGAACGCCGGGCCAGCAGGGTGCCGAAGGTGCGGAAGGTCGAACCGAGGTGCGCGGGCTGGCGCCACTCCTGGCGCTTCGTTTCCGGCAGCAGGAACGTGGACACCAGCAGCAGGAGGGTGCCGAACCCGGTCAGCACCACGAAAACGCCGCGCCAGGTGGTGTGCGTGAGGATCTGCCCGCCGATGACCGGCGCCAAGATCGGTGCCAGTCCGGTGACCAGCATCAGCGAGGAGAAGAACCGCGCGGCTTCGCGCCCCGAGTACAGGTCGCGGACCGTCGCGCGGGCGATGACCACGCCCGCCGCGGCGCCCAAGCCCTGCAACCCGCGCAGCGCGGCCAGCGCGTACACCGAGCCGGACAGCGCGCACAGCACGGACGCCGTGATGTAGACGGCCAGCCCGATCAGCAGCGGGCGCCTGCGGCCGACCGAGTCGCTGATCGGCCCGGCGACGAGCTGGCCGAGCGCGAGCCCGAGCAGCACTGCGGTCAGCGTGAGCTGCGACTGCGCAGCGGACGCCCCGAGCTCGTTGCTCAGCGCGGGCAGCGCGGGCAGGTACATGTCGATCGACAGCGGCCCGAACGCCGTCAGCCCGCCCAGGATGAGCGCGAAGCGGACCTTGCTCGGGGCCTTCCGGCGCGGCCGGTCGGCGGTGCGGTTGGTTTCGGGGTCGTCGTGGCTGGCTTGCTGGGCCGGGGACATGCGACTCCTCTGGCTCGGCCGGACCTTCGAGTTGCTAATTGCCCGCTACAACCAACAAGATCGTCGGCCGGGTTATGCCCGCCCTGCGTTCGATTTCTGCTGTGAACTGAGTCATCGGCCCCTCGGCCGAGCCGATCACGAGGCCGTGCGGGCGACGACCCGCCCAATGACAAAATGACCGGGTGGCGCGCGTGTTCGAGGTGACCGAGGTCGACGACCCACGGGTCGACGACTTCCGGGACCTGTCCACCGCCGACCGCCGCCCGGACCGCCCGGGCGGGCGCGGCCTGGTGATCGCTGAAGGCGTGGTGGTCGTCGAGCGGCTACTCGCCTCGCCGTACCCGGTGCGCGCGCTGCTCGGCGTGCGGCGGCGCATCGACGCGCTCGCCGACCAGCTCGCGGGGATCGACGTGCCCGCCTACGTCGCGGACGCCGACGTGATGGCGCGCGTGGTCGGATTCCACCTCAATCGCGGAGTGCTCGCCGTCGCCGACCGCGCGGAGCCGGTCGACCCGGACGCGCTGATCGCCCGCGCACGACGGCTCGCGGTGCTCGAAGGCGTCGGTGACCACGAGAACCTGGGTGCGCTGTTCCGCAACGCCGCCGCGCTCGGCGTCGACGGGGTGTTGCTCGGGGCCGGATGCTCCGACCCCCTCTACCGGCGCAGCATCCGCGTCTCGATGGGGCACGTGCTGCGTGTGCCGTTCGCCCCGTTGGACCCCTGGCCCGCCGGGTTGGAACGGCTGGCCAACGGCCACCGGGTCGCCGCGCTGACTCCGCGCGCGGACGCGATGCCGCTGAGCAGGGCCGGGCTCGACAGCGGACCGGTGGCGATCGTGCTCGGCTCGGAAGGCCCCGGCCTGACCGAGGAGGCCATCACCGCAGCGGACGTCGCGGTGCGCATCCCGATGCACCAGGACGTCGATTCCCTCAACGTCGCGACCGCCGGGGCGATCGCGTTCCACGCGATGAGCGGTGCGGCCGGATGAGCGGCGCGACGATGCAGCGTTCCAGGTGGGAACTGCGCGTGCGGCAGGGACGTGCTGTGCTGATCGGGCGCGGAGACGGCGGAGATCGCTCCACCCGAGGCGTGCGCGAGTACGACCCGGCGAAGCTTCCGCTGCCGCCCGCGCTGGCCGCGGCCATGCACGAGTGGGCGCAAGTGGTGCACGGCGTCGCCGCTGATCAGCAGGTCGCAGGCGAAACCTCGGCGACGCTGATGTCCCGCCGCGGGCGCCAGCTCGCCGCCCGGCTGGCGGCCGAGACCGGCGCCGAAGTCTGCTACTGGGATCCGGCTCGCGGCCGGGTCAGCAGGATCGGCCGGGTGAGCCGTGCGCCCGGCGCCCAGGAACCCACGCCGTGGGGCACCGGGCTCACCGTCACCGCCTTCGTCGCAGCACTCGTCGTGGTCGCGCTGGTGGTGGTCAGCCTGGGGCTGGCCGAGGTGAGCGTGCTGCTGGCGGTGATCGTCAACCTGGTCGTGGCCGGCGGGTTCGCGCCGTCGATCTGGCTGGGCAGGCGGGTGCCGGTGTGGCGGTGGGTGGCGTTCGGCACCGCGATCGGCGTCGTGCTCGCGTGGATCGGCTTGGCGCTGTCCGCGCTCGGTTGAGTCCGGATCGCGCGGCGAAGACAGCCGCGTCGACGCCCGGCTGAAGCGCCGCTCGTCCCTATCACCGCACGGCAGACCGCGAACGCGGAGTCCGGCCGGCCCGTCGGCACGCGCGAAGCGGTTCAGCGATGGGAACGGACCCCGAGCAGCACGTCCTCCCAGGACGGAACGATCGGGTGGTTCTTGCGCCGCCGCGCAGGCTCGGCGTTGCGGGCCGCCTCGTCCTCGATCGCTTCCACGTCGTCCTCGTCGGCCTGCTCGACCAGCCCGGCGGGCGGCTCTTCTTCCTGCTCGGACGTGGCCTGCGGCTGCGGTCCGGTGTCCAGGTCCAGCGCCGGAACCGTCGGAGTCGGCTCGGCGACCGCGGTCGGCTCTGCGACCGGAGCGGGCGTGCTGACCGGCTCCTCCGGCTCCTCCGCGAGTTCTTCCGCGCCTTCCTGCTGCTCCAGCTCCAGCGCCTCGCGGGCCAGCGCGGTCACCGGGCGCACCGTGCGCAACGGCCGGTTCGGCGACGGATCCAGCAGGTCGGTGGCGTGGTCGTCGATCGCGGCGACGGTGCCGCCGTGCGCACCGGGGTGGAAGACCCAGTGCGCCCGGTTCTCCGAACGACCCGCCTGCCACTGCAGCCGCACGACCCATTTGCCGTCGTCCCCGCGCCAGGCGTCCCAGTCGGCGTCGCTGAAGTCGTGCCCGCGCATCCCGAAGGTGTGCGCGACGACCTCGCCGAGGGTCTGGACGTCCGGGCCGTCCTCGCGCACCGGGTGCGCGCGCTGCGAACGCTCCGCGATCTGGGCGCGTTCCAGCAGCACCGGATAGGCGTAGCGCTCGACCCGCTGCTCCGGCACGCCGGAAGAAGCCGCGACGTCCTCGACGGAGGCGCCCGCCCGGATGCGGGCCTGGATCTCGCGGGGGCGCAGTTGCGCCTCCATCTCGATCTGCACCTGGCCCAACCGGGTCAGATCACCGCGCGCGGCCGCGCGCAGTCGCTCGTCGGCGGGCACCGAAAAACGGTCGCCGTTCTCCGGGTCCTCGCAGATGACGGTCTCACCGTCCTCGTCAAGCCCGACCACCCGCAGCGCGCGCATACGCCAGCCTCCCCGGTCACTGTCGTCACCAAGCTGTGACCGTAACCCGGCGTGCCCGCTTGACGGAGGGGGCGCGCCGGGTTCGGTGTCGCTTCGTGACCATCCTCTCCGTCCCCGATCTTGCCTGAATGGCGGTCGACTTGCGAACTCGTGGCCGAGCCCGGCCGCCGTGTTGATCACTGCAAGTGATCGATCTCAGTTCGGGAACACGGACGTGTCGGCCGCTATGGTGCGCCGACGACCTCGGGAGACCGGCTGCGCCGCGCTCAGGAGAGCTGCGAAACCACCCAGTCGATGGACCTCGTCAGCGCGGTCACGTCGTCCGGCTCGATCGCCGGGAAGGTGCCGATCCGGAGCTGGTTGCGCCCCAGCTTGCGGTACGGCTCGGTGTCCAGGATCCCGTTCGCCCGCAGCGCCTTGGCGATCGCGGCCGCGTCGATCGACTCGTCGAAGTCGATGGTGCCGACCACCTGCGAACGCTTCGCCGGGTCCTGCACGAACGGCGTCGCGTGCTTCGACGCCTCCGCCCACTGGTACAGCCGCTGCGAGGACTCGCGGGTGCGCGCGACGCACCAGTCCAGCCCGCCGTTGGAGTTCATCCAGTCGATCTGGTCGGCCAGCAGGAACAGCGTGGCGACCGCCGGGGTGTTGTAGGTCTGGTCCTTGCGGGAGTTGTCCAGCGCCGTGGTCAGCGACAGGAACTCCGGCACCCAGCGGTCCGAGGAACCGATCTCGCCGATCCGCTCCAGCGCGGCCGGGCTCATCGCGGCCAGCCACAGCCCGCCGTCCGAGGCGAACGACTTCTGCGGGGCGAAGTAGTAGACGTCCACGTCGGCCGGGTCGACCGGAAGGCCGCCCGCGCCCGAGGTCGCGTCCACCGCGATCAGCGCGTTTTCCGAACCGGCGGGACGGGTCGGCGGCAGCATCACGCCGGTGGAGGTCTCGTTGTGCGCCCAGGCGATCAGGTCCACGCTCGGGTCGGACACCGGTGCGGGGGCGTCGCCGGGCTCGGCGGAGACGACCACCGGGTCGCCGAGGAACGGCGCGTCCTTGGTGGCCTTGGCGAACTTCTGCGAGAACTCGCCGTAGGTCAGGTGCAGCGCGCGCTCCCGCACCAGCCCGAACGCCGCGGCGTCCCAGAACGCGGTGGTGCCGCCGACGCCGAGCACGATCTCGTAGCCCGCGGGCAGCGAGAACAGCTGGGACAGGCCCTCGCGAACCCTTCCGACCAGCGACTTCACCGGCTTCTGCCGGTGCGAGGTGCCCATCACCCAGGCGCCTTCGTCGGCGAGCCGGGCGAGCTGCTCGGTGCGCACCTTGGACGGGCCGCAGCCGAAGCGGCCGTCGGAGGGCGTGAGCTCGCTGGGCAGTTTCAGGGTCGTCGGGTCGGTCTCGGCCTGCGTCATTCCGGCGCCTCCGGTGGTCGTTCGGGTCGGCTTGGCTCGCGGTTACCCCGATGTCGGGGTGCGGCGCGTCCGGGTGCGGCGGATCGGGGTTCGGGTGGAACCCGGATCGCCCGGGATGACCGGCGGCGTTGCCGGTTCCTGTGGCGGCGCGTTGCGGCGGCGTGTCCGGAAGGTGAACGCCGGCCGCGGCGCCCGAGCCGGTGGGCAACTTACTGCCCGGGGCGCGCTTTGGCCAGCATGCGGAGTGCGCGAGGAGCCTGTTCGGATGCTGTGACCAGGGGTTTCAGCGGTAGGTTCGCGGTCCGGAGGGCTGGCGCGCAGGAGCTCAGGACGGTGTTGCGAGCGGTTCGCCCGCGCCTTGGCCGGGTTCGGCCGGGAGGCTGCTGATCCACCCGATCAAGCTATGGCGAACGGATGTTCGGGTCCGGATACTCGAAAACATGAGCGAACACGCGGTCTTCCGGCGAGCAGCCCACTGGCGATCGATCCACTGCCGATCCGTCAAGCGATCAAGCGAGCAAACCCGCCAACGGGCCCGGCGCCCAGCGATCCTGGCCGCGGCGGCCCTGACTGCAGCGGTCCTGACTGCAGCAACGCTGGCTGCTGCAGCGGCGCCGCGTCCTCCGAGTCCGCGTCGTGGGAGAAGGAGCTGCCACGGGAGCGGTGGCGGGCCGCCGGCCGGCCCGCCACTCCCGGTCTCATGCCACCGCGACCGGCAACGGCGAGACGGAGTCCCAGCCGTCGACCTGCTGCGGCGAGCGGGCCTCCGGGCCGACGTAGTGCGCCGACGGCCGCACGAGCCGCCCGGTGCGCTTCTGCTCCAGCACGTGCGCGGACCAGCCCGCGGTGCGGGCGCAGGTGAACATCGCGGGCATCATCTCGGTCGGAACCTGCGCGAAGTCCAGGATCACCGCGGCCCAGAACTCCACGTTCGTCTCGATCGGGCGGTCCGGGCGGCGCTCCCGCAGCACCTCGAGAGCGGCGCGCTCCAGTTCGGCGGCCGCTTCGAAGCGGGGCGCGCCGAGCTGCTCGCAGGTGTTGCGCAGTACCCGGGCTCGCGGGTCCTGCGCGCGGTAGACGCGGTGACCGAATCCCATCAGCCGGTCGCCGCGGTCCAGGATGGACTCGACGACCTTGCGCGCATCGCCGGTGCGCTCGGCTTCAGCCAGCATCGGCAGCACTCGCGCGGGAGCGCCGCCGTGCAGCGGACCGGACATCGCACCGACCGCGCCGGAGATCGTGGCCGCGACGTCGGCGCCGGTGGAGGCGATGACGCGGGCGGTGAACGTGGAGGCGTTCATGCCGTGCTCGGCGGCGGAGACCCAGTAGGCGTCGAGCGCCTGCACGTGCGCCGGGTCCGGCTCGCCGCGCCAGCGGGTCAGGAACCGCTCGGTCACCGTGGCGCACTCGTCGACGCGGTTCTCCGGTACCCGCGGCAGGTCCTCGCCGCGGGCGGACTGCGCCACGTAGGAGAGCCCGAGGGTGGTGGTCCGGGCGAGCTGGTCGCGGGCCTGCTCGTCGGTGATGTCCAGCAGCGGCTCGAACCCGTAGGCGGGTGCCAGCATCGCGATCGCCGCTTGCGCATCCACCCGCACGTTGCCGGTGCGCACCGGCAGCAGTGCCGGGCCGGTGGCGGGCAGGCCGCCGCCGAACCGGCCGTCGACCAGCAGCTGCCACACGTCGCCGAAGGACACCCGACCGGCCAGGTCCTCGACGTCCACGCCTCGGTAGCGCAGCGCACCGCCGTCCTTGTCCGGTTCGGCGATCTCGGTCTGGAATGCGACCACGCCTTCCAGGCCGGGGCGGAAGTCGGTGGGTTCGTTGCTCATGGTGGCCTCGTCTCCTCGTCGAGTCGTTCCGGGCGGCCGCGCGCGGGACGCGCGGCGGGACGTGGCGGGGTGCATGAGCACGAGGACTTCAGCGGTCGCGGTCGCAGCCTGTGCTGTGCCGGTAACAGTGCACCCGCCGGAGGCGGCGAGGCAATCGCCGCGAAGTCGCCGACGACCCCGGAATGGCGAAGATCACACGGCTTGCGGTGCCCGGTGGATATGACATTTCGAAGAATGGCCCGCAATGCCGGATCAATTCCTGTTTCGCACTGCCACTACGCAGCGGTGGCGGCGTCGCAGCGGCATTGTGCGCCCCGGTCGGCAGAACGCCCGGTCCGCGGCCCTCCGCGATGTGGCCGGTGATCGCTGCAGGGCCCGGCGGGTGATCACTGCACGACCAGGTCGGTGACCGGCGAACCCGGTGTTGACCAGGGCGCACGACTCTGCCGTCCGGGTGTGCGTGCGGTCACTGCATCGTTTGCGGAATCGATCGTGACCTTCGGCTCGGTTCGGCCTAGGTTCGGAGTCCGTTTACCGTCATAGCGGGTGCCGTGGCGCACCGCGACCGTCTCCGGGGACGGCGCGGCTCGTAACCTCCGGCGCTGCCGGTCGTCGGGCGCACACCAGTCGGGTCAGGGAGGAAGTTCGGATGTCGGAAAGCACCACGAGCACCGCCAACGGCACGTTGTCCGCCATGCGGGTGTCCTACGAGGCCGGCTCCCTGCAGGAGCACCTGCTCGCGCCCACCTGGCACGAGCAGCTGCGGGTGTGGTTCGACGAGGCGGTGCAGGAGCAGGTACCGGAACCGAACGCGATGGTGCTCGCGACCGCGGATGCCGACGGGTTCCCGTCCTCCCGGACCGTGCTGTGCAAGGGCTTCGACGAGCGCGGCCTGGTGTTCTTCACGAACTACACCTCCTCGAAGAGCCACGACCTGTTCGCCACCCGCGTCGCCGCCGCCACCTTCCCCTGGCTGACCTTGCAGCGGCAGGTGAACGTGCGCGGCGAGGTGGAGAAGGTCCGGCCGGAGGAGACCGCCGAGTACTGGGCGGTCCGGCCCCGCGGGTCGCAGCTCGGTGCCTGGGCCTCGCCGCAGTCCCGGGTGGTCAACGGACGCGACTCGCTGCAGTCGGCGCTCAACGGCATGGAACGGCGCTTCGCCGAGGCCGAGAAGGTGCCGGTGCCGCCGCACTGGGGCGGCTGGCGGATCCGGCCGGAGGCGGTCGAGTTCTGGCAGGGCCGTCCGGACCGGCTGCACGACCGGCTCCGCTTCCGGCGCGACGACGACAACTGGAGCGTGGAGCGGTTGGCTCCGTGATTCTGCGCCCTCGGGCAGCGCTGCGGACCGCTGACGGCGGGCGGCTCTGAAAGACCGGTCCGCAGTGCCGAGACCCAGCAGCACTGAAGACCTGCAGCACTGGAGGAGGCGGCGCTAAAACCAGCAGCGCTGACGCCTCGCAGCACTGACCCCGCGGGGTGCAAGATCGTCGGGATCACGTGTCCCATCGGTCGTTTTTGCCTTGCTGGGGCGGATTTCGACGCGATGCGGCCGGTCGGGTGCATCACAAATCGCGGTGTCCGCGATGCGTGCGATGGCTAGGCTGGCCGCTCGTGACTCAGCGCAGCGGTGGCACGGCGCAAACATCCGGAGGGTCCCGGCGGACGTTGCGGGGACTGCTCGGCAAGATCGTGCTGGACACCCGGCCGCTGCGGTATCCCGCCTACCGGCGGTTGTGGATCTCCAGCATCGTGACCTCGGTGGGCGCCCAGTTCAGCGCGGTCGCGGTGCCCAAGCAGCTCTACGACCTCACCGGGAACTCGGCCTACGTCGGATTGGCCGGGGTGTTCGGTCTCGTCCCGCTGCTGGTGTTCGGGCTCTGGGGCGGCGCGGTCGCCGACACCGTGGACCGGCGCAAGCTGTTGCTGTTGACCAACTCCGGGTTGGCTTTCACCTCGATCCTGCTGTGGCTGGTGGCCGCCTCCGGGGTGGGTTCGGTGTGGCTGGTGCTGGTGCTGTTCGCCGCGCAACAGACGTGCTTCGCGGTGAACATGCCGACCCGCAGCGCCGCCATCGCCCGGTTGATCCCGGCGCCGCTGCTGCCGTCGGCGCAGGCGCTGGGCTCGACGATCTTCCAGCTCGGTTCGATCGTGGGTCCGTTGCTGGCGGGGGCGTTGTTGCCGTTGCTGGGCTTGTCGGTGCTCTACCTCGTGGACGCGTTGGCGCTGACCGTGGCGGTATGGGCGGTGTTCCAGCTGCCCGCGCTGCCGCCGCTGGACGGGGCGCCGACCTCGGCCGGGCTGCGGTCGGTGCTCGACGGGTTCCGCTACCTGGGCGGGCACGCGGTGCTGCTGGCGTCGTTCCTGATGGACATCATCGCGATGGTCTTCGGGATGCCGCGGGCGCTGTACCCGGAGCTGGCCGAGCGAGTGTTCGGCGACCCGCCCGGCGGCGGTGCGGCGCTGGGTGCGTTGTACGCGGCGATCCCGCTGGGCGCGTTCGCGGCCGGCGTGCTGTCCGGTTGGCTGCACCGGATCCAGCGGCACGGGGTCGGAGTGACGACCGCCGTGGTCGCCTGGGGTGTGGCGATCGTGGGCTTCGGGCTCGCGGACTCGCTGTGGCTGGCCGCGTTGTTCCTGGCCGTCGGCGGCGCGGCCGACCTGGTGAGCATGGTCTACCGCAGCGCGATGTTGCAGGCCGCGGCCACCGACGAGATGCGCGGACGCATCCAAGGCGTGTTCACCGTGGTGGTGGCGGGCGGTCCACGGCTGGCCGACGTGCTGCACGGCGCCGGCGGCTCGGCCGCGGGTGCGCAGGCCGCGAGCGCGGTGGGCGGCGTACTCGTCGTGGTGTTCGCGGTGCTGGCGGCGGTGTGCCTGCCCGCGTTCTGGCGCTACCGCGCGCCGACCGAATAACCACCGGAACGGAGCAGTACCTGCCTCCAGCGGTGACGGAACGGACTCGGTTTCGCCCGGTGACTCTTCCGATCGCGTTGCTTCCGGGTGCCCGCGAGACGGCGGGAAACCCGGATTCGCGGAGTCCGCTGCGCCGTTCGCACCAGCCCGGCGCCGCGCGGTGGCAGCGCGTTCCGCAGGGCCGCCACAAGATCGCCTGGACGCGGCGGGCACACTCTCCTGCCATGGCGAACGACACGACCGAGCAAGGCGAGGCTCCGGACGGTGCGCAGCCCGGCCTGAAACGGGTCATGGGGCCGAAACTGCTGCTGTTCTTCGTGGTGGGCGACATCCTCGGCACCACCGTGTACTCCCTGACCGGCAAGGTCGCAGGCAAGGTCGGCGGGGCGTTGTGGGTCCCGTTCGTGGTGGCTTTCGTGGTCGCCTTCCTGACCGCGTGCAGCTACCTGGAACTGGTCGGCAAGTACCCGAAGGCCGGTGGCGCTCCGCTGTACGTGCACCGCGCGTTCGGCGTCCACTTCATCACCTTCCTGATCGCGTTCGCGGTGATGTGCTCCGGCATCACTTCGGCCTCGTCGGCCGCGCAGGCGTTCAGCGGTGACTACCTGGAAGAGATCTTCCCGGTCAGCAGTCCCGTCGCGCTGATCATCGGGCTGTTGTTCCTGATCGTGCTCGCCCTGATCAACTTCCGGGGCGTGGGCGAGTCGGTGAAGATGAACGTGGTGCTGACGTTCATCGAGCTGTCCGGGCTGGTGATCGTGATCGGCTTCGGCGCCTACGCGCTGCTGGCGGGCAGCTCCGACCCGAACGTGCAGCCCGACCCGAGCAGGCTCACCCAGTTCTCCACGGATTCCTCGCCGCTGTTCGCCGTCACGTCGGCGACCGCGCTGGCGTTCTTCGCGATGGTCGGTTTCGAGGACTCGGTGAACATGGCCGAGGAGACCCGCGACCCCGTCAAGACGTTCCCGCGCGCGCTGCTGTTGGGCCTGGGCATCACGGCCGCGATCTACCTGGCGATCGCCGTGATCACGTCCACGCTGGTGCCGACCGATGAGCTCGCCGCGTCCTCCGCGCCGCTGCTGCTCGTGGTCGAGGCCGCGGCGCCGTGGTTCCCGGGCATCCTGTTCTCCGTCATCGCGCTGTTCGCGGTCACCAACACCGCCTTGATGAACATGCTGATGGCCAGCCGGCTCGTGTACGGCATGTCGAACGAGCGGATCATCCCTTCGGCGTTCGGCCGGGTGCACCGCAGCAGGCAGACGCCGTGGGTGGCGATCCTGTTCACCAGCTTGCTCGCGGTGGTGCTGGTGAGCACGTTGAACATCGAGGACTTGGGCAGCACCACCTCGCTGCTGCTGCTCGCGGTGTTCGCGGTGGTCAACATCGCGGTCTTGGTGCTGCGCCGGGAGAAGGTCGAGCACGAGCACTTCAAGGCACCCACCTGGGTTCCGGTGCTCGGCGCGATCCTGTGCGCGTTCTTCGCCAGCCCGCTGTCCGGCCGCCCGGTCGACGAATATCTGATCGGCGGACTGCTGCTGCTGGTCGGCGTGGTGTTCTGGGTGGTCAACCGGCTGATCGTGGGACGGGTCGAGTTCGACCCGGAGGCGTTGAACAAGTAGCCCGCAGCCTTCGCGAAGCCCCGTTCCCGCCGCGGGAATCCGCGCGGGAACGGGGCTTTCGTTCGGCCACGCCGCGGCGCCGGAAGCTCTAGAGTGGTCGGCGTGAATGATCCAGTTCCCGCGACCGGCCGCCAGTTCGAGATCGCGCACGGCGCGGCCCGCGCGGTGGTTACCGAGGTCGGGGCGGCGCTGCGCGCGTTCGAGGTGGACGGGGTGGCGTACTCCGAGAGCTACCACCCGGACCGGCTGCCGCCGGGCGCGGCGGGTGGGGTGCTGTTGCCGTGGCCGAACCGCGTCGCCGACGGCCGCTGGGTGCTGGAGCGCGAGCCGCAGCAGCTCGCGCTGACCGAGCCGGACCGGCACAACGCCATCCACGGCCTGCTGCGGCACACGGTGTGGACGGTCGTGGAGCACGCGGAGTCGACGATCGTGCTGCACGCGATGGTCCCGGTGCAGCCGGGCTGGCCGGTGCCGCTGCTGACCTCGATCGGCTACGCGCTGGACGAGTCGGGGCTGACCGTCACGCACACCGTGGAGAACCTGGGCGCCCGCGCCGTCCCGTTCGGCGTCGGGGTGCATCCGTACCCGCGGGCCGGTTCGGCCGAGACCGACGACTGCACGTTGAAACTGGCCGCGGCGACGGTGCTGCCGGTGGATCCGGAGCGGCTGCTGCCGGTGCGCCCACCGCGTTCGCTGGAGGGGGACGAGCAGGAGTTCCGCCGCGGCCGCAGGCTCGCCGGGGTGCTGCTGGACACCGCGTTCGGCGGTGCGGAGCCGCTGCCGGACGATCCGGATGAGCTGGTGCGGCACTCGCTCACCGCGCCTTCCGGGCACGGTGTCGAGCTGTGGGCCGATCCGGTGTTCAAGTGGGTGCAGGTCTACACGGCCGACGAGTTCCCCGGCCGCGGCCGCGCGGTCGCGATCGAGCCGATGACCTGCCCGCCGGACGCGTTGAACTCCGGCATCGACCTGATCGCGCTGCCACCGGGGGAGAACTGGATCGCCCAGTGGGGCCTGCGCCCGTTCTGACGGCCGCCGGGTGCCGTGCCCGGTAAGACTAGTTGGGCCATTCGGGTGTCATCGCCGAATTCGCGCCCCTCCTGGTGCGCGCGTCGTTAAGTTGCGGCAGGTCTCAGGATCGGCGCAATGATGATGGGAATGTGCTCTTGCTGAAAAGAATCGCCGTCTTCGGCGCGGCTGTTGCCCTTACGATGTCGTTTCCCGGCTTAGCGCAGGCGGATACTGAGCCTGCGGGCCCAGCGGCTCGGACGACCGTCCTCAAGTACAGCGGCGGCGAGTGCGAGATGAAGTCCGACAACCCGCACTGGTCGCGAGGAGCCCAGTCGGTGATCTTCAAAACTCGGGTCGAGTGCGCTGGTACCGAGGCGCCGACCGTGCGGATCACCGGCGACATGTTCTACGTGGAGGGCGGTCTTCCCGGTCTTCCGTCGGATGCCCCGACGCGCCCGGTCGGGCATTCCGAGCTCCAGCAGGTGGTCCCGATCGGCGATACGGTCACCTATTACACGCCGCTTGAGGACGACCCCAGCAAACTGACTGCGTTGGGTACTTACCAAGGGACTGCTGTCGGAGAGATCGTGGCGCCTGTGCACAGCAATCTCAACCCCTTCACGACGGCGCGGGCATATGTCGTCCCGCGGCTATAGGATCGACCGATGTCGAATCGACAGGAGCCATCCGATAGGTGGGTACCGGACGCCAGGACGATTCACTGGGCGTTCGGGCGTTCCCACGAGGACCGGATCAAAGACGCCATTCGACTCGATGTCCGTGAACGCGGGCGCGACCTCGACCCGGATAGCGATGACTACTGGAAGCTCCTCGCGGAGGTCGCCATCGAGGCCGTTCTCTATGACCTCGTGGACATGGCGAAGGAGGAGGGCACGGCTTTCACCAGTGACACGTACCGGATCGTCGACGAACCAGGGCCTCGGTCATCGACCTGGCGCATGAAGTGAGCCGCGCGCTTCGGACGGGGCAGGGCGGCCGGTCGCGTCACTGAAGGGCAGCACCGCTGCACATGAGCATCAGGCGTCGGCGAGGTGCCGGGCGATGAGCATCCGCTGGATCTGGTTGGTGCCCTCGAAGATCTGCAGGACCTTCGCCTCCCGCATGTAGCGCTCGGCGGCGAAGTCCGTGGTGTAGCCGGCGCCGCCGAGCACCTGCACCGCGTCGGTGGTCACTCGCATCGCCGCATCGGTGGCGAGCAGCTTGGCCATCGATGACTGCATCCCGAACGGTTTGCCTGCGTCGCGCCGCCGCGCCCCGTCCAGGTAGGCCGAGCGGGCGGAGTGCACGGCGGCGGCCATGTCGGCGAGCAGGAACTCCACGCCTTGGAAATCGATGATCGGCTTGCCGAACTGCTGCCGCTGCCCGGCGTAGTCCACGGCCAGGTCCAGCGCCGCCTGCGCGAGCCCGACCGCGCAGGCGGCGATGCCGAGCCGCCCGGAGTCCAGCGCGTCCAGCGCGATCGCGAGCCCTTGCCCCTCGGCGCCGATCCGCCGCTCGGCGGGCACCCGCGCGCCCTCGAACCGCAGCTCGGTGGTGGGCGATCCGGTCAGCCCCATCTTGTGCTCCGGCGGGGCGGCGGAAAGTCCTTCGGTGCGCCCGTCGACCAGCAGGCACGTGATGCCGCGCGGTCCTTCGTCGGAGGTGCGCGCCATCAGCGCGTAGTAGTCCGCGACGCCGCCGTGGGTGATCCACGTCTTGGTGCCGGTGACGGTGTAGTCGTCGCCGTCGCGTTCGGCGCGGGTGCTGAGCGCGGCCGCGTCCGAGCCGGCGTGCGCCTCGGACAGCGCGTAGCCACCCAGCAGCTCGCCGCCGAGCATTTTCGGTAGCCACCGTTCGCGCTGCGCATCGGTGCCGTAGCGGGCCAGCGGGTAGCAGGACATGGTGTGCACCGACAGCCCGACGCCGACGGTCATCCAGGCGCTGCTGAGTTCTTCGAGCACCTGGAGGTAGACCTCGTACGGCTGGCCGCCTCCGCCGTGTTCTTCGGCGTAGGGCAGCCCCAACAGCCCGGAGGAGCCGAGCAGCCGGAACGCTTTGCGCGGGAAGTCCGCGCGCTGCTCGGCTCCGGCCGCGGCGGGCGCGAGTTCGTCCCGGGCGATGTCGCGGGTGAGCGCGATGAGGTCGGCGGCTTCGGTGCTGGGCAGCAGGCGGTCGACGGGCATGGCGCAGCTCCTGGTGCTCGGCGGAGCACGCGGTCCGAGCCCTGGCTCGAAAAATCTTCAGGTACTCCGCTGGGTACTATAGGATCAATCAGAGTACTGATGCCGTCGTGCGCGCACCAGCCCGCGGCACAGCTGGAAATTGCCCCTCCAACCGGGCTTGCGGCCCGGCTGTGGCAGTCTCGGCGCATGACCACCTCCGATCCGGGCGTGCGCAGCCCCGGCGGGACGCGCACGTCCGGCGTCGCGCGGTCCGGATCGCGAGCGCAACGCCGTGCGCAGCTGTTGGACCGGCTCTGCGAGCTGTTCCTCGCGGAGGGGTTCGCGCACTTCACCCTCGACGACCTGGCCGCGCACCTGCACTGCTCGAAGTCGACGCTGTACACGCTCGCGGGCAGCAAGGAGCAGCTGGCGGTGCGGGTCGTGGGGCACTTCTTCAAGACCGCCACCGCGGGAATCGAACGCGCCGTGGCCGACGCCGCCGACGTGCGCAGCAGGATGCGCACCTACCTCGACGCCGCGGCGGAACGGCTGCGCCCGGCTTCGCGCCAGTTCATGGCGGACATGGCCGCCAACCCGGCGACGCGCGCCAGCTACGAGGCCAACGCGCGAGCCGCCGCCGAGCACGTGCGCGGCTACATCCGCGACGGCGTGCGCGAAGGCGTGTTCCGCGAGGTGCACGCCGCGTTCGTCGCGGAGCTGGTCGGCAGCACCATCGGAGCGATTCAGCGCGGCGAGATCGCCGAGCGGACCGGCCTGTCCGACGCGGAGGCGTTCGCGGAGCTGTCCCGCTTCCTGCTCGGCGGCCTGTCCGAACCCGGTGCGGCGAACCCGCGGATCGACCCGCCCGAAGCGGGTGCCTGAACGTCCCGGGGATCTCCCGGTTCGGCGCAAGCCAGACTGGCCGGTAGCGCAGCAGCGCGGCCCGCGGCGGACAACCCACAGCGAAGCAGCCCGAAAGCAAGCCAGCCCAGAGCAACGGCAGCACGGAGGAAACGTGATCGTCATCGGCGGAGAAGCCCTCGTCGACCTCGTCCCGGACGCAGGCACTCCCGGCGGCGAGCTGGGGCCGCTGCACCCGCGGCTCGGCGGCGGGCCGTACAACGTCGCGATCGCGCTCGGTCGCCTCCAGGTGCCCACCGCCTTCTACGCGAAGCTCTCCACCGACCAGTTCGGCGAGAAGCTGGTGGACCGGCTGGTCGAGTCCGGCGTGCGCACCGACCTGGTGCAGCGCGGGCCGGAGCCGACGACGCTGGCGGTGGTGGGGCTGAGCGAGGACGGCTCGGCGCGCTACGTCTTCCACACCGCCGAGACCGCAGCGCGGCTGGTGGCCGACAGCGGGCCGCTCCCGGACGAGGTCACCGCCGTCTCGTTCGGCACGCTCGGCATGGTGCTGGAGCCCTCCGCGACGGTCTACGAGCAGGCGCTGTTCCGGGAGGTCGCCCGCGGCCGGTTCGTGGCACTGGACCCGAACATCCGCGCCGACCTGATCACCGACCCGGACGCCTACCGCGAGCGGTTCGAGAGCTGGCTGCCCTCGGTGCACCTGCTGAAGCTGTCGGTGGAGGACGCCGAGTGGCTGGCCGGCGGGCAGGACCTGGACGCGGCGCTGCGCCGCTGGCAGCAGGCCGGACCCGCGGGAGTGGTGCTGACCCGTGGTGCGGACGGGATTTCCGTGCTGGTCGGTGACGGTGCGCCGGTCGAGGTCGCGGGCGTGCGGGCCGAAGTCGCCGACACGATCGGCGCCGGTGACACGGTGCACGCGGCGTTGCTCGCGTGGCTGCACCGCAACGGTGCGTTGAGTCCGGAGGCGCTGCGCGAGCTCACTCCCGAGCAGTGGCGGGAGGGGCTCGGGTTCGCTGCCCGCGCCGCCGCGATCACCGTCTCGCGTCCGGGGGCCGAGCCGCCGACGGCCGCCGAACTGGACCGCTGACGATCTTGGTCGGGAGCTTTCCGACGCGTTGGGTGCACACCGGCGCGGGCGCCGGTTCCGGACGGTGATCAGGCTGGTTCGCCCCGCCCGGTCCGTCCGGATCGGCCGCTGCGTCAACCGGCCGAAGGGGGTGGCAGCATCCGGCCCGATCAACGATGTGATCGTGGTCCCACCTGCCCAAAAGGGCTAACACGATTGCTGCGCGAGGGGCCTGCAGCGGTCTAGCGTGACAACTGACAGGACCCCAACGGGGTGGTGCTGCGGCGGTCCGGAAGACCCCGGCCGACGCTTCGCCCGACCACGCTGCCGCGCCGGGGAGGTGCGCGCGTCGCCGCGGATGGCTCACCACCCCATTCACGAGCGCGAGAGGTTCCCGAATGCCCGACGAGACCGCCAAACGTACCGTCGCGCTGCGCTACGACGGTGGCGAGCACGAAATGCAGGTGACGCAGCCCACCGAAGGCTCGCCCGGTGTGGATCTCGGGAAGCTGCTGTCCCAGACCGGTTTGGTGACGCTGGACCCGGGTTTCGTCAACACCGCGTCCTGCGAGTCCAACATCACCTACATCGACGGGGACGCGGGTGTCCTGCGCTACCGCGGCTACCCGATCGAGGAGCTGGCCGCCAAGTCGAACTTCATCGAGGTCAGCTACCTGCTGATCTACGGTGAGCTGCCCACCCAGGCGCAGTACGACGAGTTCAACGACCGGGTCCAGCGGCACACCCTGCTGCACGAGGACCTCAAGCAGTTCTTCGACGGCTTCCCGCGCGACGCGCACCCGATGCCGGTGCTGTCCTCGGCGGTGTCCGCGCTGTCCACCTTCTACCAGGACAGCCTCGACCCGTTCGACGAGAACCAGGTGGAGCTGTCCACCGTGCGGCTGCTGGCGAAGCTGCCCACGATCGCCGCCTACGCCTACAAGAAGTCCGTCGGCCAGCCGTTCCTGTACCCGGACAACTCGCTGGGGCTGGTGGAGAACTTCCTGCGGATGACCTTCGGGTTCCCCGCCGAGCCCTACGAGGTCGACCCCGCGCTGACCCGCGCGCTGGACCTGCTGTTCATCCTGCACGCCGACCACGAGCAGAACTGCTCGACCTCCACGGTGCGGATGGTCGGCTCCTCGGAGGCGAACCTGTTCGCCAGCACCTCGGCGGGCATCAACGCGCTGTTCGGGCCGCTGCACGGCGGGGCGAACAGCGCGGTGCTGGAGATGCTGGAAGGCATCCACAACAACGGCGACGACGTGGATTCGTTCGTCAACCGGGTCAAGAACAAGGAGCCCGGTGTGAAGCTGATGGGCTTCGGGCACCGGGTGTACAAGAACTACGACCCGCGCGCGGCGATCGTGAAGAAGACCGCCGACGAGGTGCTGAGCAAGCTCGGCGCGAACGACCCGCTGCTGGACATCGCGATGCGGCTGGAGGAGCGGGCGCTGGCCGACGACTACTTCGTCGAGCGCAAGCTGTACCCGAACGTCGACTTCTACACCGGCCTGATCTACAAGGCGATGGGGTTCCCGACGAAGTACTTCACCGTGCTGTTCGCGCTCGGCCGGCTGCCCGGCTGGATCGCGCACTGGCGGGAGATGCTGGTCGACCCGGCCCGCAAGATCAGCCGTCCGCGCCAGGTCTACACCGGCGCGGCCGAGCGCTCCTACCAGCCCATCGGCGAGCGCTGAATCGAGCTCTGAATCGTCGGGCAGGCCCCGGACCGGCCATCGGCCGGTGACGGGGCCGTTTCGCGTTCGCGGCCGTATGGTCCGGGCATGAGCGCACCCGCGATTCTGTGGTTCCGCCGCGACCTACGCCTCGGTGATCACCCGGCGTTGCAGGAAGCGGCCCGCCGCGGCCCGGTGATCGGGTTGTTCGTGCTGGACGAGGCGCTGCTCGGGCCGTCAGGGCCTGCGCGCCGCACGTTCCTGTACCGGTGCCTGCGGGAACTCGACGAGCAGCTCGGCGGGAAGTTGCTGGTGCTGCGCGGTGAGCCGGAGCGGGTGGTGCCGGAACTGGCCGAGCGGACGGGCGCGAGCAGCGTGCACGTCTCCGCCGACACCGGGCCGTACGGACGCCGCCGCGATGAGCGGGTCCGGGAAGCGCTGCGGGGCCGGGAAGCGCTGGGAGCCGATGTCGAGTGGGTGCCGACCGGTTCGCCGTACGCGGTCACCCCTGGCCGGATCACCAAGCGGGACGGCGCGCCGTACAAGGTGTTCACGCCGTTCCGCCGCGCATGGGACGAGCACGGCCGCCCGAAGCCCGCCCGCACGAGCGCGTCCGCTGCGGACTGGACGCTGCCGCGCCGGGTAGGTGCGGTGCCGATCCCGGACGACGAGGAACTCGGCGAACTGGTGCTGCCGCCTGCGGGGGAGTCCGCGGCGAAGAAGCGCTGGCGGGAATTCCTCAAGTCCACTGTGCACGAATACGAGCGGGACCGGGACCGCCCGGACCACGCCGGGACGAGCCGGATGTCGCCGTACCTGCGCTGGGGGTGCGTGCACCCGCGGACGCTGCTGGCTGATCTGGACGGGCGCGGCGGCGAAGGCGTCGACAGCTACCGCAACGAGCTGGCGTTCCGCGAGTTCTACGCCGATGTGCTGTGGCACTGGCCGGAAAGCGCGCGGCGCAACTTCGACGCGCGGTTCGATCGGATGCGGCTGGACACCGGCGCCGACGCCTGGGAGCGGTTCGAGGCGTGGTGCGCCGGACGCACCGGATTCCCCGTGGTCGACGCCGGGATGCGGCAGCTGCTCGCGGTCGGGTGGATGCACAACCGGATTCGCATGGTGGTGGCGAGTTTCCTGGTCAAAGACCTGCACCTGCCGTGGTGGTGGGGCGCCCGGCACTTCATGCGGCACCTGGTCGACGGGGACCTGGCCTCGAACCAGCACGGCTGGCAGTGGGCGGCCGGGACGGGCACCGACGCGGCGCCGTACTTCCGGATCTTCAACCCGATCACCCAGGGCACGAGGTTCGACCCGGACGGCGCCTACGTGCGCGAGTTCGTCCCGGAACTGCGCGGGCTCAGCGCCAAGTCGACGCACGAGCCGTGGAAACTGCCCGACGGGCCGCCGAACGGCTATCCCGGCCCGATCGTCGAGCACCACCACGAACGCCAGGAGTCCCTGGCCCGCTACGGCGAGATCAAGACCTGACCGGCGCGCCCGACGCGCCCGCCCGAGCTCCCCCGAACTCTGCATTCGCAGCGAGCGAACGGACTGTTCGCCCGGTCTAGCCGGACCAACGGTCCGTTCGCTCCTGGAAGGACTGGGCGGAACGGGTGGCGTGCGGGCGTGTCGGCCCGGCACTCGCCCACCCGGAGCGCGCGAGCGAACGGACCGTTTGACCAATCTATTCGGACGAACAGGCCGTTCACTCCGGGAGCGCGAACGGTGTGCGCGGGGTCAGTCGCCGCGGCGGATGGGGCCGAGGATGTCCTGCTCCTTGGGGTTCGTGACCAGCGTGATCGGGGCCCACATGTTGTTGCCGAGGGCGATCACTCCGTCGTCGGGGAGTTGGGTCAGCTGCTGGACGCGCGTCGAGGGATCGAAGTACCAGAAGCGGGCCGCCAGCTGCGCCTGCTGCAACGGCAACCGCTGCAGCAGCACCAGATCCGCGGTGTTCGTGGCCGTACCGCTGCCCGCCTGCGGGTGCAGGTAGGGCAGCACGTACATCGTGGTCTGCCACGGGGCGCGCGGCGGGAACAGCTCCTGCGGCACCGCACCGCCGTCGTGGATCATCAGCAGCGGCGCGTCCTCGGTGGGCCGCGGAAGGTCGTAGGGCTGCAGCTTGCGCAGCTGAACCAGCGGTACCTGGCTGCCGTCCGCGAGCTTGCCCGCCGCGTGCTCCACCGTCTTCCACGCCGCGGGCCTGCCGGTGGCGATGGTGACCCACGCGCCGGTGGCGATGGCGCGCAGCGCGATCTGCCGGGCCAGGTACAGCCCGCCGACGGTGACCACGCGGGTGGGGTCCGGGCGCAGGATCGAGGCGGTTACCGACTCGCCACGCGCGCCCTTGCCGATGACCATGCCGCCGCGGTCACCCGGCGGGCTCACCACGTCCAGCATCTCCGGGCGCACCAGGAACTCCGGTGCGGTGCCGTTGACGTTGCCCGGGGTGTCCAAGGTCCGGGTTCGGCTCATGCCGCACCTCCCAGCGGCAGCGTTCCGGTCAGCCCGGCCAGCTGCATCCCGCGCAGCGGGGTGAGGGTCAGGTTGAGCCGGTTGCTGATCTCGCGCAGTCGTTCGTCCGAAGCGTTCAGGGCCGAAGGGGTCCGGGCGCTGACCCGGACCAGGCCGCGCAGCCCGACCTCACCGTCCTCACCGGACGGTGCGATGGACATCGCGATGCTGGTGGACAGCGCCCGCACGCCGGTCAGTGCGTTGATGCTGTCGCTCATGTGGTTCGGCCAGCCGGTGATCGCGTAGCTGGAGTGCCCGACGCTGCCCGCGGTGACGCTGTTCCACCGCTCGGTCAGCCCGACCGGGCGCTGTTCGCGCAGCGAGTCGTTCAGCTCGGCCGAGGAGATGCCCGCCTGCAGCAGCTCGTCCGGGTCCAGCGGACGGGTTGGGATGCCGCATCCGCTGAGCGCGTTGCGCACCCGGGAGAGCGCGCCGATCAGCGCCCGGTGCGCACCGACCACGCCACCGCCGCGTTCGCCGACGGCCTTCGCGCAGCGCTGCGGGTCCAGCCGGACCGCCACCCACGTGCTGCGGCGCGCGGCCGCCGCGGTCGGCCCCACCATCTCCAGGTACGAGTTCAGCGCGGGGGAATCCGCGGGCAGCGACGAACTGCCGGGGTAGCAGTGCCAGATGACCTGGATCGCGTCCAGCACCACGCCGCGGTCCTCCAGGCAGGGCGCGAGCACGCCCAGCGGCAGGTTCAACGCGGTCTCGGTGGGCTTGAGCAGCGGCGGGGTCGGGTCGACCATCAGCACCGCGGTCCATTTGCCGTCGTGCCAGGCCAAACCGACGGGATTGCGGTCGTGGTCCCGGCCGCGCGCGACGACCAGGTCCTCGACGGCGATCCGCAGCAGCGCCACGCGGTGGTTCTCGTCCGGGCCGATGATGCCGTCGCCGTTGATGTCCTCGGCGAGTTCGCTGACGTCCGCGGACGGCGGTTCGGACCGGCGGGTGTGGCTGCGGGTGCGGTACTGCAGCACCAGTCCGAACCACTGGGTGAACCACCGCCCGCGCCTGCGCAGCAGCGCGATGATCAACGCGAGTCCGGCAACGCCCGCGGCCACCGGCCACAGCAGCTCGTTGAGCCACACCAGGATCAAGCCGATCGCCAGGCCGACCTCGATGACGACGATGTTGGCCACCGGCATCGCCCCGAGGCTCGCGCCGATGGTGCGCCGCCGCGCGCGGATGCGCGTGCGGGCGCCGCCGGGAGCGGAGGCGTTCGGCTGGGCCGGATGTTGCGTGCTGACGGACATCCGTTCGGTCTCTTCCCCTCGCAGGTAGTGCGCGCGGCGCGCTAACCAGGTCGTTCGGCGGCCGCGCGAAAGAATGCCCACGGACTCGGCGGATCGGACCCGTTCGCGGACTCTCGGCGGCTATCCTGCGGAACCGTACCTCGGACGGGAGAGCTGTAGGCGAAGAATGGCATCAACACCCACAACGAAGTCACAGGTCCAGGCGTACCGGTTCGTCCTTCGCCGCATGGAATCGGCACTGGTCCGCAAAGACGCCGTGATGCTGCACGATCCGATGGGTTCGCATAAGCGCGCGACCGTCGCGGGCGCGATCCTCGCCTGCATCGGCATCATCGGATTCCTGGTGTGGGGACTGTTCGGCGGCAAGGGTTCGGTGCCGCAGCCGGGCTCGATCGTGATCGGCAAGGACAGCGGCAGCGTATACGTCGTCACCGCCGACCAGCAGGCGCAGAAGCGGCTGATCCCGATGCTGAACATGGCATCGGCGAAGCTGCTGGTGATGGCCCAGGGTGGTGGCCAGGGCGGGCAGGCGGTGCAGGCCACCACCGTAAAGGAGGCCGCGCTGGGCGAATTCCCGCGCGGGCCGCGCACCGGGATGGTCAACGCGCCGAACTACCTGCCGGACCCGAACAACATCGCCGATCCGTCCTGGGCGATCTGCGACGTGGGCCAGGTCGCCGACGACCTCAACGTCTCCGGCTCGGCGCGCCCGGCGAACGTGGAGACCACCGTCATCGGCGGGGATCCCAACCACGGCACCGAGTTGGCCGAGAACCAGTCGCTGTTCGTGCGGGACCAGGCGTCCGGGCAGGAATACCTGATGTACCGGGTGGACGGTGCGCCGGGCAACCCGAACACCCGCACGGTGAAGGCGAAGGTGGACCGCTCCGAGCGGGCCGTGATGGACATCTACGGGCTGAACGGGCAGACCCCGCGCACCATCAGCACGAAGATGCTCAACGCCGTCCCGGAGGTGCCGGAGCTGCGGATCCCGGAGGCGCCCAGCGGCACGGTCGACTACATGCAGAACTCCTACGACTCCGGTGACGTGGTCCGCCAGACCGTCGCGGGCAACCCGGACAAGTTCTACGTGCTGCTGCCCAGCGGGAAGCAGGAGATCAGCGCCGGTGCGGCCGCCGTGCTGCACGCGGACAAGCCGCGCTCGGAAGGCATTCCGAACGCCACCGGCACGATCACCGACGCGCAGTCCGCACCGGACGGGCAGCAGATGGCGCTGGAGACCTTCCCGACCGTGGTGCCGAAGCCGGTGCCGTTCCAGCAGGCCGACACGTCCTGCCTGAGCTGGCGCAACATCAACGGCGGGCAGCACATCACGGTCACCACGAACAAGGGCAGCCCGGCGAAGGCCGCGCCGGTGAAGCTGGCCCAGTTCGACGGGACCGGCCCGAACGTGGACTACTTCTACATGCCCGCTGGCAAGGCCGGGGTGGTGCGCGCGGCGTTCAACGAGCCGGGTGCCGAGTCCGGGCCGATCTACCTGGTGTCCGACCAGGGCGTGGTCTACGGCGTGAAGGACGGGAAGACGGCGCAGGGGCTGGGCGTGACCAACAACCCCGGGTCGATCAAGGCGGGGCCGGCGCGGATTCTTGGCACGTTGCCGCGCGGTGACTTCCTCGATCCGGCGCAGGCGAGCTTCGTCTACGACTCCATCCCGGTGCCGCCGGGCGGGGTGAACCGGCCGCCGCCGCAGGCGCAGCAGCAATCCGGCACTGCCGGGAGCTGACCGGAACGCTCTGGTCGTCCGCAGAATCCGCCCGCCGGCCCATCGGGTCGCGGGCGGATTTTTGCGCGGTGACCGCGATATGGGATCCGTGGTTTTCGGTGCATTGTTCGCGGCCGGGTCATCGTCAACGGCCGGGCGACATCCGATGCGTAACGAAAATGTGAACGCCGATTTTGCGCCGGGGCGTGAAGGCGTTTTGACACGCTCCGTCCGGAGCATTTCCACGAGGCGTGATGATTCGGCACCGAATCCCGGAGGAGTGCGGTCGGGGGTTGCACTGCGCAGAACAAACGGCCCGAACCATCCGCGCCAGGACGATTCCGGGCCGTTCGCCGGCCGTTCCGCGCCGCTACTCCGCGTCCTGCCCTGCTTCCCGCGCCCGCACGGCGCGCCGCGCGCGCACCAGGAACGCCGTGAACAGCACCGCCCCGATGCCGCCGAGCGAGCCGCCGAAGGCGATCGTCAGCGCGAGCCAGTTCGGCTGCGGGATCACGTCCGCACCGAGCCGGGCGGGCTTGACCGGCGCTGGCCGCTGCCCGTGCTCGGCGGGGATCACGTTGTCCAGTGCGGCCATCGGGTCGATCAGGCCGTAGCCGACGATGTCGTTGCGGCCGTTCGGCCCGCCGGGGCTCAGCGCGGTCTTCTCGATCCGGTCCATCACTTCGCCCGCGGACAGCTCGGGGTGCTTCTGCTTGATCAGCACCGCCAGCCCGGAGACGTAGGGCGCGGCGAAGCTGGTGCCCTGGATCGGGCCCGGCTGGCCGCCCTGCCCGGTCGCGAGCTGGTTGACGACCGTGGTGCCGCCCTTGCCCGGGTCGAGCCCGGTGAGGTTCTCGCCGGGCGCTGCGACGTCCACCCACGGGCCGGGGACGGTGAACTCCGACGGCTGGCCCTGCTGTCCGACCGACCCGACCGTGAGCACGTACTTGTCGAACCAGGCGGGCAGCACCGCGGTGGTCGGGGAACCGGACGGGTTCTTCTGGCAGCTGTCCTGCGTGTTGCCCGCAGCAGCGACGACGACGATGCCCTTGTCGTAGGCGTTCTTGACCGCGTTGCCCAGTCGGTTGTTGTGGTCGCCGAGGTCCGCCATCGCTTGCGCCATCGGCTGGCAGGACGACTGCGAGATGTTGATGACGCTGACGTTCTGGTCGACGGCGTGCTGCACGGCCTGCGCCATCGACTGCGTGTCGCCGACCGTCTTGTTCTGCTGCTTGTCCTGGAACAGCTGGGAGGACTGGCGGATCGACATGATCGTCGAATCGGGCGCCACTCCGGTGAATCCCGTCTCGGGGGAGTCGGAGGCCCCGATGATCCCGGCGACCACGGTGCCGTGGCCGTCGCAGTCGGAGTTCGCCCCGCCGTCCGGCACGGCGCTACCTCCGCCGCCGTTCAGCTGCAGCCGCGGATGCGGGTTCACGCCGGTGTCGATCACCGCGACCGTCGCGCCGGAGCCGGTGTAGCCCTGCTCGTGCGCCCGCTCGAAACCGAGCGTGCGCTGGCTCCACGGCTTCTCCTGAACCGAGGTGCCGCCGCTGTTGGGCTGCATGCAGCCCTGCGCGGCTTCGTAGTTCCCGGTAACCCCGAGCGGCCCGCTGGGCGGGGTGGCGGGAGTCAGCTCCGGCGGCTGGAAGTCCAAGGGGTCCTCGGCGGAGGCGGGCATCGCAGGGCCGAACACCGTCACGCCCACTACCGCCGACAGCGCCAGCGCGCGCCGCAACGACCGGTTGGTGCGGCTGGTCATCAGAACGAGAGGTTCAGGTCGCGGACCGCCATGTACAGGTCCATGACGCCGAGTGCGAGCGGCAGCACCAGCGCGATCAGCACCGCCTCCAGGATGTCCACCGTCCGCCGCTGCACCGGCGAGAACCGCCGGTTCGGGAACACCACGCCGAACACCAGCGCCAGCACGCCGAGCAGCAGCAGCGGCGGGAACACCCCGGCCACCCAGACCGGCTGCTGCGCGACCATCACCAGCAACCCGGCGGTGACGCCGAGCGCCGCGAGCAGACCGGTCAGCAGCAGCGCCACCGCTTGGCTGCCGTTGGCGTAGTTGCGGCCGCGCAGCAGCAGCACCGCGGACACGACCACGGCCAGCAGCGGGCCGAAGACGCCGTGCTCGGACGTCACGGCCGCGAGGATCGCGCCGAGCGCCGCGGTCAGCCCGCAGCCGATGATCAGCCCGGTCATGTACTGGTGCGCCAGCCCGGTGCGGCGCTCGATCATCCGGTAGTCCGGGAAGCCCGCGTCCTCCTTGAGGTCTTCGGCGTTGCCCGGCACGTGCGGCAGCGGCAGCTTGGCGAGCTGGATGGTCAGCCGCGGCAGCAGCGAGATCCCGGCGAGCCCGACCGCGGCGGCGCCCGCGGCGACTCCGGCAGCAGTGGCTTCCCGCGGCAGCAGCGTCGCGACGATGAACGCCAGCACGCCGAACGAGGACACGGTGGCCGCGGCGATGAACGTGACCACGCCGGTGCCGATCACCATCAGCGAGATCGACGCGAAGATCAGCACCAGCGCGCTGGCCAGCAGCAGGCCCGGCCGCAGGCTGTCGCCGAACGGAATGGCGTTGAGCCCGGCCACGAACGCCATCGGCAGCCCGCCCGCCCCGGCGATCACCGTGCCGGTGGTGGGGGCGCCGTAGGCGCGGGCGACGATCGAGCCGATGCCGGTGGCGAACACCGCAACGAACAGCGCCACGACGGCCGTGACGATGTGGAACAGCAGCCCGCCGGTGACGCTGGTCAACCCCAGCGCCGCGGCCGCGCCGACCATCGCCAGCGCGCCCGCGGTGTGCCCGATCTTGTTCGCGGTCTCCTTGGTCCACGGCCGGTAGCTGCCCGGCTCGGCCTCGGCGAGCGCGTCGACCACGTCGTCGTACAGCGGCGGGGGCGGATTGTCCGAACGACGCCGCAGTTGCAGCAGGTCACCGTCCACAATGCCCAGCGAGGCCAGCGTCTGGCTGTTGTCCAGCGGCTCGTCGCCGAGCTTGGCCAGGCACCACCCGCCGTGCCGCGAACCGCCGTCGGGTGCGGTCTCTCGGGACATGTCCAGCAGCATCGGCAGCAGATCCGCCACCGCGACATCGGCGGGCAGCGCCAAGTCGATGCGAGTGTTCGGCGCCACCACTGTCACGCGGCTGAACACCGTGGTCCCGGTAGCCACTCCAGGCCCCCTACTTCCTAGGTCCGTGCATTCCGCTCGCTCCACGAAGGACGGTCGGTTTCTCGCCGAAAGCGGCCCGCCCGGCCGCGAAGCGCCCCTAGTATGGCCGCACCGACCGCGAGCGGGTGAAGGGTTTGGTCCAACTCGTGCCAACACGTTGATATCCGGTTGGTCACGAGCACGGTCGAGTCCCGGGGTTCCGCGGACGGCGCCGCCGCGGGCAGTGCAGAATGCCGCCCGCGGTCCGCGGCCGCCGCGCCCGGCCGCACGCATTGCCACGAGAAGGAAAGGTTGTCGCCTCCGGTGAGCACGCTGCAGTTCAAGCGAATGCCGCGACTGGCCGCTCCGAGGCCACCGGGTGGGGAGGTGCACCTCGAACCACCGCCGGAGATTCCGCGGGTGATCCCGGGCAACATCGTCCAGAAGGTGCTTCCGGGCGTCATGATCGTGGCATCGCTCGGGATGATGGCGTTCATGCTTCAGCGGGCCAAGGACAACCCGATGATGATGATGATGCCGATGATGATGCTGGTCAGCACCGTCGGCATGATGGCTGGTGGCGGCCGGGAAGGCGGCCAGAAGAAGGCCGAGATGAACGAGGACCGCAAGGACTACCTGCGCTACCTCGGCCAGATGCGGGAACGCGCCAGGGAAGCCGCCGACGAGCAGCGGCTGGCTCGCGAGTGGGTGCACCCGGACCCGCAGACGCTCTGGTCCATTGCGGACGGTTCCCGCCGGATGTGGGAGCGGCGCCCGAACGACAACGACTTCTGCCAGGTGCGCGTGGGCCGCGGTTCGCAGCGGCTGGAGACCCGCCTGGTGCCGCCGCAGACCGGCCCGGTCGAGGAGCTGGAGCCGATCACCACGCTGGCGCTGCGCCGGTTCGTGCGCGCGCACTCGCTGGTGTCCGGCCTGCCGATCGCCACCTCGCTGCGCGGGTTCGCCGCGGTCGGGCTGCAGGGCGAGCGCGAGCTGGCGCGCGGGCTGGCGCGGGCGATGCTGACCCAGCTCGCCACCTTCCACACCCCCGACGACGTGATCATCGCGGTCGCCTCCAGCGGCCGCTCGCGCAGCGAGTGGGACTGGGTGAAGTGGCTGCCGCACGCCCAGCACCCCACCGAGACCGACGGCATCGGCCCGATGCGGCTGATGGCCGGTTCGCTGCGCGCCATCGAGGAGATGCTCGGCGAGGAACTCGCCGACCGCCCGCGGTTCCAGCGCAACGCGGCTCCGCCGGAGGGCCGCCCGCACGTCGTGATCCTGCTCGACGACGCCGAGATCAGCCGCGAGGAGCAGATCGTCGTCGAAGGCGGCATGGCAGGCGTGACGCTGATCGACCTCACCGACGTGCTCGGCCAGCTCACCGCGCGCCGCGGGATGCGGATCGTGGTGGAGCCGGACCGGATCGGCGCCCGCGGGCAGAACAGCGTGGAGTGGTTCGGCGAACCGGACTCGCTGACCATGGCGGAGGCCACCTCGGTGGCCCGGATGATGTCGCCGTACCGGGTCCCGAGCGGAGCCGCGGCAGTGGAGGACGACGGCGCGTTCGAGCCGCTGAAGACCCCGCTGAACTACATCGAGCAGCTGGGGCTGGCGGGCGACCCGGTCACCTTCGACCTGAACGAGGCGTGGCGGCCGCGTCCGCGCGAGGACCTCTACCGGGTCGCGATCGGACCCGGTGAGCAGGGCGAGATCGTGCACCTGGACATCAAGGAGACCGCCTACGGCGGCATGGGCCCGCACGGGCTGTGCATCGGTGCGACCGGCTCCGGCAAGTCGGAGTTCCTGCGCACGATCGTGCTCGGGCTGCTGGCGACGCACTCCTCGGCGGCGTTGAACTTCGTGCTGGTCGACTTCAAGGGCGGTGCGACGTTCAACGGTTTCGAGACCGCGCCGCACGTCTCGGCCAGCGTCTCCAACCTGGGCGACGACGCCACGCTGGTGGACCGGATGCAGGCCGCGCTGGACGGCGAGATGAACCGCCGCCAGGAAGTGCTGAACAAGGCGGGCGCGCGCAACGTCTGGGACTACCGCAAGCTCTACGAAGCCGGTGACGACAACGCGCAGGAGCCGATGCCCGCGCTGTTCGTGGTGATCGACGAGTTCAGCGAGCTGCTCTCGCAGAAGCCGGACTTCGCCGAGCTGTTCACCATGATCGGCCGGCTGGGCCGGTCGCTGCAGGTCCACTTGCTGCTGGCCTCGCAGCGGGTGGACGAGGGCAAGCTGCGCGGTCTGCAGGCGCACCTGTCCTACCGGGTCGGGCTCAAGACCTTCGACGCTTCGGAATCCCGTGCGGCGATCGGGATGCCGGACGCCGCGGACCTGCCCGCCGACGGTGGGCACGGCTACCTCAAGCATCCCGAGGGCATGGACCGCTTCCGCGCCGCCTACGTCTCCGAGCACGACCACCAGACCAGCGGCCGGCGTCCGATGGGCATCGCGGCCTCGCCGGTCACCGGCGAGAAGCGGCCGCGGGAGTTCACCCCGGAATACGTGGAGAAGCCCCCGGAACCGGAGACCTCGGTGGTCGAGGAGCCCAAGGAGACCAAGGACGACACCGCAGCACCGACCGACTTCCAGCTGGTGATCCGCAAGGTCGAGGGCGCGGGCCCGCCCGCGCACACGGTGTGGCTGCCGCCGCTGGACGCACCGCCCACTTTGGACGGTCTGCTGCCGCCGCTGCAGGCGACCGACGACCGCGGCTACACCGCAGCCGGTTCGTTCAACAGCGGGCGGTTGCAGGTGCCGGTCGGGCTGATCGACGTGCCGTACCACCAGCGCCAGGACTCGCTGACGCTGGACCTGGCGGGTGCCCAGGGGCACGGCGCGGTCGTCGGCGGCCCGCAGGCGGGCAAGTCCAACCTGCTGCGCACCATGATCACTTCGATGGCGCTCACGCACACCCCGCAGGAGGTGCAGTTCTACTGCATCGACCTCGGTGGCGGTGCGCTCTCGGCGCTGCGGAACCTGCCGCACGTCGGCGCGTTCGGCAGCCGCCGCGATCCGGACACGGTGCGCCGCACGATCGCCGAGATCAAGGCGCTGATGACGGCGCGGGAGGCCCGGTTCCAGGAGACCGGCCTCGACTCGATGAGCGATTTCCGCGCCCGCAAGCAGCGCGGCGAGCTCACCGACGACCCGTACGGCGACGTGTTCCTGATCATCGACGGCTGGGAGGCGTTCCGCGCCGAGGCGGAGTTCGAGCCGCTGGAAGCCGAGATCAACAACCTCGCGCAGCAGGGCCTGGCGTTCGGCATCCACGTGTTCCTGTCCGCGAACCGGTGGTCGGGCATCCGCCCGGTGCTCAAGGACAACCTCGGCACCCGGCTGGAGCTGCGGCTCGGCGATCCGGGCGAGTCGGAGGTGAACCGCAAGGTCGCGGTGACCGTCCCGGAAGGACGGCCCGGGCGCGGTCTGCACGTGTCCCAGCTGCACTTCCTGACCGCGCTGCCGCGGGTGGACAGCGAGAAGCTGGGCGACCGCATCCCGGTGGAGCGCAAGCGCGCGGAGGAGGCCAGGAAGCGCGGTGCCGACGAGGCCGAGCGCACGCCGCGCCCCGGCTGGCAGCTCTACAACGACGACCTCGCCGACGGGGTCGCCGACCTGGTGAACCGGGTGAAGAGTTCGTGGAAGGGCCGTCCGGCGCCGCAGGTCAGGCTGCTGCCGGAGCTGCTGCCGTACGAGCAGCTGCCGACGCTGGAGCAGCAGCCCCGGCCGCACCTGGTGCCGATCGGCATCAACGAGGACGGGCTCAACCCGGTCTACCTGGACTTCAAGGCGGAGCCGCACTTCTACGCCTTCGCCGAGCGGGAATCGGGCAAGACTTCGCTGCTGCGCACGATCGTCCGCGGGATCACAACGCGCTACACGCCGCAGGAGGCGCTGATCCTGCTGGTCGACGTGCGCCGCACGATGCTCGGGTTCATCGACTCGCCGCACCTGATGGAGTACACCGTCACGACCGAGCAGCTCAAGAACAACGTCCGCGACGTGGCCGCGGCGCTGAAGAAGCGGATGCCGGGTCCGGACGTGACCCAGCAGCAGCTGCGGGACCGGTCCTGGTGGACGGGTCCGGAGCTGTTCGTCGTGATCGACGACTACGAGCTGGTCTCGCCGCAGGGCAACAATCCGCTGACGCCGTTGCAGGAGTACGTCGCCCAGGCCACCGACGTGGGTCTGCACATGATCATCGCGCGGAACTCCGGCAACGCGGGTCGCGCGCTGTTCGAGCCGATCATCGGCAAGATGCGGGAGGTCTCCACGCCGGGTCTGGCGATGAGCGCCAACAAGGACGACGGGCAGCTGGTCGGCAACATCAAGTCGCGGCAGCTGCCGCCGGGCCGGGGCACCTTGGTCAGCAGGCGGCTGCGGACGCCGCAACAGATCCAGACCGCGATGATCCGCCCGGAGTGATCGCCGGACCGGATCGGGCAATACCACGGACCTCCCTCGCCGATCGGTGGGGGAGGTCCGTCGTTCCAGGCGCGCGGAACGCGAAATCATGACACGATCGAGCGAAGATCTTGCTCCGATGTAACACTTAAACTGTGTCCATGTCGGACACACCGCGAGCTCGTGCTCTGGGAAAGGAATTGCGCTCCGCACGGGCGGAGTCCGGGTTGACGATGCGCCAGGTCGGCAGCTTGATCGGCTGTTCGGAAGCAAAGGTCAGCCGGCTGGAGACCGCCCGGCGCAGACTGTCCCCGCCCACCGTGCGCGCGTTCCTGGACGCGCTCGACGTGCGCGGCGGGGAACGGGACCGGCTGCTGCGGATGGCGCACGACATCGATCGCACCGCCTGGTGGGAATCCGGCGGCGGGCTGCCCGCCCAGCTCACCGAACTCGCCGACGCGGAAAGCCGCGCGGTGCGCATCACCGAACTGTCCGAAGTGCTCATTCCAGGGCTGCTGCAGATCCCGGAGTACTCCCGCGCGCTGTTCGCCGCGACCGAAGTGGAACCGCAGCACCGCGACCGGCTCGTCGCGGCCCGGCTGGCGCGCCAGCAGATCTTGAACGAGCCGGATCCGGTGCGCTACCTGGTGCTGCTGGACGAGGCGGCGCTGTGCCGGGCGGTCGGCGGCAGGTTGGTGATGGCCGACCAGTTGCGCGCGGTGCTCAAAACGGCCCGGCTGCCGAACGTGACGCTGCAGGTGATGCCGTTCTCGCTCGGCGGGCACACCGGGCTGGACGGCCCGTTCCTGCTGCTGGAGTTCGAGCGGAGCAAGCCGCTGGTGCACTTGGAGCAGCGGCGCTGCGGCGCATTCCTCGATGCTCCGGAAGATGTCACCCCGTTCCAGCGCGCTCGCTCTACGCTGTGCCGGACCGCGATGAGCCCGGCGCGTTCGGCCGACCTCGTCGCGGCCTATGCCGATGCGTACGAGCGTGAGGAGGACACCGGTGATGGGCGGCGGGAAGCGCTGGCGGAAGTCGAGCTACAGCGGTAGCCAGTCGGCTTGCGTGGAGGTCGGCGGCGTGGCGGCGGTGGTCCGCGTCCGGGATTCCAAGGACCGTTCCGCGGTGTTGCGCTTCCGCCGCGAGCAGTGGCGCAGCTTCGTCGCCGACCTCAAGCGGCGCGAATCGCCGTTTCCCGCGCGGCGCATTGCCGCAGTTCTGCGCGCGAATGCGCCCGCACCGTTTTGCAGCGGCACACCGGGAGCGGACGTCAAGCGATCTGTGTGAATGCCACCCGATCGAGGGCAGATTGTTGAAGTGAGCGCACCCTCGGCACCTAGGCTGCTTCGGTGAATTCTGATCGGGGGGGGGAGTTCAACTCGGGCAAAGTTCCGTTCCCGTCGGCAAGCCTGCCTGCCGCCGAAGACACCGCCGCTGCAGCGTCCGGGTCGGAGGTTCGGCCGGTGGCGCGTGAAGGAGTTGTTGGTGTCCCTGCACGTCTCGGTCGACTTCGGCACCTCCAGCACTTGCACCGTGGTCTCCGCGGGCGGCGGTGAGCCGCAGGTCGTGGCCATCGACGGCCGCCCGCTGGTGCCCTCCGCGGTGTTCGCGGCGGCCGACGGCACGCTGTTCGTCGGCAACGAGGCGGAACGGCAGGCCGCGGTCGACCCGTCCCGCTTCGAACCGCATCCCAAGCGGCGCGTGGACGAGGGCGAACTGCTGCTGGGCAGCACCGTGCTGCGGGTCGGCGACGTGGTCCGGTCGGTACTGCAGCGCGCTGTCGGCGAAGCCCGCAGGTACGCGGGCGGTGCGGCGGTGGAGCTGCTGGTGCTGACGCATCCGGCCGATTGGGGTTCGGTGCGCGCGGGCGTGCTGCGCCAAGCCGCGGCAGGGCTGGCGCAGCAGCTCGTGCTGGTGCCGGAGCCGGTGGCCGCGGCGGTGTTCCACTCCTCCGGCTGCGGTCGGACCGGTTACGGGCAGGCCGGTTGCGGCGGCGCCGGCTACGGCCTGCCGGACGGCGGTGCGCTGGCGGTGCTCGACTTCGGCGGCGGCACCGTCGACGCCAGCGTGGTGTGCAAGCAGGGCCGGTCGTTCCGGGTGCTGGCGACCAAGGGCGACCCGAACTACGGCGGCGCCGACATCGATCAGGCGCTGCTGGAGCACATCGGCGGTGTCGTGTCCGGAATGGACCCGGCGGCCTGGCAGCAGCTGGTGGCGGGCCGCGAAATGGCCGACCGCCGCCGCAGGCGGGTGTTGCGCCAGGACGTGCGGGGTGCGAAGGAGACGCTGTCCCGGCACACCTACACCGACGTGCCGATGCCGCCGCCGTTCTCCGACGCGCACCTCACCCGCGCCGATCTGGAGCGGCTGGTCGCCGCGGCGCTGGCCAAGGCGGTCGACCTGGTTCCGGCGACGCTGCGCGAGGGCCGGGTCCCGCGTTCCCGGCTGGCCGGGGTCTTCCTGGTCGGCGGGTCCAGCCGGATTCCGCTGGTGTCGCGGCTGATCCACGAGCGAACCGGCGTGCTGCCGACCACTTTGGACCAGCCCGAGACCGTGGTCGCGCGCGGTGCGCTGCGCGCGGTGCGGCTCGATCCGGAACGAGCCGGCGGCCTGGCGCCCGCCGGGGCGCATCGCGGATCCAACGCCCCGACGGTGCGCAAGTACCCGAACTCGCCCGCGGGCGTTGCGCAGACCGCTGCGCAGGTGGCCGCGCCCGCGCCACCGCCGGTGCAGCCGGACGACTCGCTCAGCCGAGCGTCCACAGTGGTCATCGGCGGCAGCGATCAGACCCGCCCGGTGCTGCGGTGGCCCGCGGCGCAGCAGCGCAGGCGCGCCGTGCAGTGGCGGGGAAAGGCGCTGCCCCGGGTGCTCGGCGGCGGCGCCGCGTTGCTGGGCGTCGCCGCGATCGTGGCGGCCGCGCTGCTCTCGCCGGGTTCCGGCGGACGGGCCCAGCAGCCTCCGGCGGAGCACATCGCGCAGTACGAGTACTCCTTCGACTACCCGGCGCAGTGGCAGCAGACCGGCGGAGACCCGAACCTCTGGCAGACGATCGTCGCCCCGGGCCCAGGTCGCGACGACCGGATCGTGGTGCAGGAAGGCGACCTCGGCTACGACACCGGGGCGGATCGGGCGCGGGCGGTGCGGGACCTGCGCGCGCAGTACGACCGGTTCGTCGCGCAGGGCAAGCCGTTCTCCGCTTTCGACGGCGATGTTTCGTTCGCCGGGCGCAACGCGGTGTACTACCGCGAAGACCTCGCGGGCACGACAGCGGAATGGTTCGTGCTGCACCAGGGCCGGTTCCAGGTCAGCGTCGGCTGCCGCTACACCGCCGCGGCCGAACAGGAGGTGCGGCGCGGCTGCGAGCAGGTCGTCTCCTCGCTGCGGGTGCCCTGATCGTCTGCCGGCGAGTACGCGGCCGTTGCGCAGAGGTTTCCGAGCGTTCGGTTCACCATCGCGAATCACTCCTGCAAATAGCGTCCGTGAATCCGTTGTGCGCGGCACCTTTCCCGTTCGCGAATGCCTTGGTGGCCCGCGGAAATCGGCGATGGCGTTCACAGCCGCAACTGTTTGGGCACAAGCGGGGACAACGCGGAACCGGGCATGGCAACCTCTCCGTCGTAGATGCATCGATCTTCGGGCGACGTTTGAAGGAGACCTGCGGTATGAGCGGATTTGAAGCCGACGCACAGCAGATGGAGACGGCTGCGAGCCAAATCGAAGAGGTCCGCAGCAACGTCGACCACGCGGTGAAAACGCTGCACGGCCAGATCGAGCCGGTGATGGCGGGCTGGGAAGGGCAGCCGGCGATCGTCTTCCGCAGGCTGATGGACCGTTTCCAGCAGAACGCGGACACGATCAACCGGAAGCTCGGTGAAATCGGGGAGGCCGTGCAGATCTCCGGCAAGGAGTACGACAAGAACGAGCAGGAGCAGGCCGACCAGATGTCCCGGATCGAGGGCTTGCTCGAAGGTTGAGGGGCTTCGAACTTCCTGGTCCGATTCACCGACGACGTAACGTGCGAGGATAACTCATGATCAAGGTCAATTTCGCGCAGCTCAGCCAGGCATCGGACGACCTGGGCGCGGTGTCCCGCAAGATCCAGGCGGAGCTGGACGAGCTGGAGCAAAAGCTCAAGCCGCTGGTCGAAACCTGGAGCGGTGGTGCTATGGAGGCGTACAAGGGTGCGCAGCAGGAGTGGGACCAAGCCGCCAGGGAGATGGTCGAGACCGCCGCGAAGATGGGCGTGGCCGTCAACACCGCCAACGAGGCGTACCAGGCCGGCGAGCGGAAGAACGTGGGCAGGTTCTGAGAATTTCCGGGGACGTCGGCCACCGGCGGTAGCCGATGTCCCACCGCACGCCGACCCCGCGGGCAGGATGCCCCGGGGTCGGCGGCGTCCGGTAGGCGGGTGTCCGCTCGTCGCGTGGTGCCGGGTAGCATCTCGGTCGGCGACGAGGCGGGCGTTCCGATGTGGTCGGCGAGCCCGGACTGGCGCGGCAGTGCGATCCAGGCCAAGCGACCCCGTTCGATCCGGCTTCGCGCCACCGAGTACCCTGATTGTTTGTTGTGCGGTGCGCGACTGCGGTGTTGGAGCGGTGACCGGACCCAGCGGAACGCCAGGCGTTGGCCGAGGCGGCGCCGGGGGAGCAGGTCTCCGGTGAACACCCAGGACGTGCCGGTTCCCCGGCCCGGCCGGGGCATCCGACCCGGCACGGTTCCGATGGGCTTCCCGGAGGAACACGGGGTCCGCACCGAGATTCCGACGCGAACGACGACGAGGTAGATCCGTGCGCACGTACAGCCCGAAGGCCGGTGAGGTGACCCGCGCCTGGCATGTCATCGACGCCGAGGACGTGGTGCTCGGCCGGCTGGCCACCCAGGCCGCCCTCCTGCTGCGGGGCAAGCACAAGCCGATTTACGCCCCCCACATGGACACCGGCGACTTCGTCGTCATCGTGAACGCCGAGAAGGTGGCGCTGACCGGGAACAAGCGGGAGCAGGCGTTCCAGTACCGGCACAGCGGCTACCCGGGCGGGTTGCGCAAGCAGTCCTTCGGCCAGGTGCTCGAGTCGCACCCGGAGCGGCTGCTGGAGAAGGCCATCAAGGGGATGCTGCCGAAGAACAAGCTCGGCCGGGCGATGAGCAAGAAGCTCAAGGTCTACGCCGGACCGGAGCACCCGCACGCGGCCCAGAACCCGCAGCCGTACCAGATCAACGCGAAGGTCGAGAAGTGACTGAGGGACCCGAGGACCAGCCCGTGACCACGCCCGCCGCGGAGGAGACTCCGCTGTCCGAGACCGTCGGCGACAGCGTCGGCGAGATCTTCGCCGAGGAGGAGGCCCCGCGCGAGGTCGCGCCGATTCCGGCCGGCCGCCCGGTGCAGACCGTCGGTCGCCGCAAGCAGGCCATCGTGCGCGTGCGCCTGGCGCCGGGCAGCGGCGGTTTCAAGCTGAACGGCAAGGCGCTCGAGGACTACTTCCCGAACAAGGTGCACCAGCAGATCATCAAGGAACCGCTGACGCTGGTGGACCGCGCCGAGGGCTTCGACGTGACCGCGAACCTGCGCGGCGGCGGCCCCTCCGGGCAGGCCGGCGCGCTGCGCATGGCGATCGCCCGCGCGCTGTCGCAGCTGGACGGCGATGACCGTCCCGCGCTGAAGAAGGCCGGGATGCTCACCCGCGACTCGCGGGCCAAGGAGCGCAAGAAGTACGGCCTCAAGAAGGCGCGCAAGGCTCCGCAGTACAGCAAGCGCTGACCTTTCGTACGATCCACGGGAGCAGTCGCGGCGTCGCACCCGGCGCCGAGGCTGCTCCCGTGGTGTTTGTGCCCGGCCGGTGCCGGGCTCGGCCTGCCGTCGACCCAGGAGGTTTCGCTGCCCATGTCCCGGCTGTTCGGCACCGACGGGGTCCGCGGTCTGGCGAACGCGGATCTGACGCCGGAATTGGCGCTGGCGGTCTCGGCGGCCGCCGCCCGCGTGCTCTACGACCGGGACGACTCCCGCCGCCGGGTCGCGGTGGTCGGCCGGGATCCGCGGGCGAGCGGGGAGATGCTGGAGGCCGCCGTCACGGCCGGGCTGGCCTCGGAGGGCATGGACGTGCTGCGGGTGGGCGTGCTGCCCACGCCCGCGGTGGCCTACCTGGTCGGTGAGCTGGGTGCGGACATCGGCGTGATGATCTCCGCTTCGCACAACCCGATGCCGGACAACGGGATCAAGCTGTTCGCCGCAGGCGGGCACAAGCTGCCGGACCTGGTCGAGGACGAGATCGCCGACCGGCTCTACGAGCAGGTGCAGCGTCCTACCGGACAGCACGTCGGCAGGGTGCGCGACGTGCCGGACGCGGTGCAGCGCTACGTGGACCACCTGCTGATCGCGACGCCGCAGCGGCTGGACGGCATCAAGGTCGTGGTGGACTGCGCGAACGGCGCCGCTTCGGTCCCCGCGCCGGAGGCGTACAGCAGGGCGGGCGCCGAGGTCGTGGCGCTGCACGCCGAGCCGGACGGCCTGAACATCAACGACGGTGTGGGCTCGACGCACCTGGACGCGGTGCGCGCCGCCGTCGTGGAGCACGGCGCCGACCTGGGCATTGCGCACGACGGGGACGCGGACCGCTGCCTGGCGGTGGACGCGGCGGGCACCGTCGTGGACGGCGACCAGATCCTGGCGATCTTGGCCGTGGCGATGAAGGAGGCCGGCGAACTCGCCGACGACACCTTGGTCGCCACCGTGATGAGCAACCTCGGCCTGCACCTGGCGATGCGGGAGCACGGCATCAAGCTGCGCACCACCGCGGTCGGCGACCGCTACGTGCTGGAGGAGCTGCGCGCGGGCGGGTTCTCGCTGGGCGGTGAGCAGTCCGGGCACGTGGTGCTGCCGGGCCACGCGACCACCGGCGACGGGCTGCTCACCGCGCTGCGCGTGATGGGCCGGATGGCGGCCACCGGCGGCACGCTCACTTCGCTGGGCACCACGATGCACCGGTTGCCGCAGGTGCTGGAGAACGTGCGGGTCGTGGACAAGTCGGTGGCGGTGTCCGCGCCGACGGTGGCGCAGGCCGTCGCGGACGCCGAGGCCGAGCTGGGTGAGCAGGGCCGGGTGCTGCTGCGCCCCTCCGGCACCGAGCAGCTGGTGCGGGTGATGGTGGAGGCGCCGAGCGAGGAGATCGCGGACGCGACGGCGCGGCGGATCGCCGAGGTCGTTGCTGCCATCCGGTGATCTTGTGATTTAGGTCTCCGTTGCGCGGCGCAAGTGTGAGATGCTGCTCACATGGGTGCCATCGTCGTCGCCATAGTCGCAGTCGCGGCCGTCCTGCTGGTCGGGGCAATCATCGTGCTCGGCACGTTCGCGATCTTCGGGTCCAAAGCCATCAACGCAGTGCACGATGGCGGTCAGTGGTGGGTGAACCGCCGTCAGCGCCGCAGGCATTGAGCGGGGTGCGGTGATGCGCGGAGGAGCCTTCGGCGACCTGCTCATCGTGGTCGTGCTTCCGCTGGCAGCGATGCTGCTGTCGGTGCTGCTGACCTACTTCCTGACTGTGGGCTGAGCCGCTGCGCGCGGAAGGCCGCGAGCCGGTTGGCTCGGCGGCCGATTCTTGTTGTGCCCATCGACCGGGCCGCGTTCGCGATTGCAAGTGTTCTGCCCGACTCGCCTCCATCGCCGGCGCACCGCTGCCAGGATGCGTCGATCGAATTCGCCGCGACCGGCCGGTGGAGGGCAGCCGTGACGACGGGAACGGGCACTTCGGGCCAGGACGTCCAGCGCGCGGCGCAGGCGTTCGCGGACGCGGCTGGGCGAATTCGCGCGCAGGCCGAGCAGATCGATGCGTGCGGGGCCGAGCCGGATCCGGCGGGCCGCCAATTCGGGCCGGAAGGTTCCGCGTACCGGGAGGCGATGCGCCGGCTCGGCGCGAACGTCCGAGCGTTCGCGGAGTGGAGCGACGAGTTCGCCGCGGCTTTCCGGACGGTCGCGCGCCGGTATTCCGAAATCGACCGGGCCGGGGCGGACGAGCTCGGGAAGGTGCGATGACCGAGCCGATGCGCGGGTTCGACGCAGCCGGGCGGCGGTTGAACGAGGCCGGGGTCGTGCACACTTCCGACGAACTGCTCGACGATGGCGCGCACGGTCTCCGGTTCTTCCGGGAATTCTTGCCGCTGCTGGCGGAGTGGACCGGGCAAGAGCTTGGATTCGACCGCCATGTCCTGGAAAGGTACGACCGGCTGCGCGGTATCGACTTCGGCGCGTTCCGGGAGGACGCGCGGCTGCTCGATGCGGTGCACCGGGCGTTGCTGGCGGACGACGAGTTGATCAACGGTGAGTTCCGCGCTGCGTTGCGGACCTGGGAGGGTGAGGCGGCGGAGTCCGCGGCGGCGAGCATCGATGAGCACACCGGCGCGGGCAGTGCCGTGCTGGACGAGCTCGCGGCGTTCGGCGGGGCGATCCCGCCGGTGATCGACGGCATCGAGCGGGCCGTGCGCGAGTACGCGAGGTTCGTGCTGGACCTCGCCGCGGACATGGAGTGCGCGGGCAGAACGCCGGACGGGACCAGGGCCGAGATCCGCAAGGCGCGCGGAGATCTGCAGGTCGCCGATCTGGCGCGGGTGGACGACGTGTTCACCGGTGCATTCTCCGGCTACGCGCCGAGCGCGAAGGACTTCATCGCCGGGAAAGGCCCGGTGCCCGGGATCCCGGGAGCGAAGAAGGCGTGCGACGAGCTGCGGCGGAATGTGGTCGAAGAAGCCGCGAAATGGCTCGACACCGCTTTCGAACCGGAGTTGCAGGCGAAGTTGCGGCAGTTCGAGCAGCAGAGCGGCAGCACGCAGGAGTGCGTGCAACGGGCGTACGACCAGTTGCTGAGTGCTGTGGAGATCAGCGAGAACCCATTTCGCCGGGTCGGCGTCCGACCGGCCGAGCACACCGCCGATTCCGCTGCTGCGGGAGGTGAGGACCGGCCTGCTGGAACGACACCGCAGTCGGCGGAATCGAGCCCGGATGGCGAGCCGGTGCGGGCTGGGGACGGTCCGGTCGCCGGCACGGGTGAGCCGGGTCCGGCCTCGACCGCTCCGCAATCCGCGGGCTCGGACTCGATGAGCGACGTGGGAGGCAGCGTGCAGAGCACGTTCGCCGACCTGTCGCAGCGCCTGTTCGCCGGCGGTCTCGCGCCGGAGCAGGGCCTTCCTGAGCAGAGGCATTCCGTCCCGTTCGGCGGCCCGCCGCCGCACAGCGGCGCGATCGGGCTCGCCACCGCGGACCAGTCCGGGACCGGCGGTTCGCGAGGGGCGACGGGGTTCGCCTCGATCTCCGAACCGGAGGAGGCGCGCAGCGAGCAGCAGTCCGCGGGCTCCTCCGCCGGAACGATGGGCGCCGGAACGATGGGCGCCGGAATGCTGGGCTTGGGGACCATGGCCGATGACCAGGCAGGCGACCAGGAACGCCCTGCCGGTGATCGGCGTGCGGAGGCGTGGTTCGACGTCGCCGGTCCGGGAACGACGCCGGTCTTCGGCGAAGATCGGGAGTGACGCGAGCGTGGTGTTGCTGAACCAGCGGGTCGCCGACGAGATCACCAGCTTGGTCGCCAGGCACCGCTACGGCATCGAGGACGGCCGGGACGCGGTGCGCTCGGCCGAGCAAGCCGCGGCCGAGCGGAACGCGCAGCTGCGCGCGGAAGCCGCCGAGCGGCGCGCGGGCCTTCCCGAGCTGGGCGCGCGGGCTCACGAGCAGCGGGACCGCCAGTACGTCGAGCGCCCCGCAGCAACGCCCCGGCGACCGGTGTTCGAGGACGACGAAGACTTCTCGGCCGGGTCCTGGCTGCGCTGACCCGCCCGTAGGGCACGAGCCGCCGGAAAGCCTTCAGGCCGCGCCCGCGCGGGTGCCGGACGTCCGGCTGCGGACCTGGTCGATCGCGGTCCCGGAGACGTCGTTGTCCAGCAACACGTCCCCGCGCTTGTCCCCGGTCAAGGTTCGCAGCAGGAACGCGGTGAGCAACGCCCGGGACAACCGCCGCGTGCCCCACTCGGACTTGCCGTGCAGCAGCAGCTCGCTCCAGTGCCGCCCGTCGGTGTAGCCGAGGTGGCTGGCCTTCTTCAGCTCGCGCAACTGCACCGGCCCGCCCCAGGTGGCGGCGATCGGCTGGGCGTTCGCGACCGCGGGCGCCAGCAGGTCGTTGCCGCCGGTCAGGTGCAGGCCGGGCACGGTCACCCCGGACGCGGCCGCTACCGCGGACGGCGCGGTCTCGGTGACCGCGAACGTGCCGACCGCGCGGACCCGGCTGTCCTCGGCGGCGGCGAGCACGGCGCTGCCGCCGCCCATCGCGTGCCCCGCGACGGCGAGCCGGTCGGCGTCGACGCTGATCCCGCCTTCACCGAGCCGCACGCCGACGCAGATGTCCAGCGCGGTCCGCAGGTCCGCGGCGAACAGCCGGTGCGAGGCCAGCGGCCCGCGCTGGGTGCCGGGAGCGGCGGCGACGATGCCCCACGAGGCGAGGTGCCGCAGCAGCGACCCGTACCGGCGGGGTGATTGCAGCCACCCGTGCCCGAACGCGACGGCGGGCAGCCCGCGGCCGCTGCGCGGGGTGCACACCACGCCGGGCATTCCGACCAGCGCGAGGTCGCCGTGCAGCACCTCGTGCGGTCCGCGATGGGCCAGTTCTTCCAACGCCTTCTTGGCATTCCGCGCCATGGTCGGTCACGGTAGCCGACGAGCCCCCCGCACCGCCGCAGCCACGGTCCGGCCCGCGCGGGCGCCCGCCCGTTCTGAGCGGTTCCAGCGCGGTGGCTACGCTGGCTCGAGTGTGCGGGATCGTGGGTTACGCAGGACATCGGCAAGCACTGGACGTCGTGCTGGACGGGCTCAGACGGCTGGAATACCGCGGGTACGACTCCGCGGGAGTAGCGATGCTCGACGGCGCGGGAGGGCTCGCGGTCGAACGCGCCGCCGGTGCGCTGTCCAATCTGGAGAGCAAGCTGGCCGGGCTGGACGGCGCCCGGTTCACCGCCACCAGCGGCATGGGCCACACCCGGTGGGCCACGCACGGTGCGCCGACCGACCGCAATGCGCATCCGCACCAGGACACCGCGGGCAAGGTCGCGGTGGTGCACAACGGCATCATCGAGAACTTCGCCGTGCTGCGCGCCGAGCTGGAGGCCGCCGGTGTCGAGATGACCAGCGAGACCGACACCGAGACGACTGCGCACCTGGTCGCCGCCGCCTACTCGGCAGGCCCCGGCGCCGGTGACCTCAGCGCGGCGGTGCGCGCGGTGGCCGCTCGGCTGGAGGGCGCGTTCACGCTGGTCGTCACGCACGCCGACGAGCCGGGCAAGATCGTCGCGGCGCGCCGTTCGTCACCGCTGGTGGTGGGCGTCGGCTCCGGGGAGAACTTCGTGGCCTCGGACGTCGCGGCGTTCATCGAGCACACCCGGGACGCGGTGGAGCTCGGCCAGGACCAGGTGGTGACGATCACCCCGGACGGCTACCGGGTGACCGACTTCGCGGGCGAAGGGGTGCCTGCCAAGCCGTTCACCGTGGACTGGGACCTGTCGGCCGCCGAGAAGGGCGGGCACGACTACTTCATGCTCAAGGAGATCGAGGAGCAGCCGGAGGCGCTGCAGAACACGCTGCGCGGGCACTTCGCCCGCGGCGGGGTGGTCCTCGACGAGCAGCGGATGACCGAGCAGGACCTGCGCGACATCGACAAGGTCTTCGTGGTGGCCTGCGGCACCGCGTACCACTCGGGCCTGCTGGCGAAGTACGCGATCGAGCACTGGTGCCGGATCCCGGTGGAAGTGGAGCTGGCCAGCGAGTTCCGCTACCGCGACCCGGTGCTGGGCCGCGACACGCTGGTGGTCGCGATCTCGCAGTCCGGCGAGACCGCGGACACCTTGGAGGCGGTGCGGCACGCGCGCACCCAGCGCGCCCGCGTGCTGGCGATCTGCAACACCAACGGCGCGCAGATCCCGCGCGAGTCCGATGCGGTGCTCTACACCCACGCGGGTCCGGAGATCGGGGTTGCGGCGACGAAGACGTTCCTGGCGCAGATCACCGCGAACTACCTGGTGGGCTTGGCGTTGGCGCAGGCTCGGGGCACGAAGTACTCCGACGAGGTGGCCCGCGAGTTCGACGAGCTGGCCGCGATGCCGGAGGCGGTGCGCCGCGCGCTGTCCACTGTGGAGCAGATGCGCGAGCTGGGGCGTGCGCTGGCGAACTCCAAGGCGGTGCTGTTCCTCGGGCGGCACGTCGGCTATCCGGTGGCGCTGGAAGGCGCGTTGAAGCTCAAGGAGCTCGCCTACATGCACGCCGAGGGCTTCGCCGCCGGGGAGCTCAAGCACGGCCCGATCGCGTTGATCGAGGACGGCCTGCCGGTGGTGGTGGTGATGCCTTCGGCGAAGGGCCGGGCGCTGCTGCACTCGAAGATGCTGTCCAACATCCGCGAGATCCAGGCGCGCGGGGCGCGCACCATCGTGATCGCGGAGGAGGGCGACGAGGCGGTGCGCCCGTTCGCCGACGAGCTGGTGGAGATCCCGGCGGTGGCGACGCTGTTGCAGCCGCTGGTCTCGACGGTTCCGCTGCAGGTGCTGGCCGCCGAGATCGCGCGTGCCCGCGGCTACGACGTGGACAAGCCCCGCAACCTCGCCAAGTCCGTCACCGTCGAGTGAGCTAGCCGAGGCGTTCGGCGTGCGTCGCGCCCGACGCACCGCGACGTCACTTGATCGATGTGATCGGTTGGGAGTGAACGACTCGTCGGTCCGGCTAGATTGGTCGATCGGTCGCTCCGATCAACTCGGCCGGATCGAGCGATGTGCGGGGCGTGTCGGCACGGCTCCGGCGCTCGCCGTTGATCAGCGGGGCCGGGGGTGCCGGTGGTAGCTCCGGGAAATCCGGTCGGACGGTCCGTTCACCGGCGAACCTCGGGAGGTCGTGCGTGCAGGGAGTGTGGACCCCGGAACAGATCCGGGCGGCCGAAGCCGAGCTGTTCGGCGAGGTCCCGGAACCGGTGGTGATGCGCCGGGCGGCCTACGCGGTCGCGCTGCACGGCTCGCGGCTGCTGGCCGAGTCGTGCGGGACGACATCGGGCAGGCACGTGACGCTGCTCGTCGGCGGCGGCAACAACGGCGGTGACGCGCTGTGGGCCGGGGTTTACCTGCGGCGCCGCGGCGCCGGGGTCACCGCGGTACTGCTGTCTCCGGACAAGGCTCACCCGGAGGGCCTGGCTGCGCTGCGCCGCGCGGGCGGCCGGGTCGTCGAAGCGGAAGGTCCGGGTGCGGACACCGCCGGTATCGGCGCCGGCGCGGCGGACGCGGTGCAGCGCGCGGACCTGGTGGTCGACGGCATCGTCGGGCTCGCCGCGCACGGCGGCCTGCGCCCGGTGGCGGCCGAGCTGGTCGAGCGGGTCACCGTCCCGATCGTGTCCGTCGACCTGCCCAGCGGCGTCGACCCGATCACCGGTGCGGTCGACGGGCCCGCGGTGCCGGCGGAGCTGACGGTGACCTTCGGCGGCCGCAAGCCGTGCCACGTGCTCAGCGGCGGTGCGGTCCGGTCCGGTTCGGTCGCCGTCGCCGGGATCGGCGTGGACGAGCACCTGCCCGCGCCGGAGCTGTACGTGCTCGAGCGCGCGGACGTGGGCGCCTACTGGCCGATCCCGTCGCCGGCGGACGACAAGTACTCCCAGGGCGTGGTGGGCGTCGCGGCGGGTTCGGCGACCTTCCCGGGTGCCGCGGTGCTGGCGACCGGATCGGCGGTGCAGGCGACCTCGGGCATGGTGCGCTACGCCGGTCCGGCCGCGGACGTGGTGCGTTCGCACTGGCCGGAGGTGGTGGCGACCGGCTCGGTCACCGATGCGGGCCGGGTGCAGTCGTGGGCGGTCGGACCGGGCGTCGGCACCGGCGGTAGCGGCCGCGAGGTGATGCGGTACGTGCTGGAGTCCGGCAGGCCGGTGTGCGCGGACGCGGACGCGATCACGCTGCTGGCGGAGGACTCGACGCTGTGGGACTCCCGCGACCCGGAGACCCCGCTGGTGCTGACACCGCACGACGGTGAGTTCGCGCGGCTGGCAGGCGACGTGGGCGCGGACCGGGTCGCCGCCGCGCGCGACGCCGCGCAGCGCTTCGACGCGGTGCTGCTGCTGAAGGGCAACACGACGGTGATCGCGGCGCCGGACGGGCGGGTGCTGGTGAACGCTTCGGCGCACGCTTGGCCCGCGACGGCCGGTTCGGGCGACGTGCTGACCGGGTTGATCGGCGCGCTGCTGGCTTCCGGGATGGATCCGTGGCTGGCGTGCGGTTGCGCTGCGCACCTGCATTCGGCGGCTGCCGAGCTGGCCGCGTTCGGCGGCGCGGGGCAGGCCGCGCCTTCCGCGGAGGGCGCCGCGCCCATCGGTGCCTCCGCGCTGCTGTCCGCGGTGCCCGCCGCCATCCGCGAGGTCCGCGCCGCCGCCTGATCGGGCTCGGTCCGCAGCGAACCGTTCGGCCCGACACGCCCGGACGCCACCTGTTCAGCGGCGGATCTTGCCGAGTGAACGGACCGCTGGTCCGAATAGATCGGGCGAACGGTCCGCTCGCTCGGACCTGGCCGGGGGTGCCGACACGCGCGGGCGCCACCCGTTGAGCGCGGTCTTTCGTGGAGTGAACGAACCGCCGGTCCCAGTGGATGGGCGAGCGGGCGGCGAAGAGCCCGGGGACGCGCCTTGCCGGCGGGGCTGCTGCGGACGGTGTGCGACGATGTCGGCGCCATGACCGAGGAGCCCGTGCACCGCGCCGACCTGCGCATTGACGTCGGCGTGCTTCGCCACAACGTCGCGCTGCTGGCCGAACGCGCCCAACGGTCGGGCGCCCGCACGATGGTCGTGGTGAAGTCCGACGGCTACGGCCACGGCGCGCTCACGATGGCGCGGGCCGCGTTGGACGCGGGCGCTTCCGCGCTGGGCGTCGCGGCGATCGATGAGGCGCTGCAGCTGCGCCGCGCGGGCATCACGGCTCCGCTGCTGTGCTGGCTGTACCCCCCGGGTGACGATTTCGCCGCGGCCGTGGCCGCCGACGTGGACCTGTCCGCCTCCTCGCGCGCCGAGCTGGACGCGATTATCGAGGCGGCCCGGTCGGCAGGCCGCACGGCACGGGTGCACCTCAAGATCGACACCGGGCTGAACCGCAACGGCTGCCCGCACGAGCTGTGGCCGGATCTGCTGGACCGCGCGGCGGCGGCGCAGGCCGACGGCGCGCTGGAAGTCGTGGCGGTGTGGTCGCACCTGGCTTGCGCGGACGAGATCGGCCACCCGTCGATCGACGCGCAGGCCGAGCGCTTCCACCGCGCGTACGAGCAGGCCCTGCGGGCGGGCCTGCGCCCGATCCGGCACCTGGCGAACTCGGCGGCGCTGCTGACCCGCCCTGACCTGCACTTCGAGCTGGTGCGCCCGGGCATCGCGGCTTACGGCCTGGACCCGGTTCCGCAGCACGGCGACCACGGGTTGTGCCCTGCGATGACCTTCCGCTCGACGGTGGTGCAGGCCAAGCGGGTGCAGGCGGGCGAAAGCGTCTCCTACGGGCATCTGTGGACCGCCGAGCGGGAATGCACGCTCGCCCTGATCCCGGTCGGGTACGCCGACGGCGTGCCGCGGTCGCTGTCCGGCCGGATGCAGGTGTGGCTGGCGGGTCGTCGCAGGCCGGTCGTGGGCCGGGTGTGCATGGACCAGCTGGTCGTGTTCTGCGGCGATGACCCGGTCGGCGAGGGTGACGAGGTCGTGCTGTTCGGCACCGGCGAGCTGGGCGAGCCGACCGCCGCCGAGTGGGCCGACGAGCTGGGCACGATCCACTACGAGATCGTCACCGGCATGTACCGGCCCCGCGTGACCCGGACCGTGGTGCGGACGGAGGTCCCGACGTGAAGCCTTGGCAGACCGTGGCCTGGGCCGGCGGGGTGCTCGGCGCCGCGGTCACCGGCGCAGCAGTGGGCGTGGTCGCGCACAGCACCCGCATCGCGACCCAGCGCAAGGACCCGGACGACCCGCTCGCCGAGGAGAACCTGGGCAAGCTCAAGCCCGACCGGCATTCCACGGTGGCCGCCGATGACGGCGTCCCGCTGGCGGTGCAGGAGGTCAAACCGGCCGACGGCGGGCACGCGGAGCTGACCGTCGTGCTGGTGCACGGCTACGCGCTGGACTCGCGGTGCTGGCACTTCCAGCGGCGGGACTTGCCGCTGCTGACCGATCCGCGGGTGCGGGTGGTGCTCTACGACCAGCGCAGCCACGGCCGTTCCGGGCATTCTTCGCGGCCCAACAGCACGATCGAACAGCTCGGCAAGGACCTGGACGCGGTGCTGCGGGCGACCGCGCGGCGCGGGCCGGTGGTGCTGGTGGGGCATTCGATGGGCGGCATGGCGATCATGGCGCTGGCCGAGCAGCGGCCGAAGCTGTTCCGCGACCGGGTGTGCGCGGTGGCGCTGCTGAGCACCTCCGCCGGTGAGGTCGGTGCCTCCGGACTGCCGAAGCCGTGGCTGTCCAAGAACAACCCGGTGACCCGCGGGCTCGGCGTGCTGGCCGGGATGCAGCCCGCGCTGGTGGAGCGGGTGCGCCGCGCGGGCGGTCAGCTGAGCTGGAGCATCGTGCGTTCGCTGGCGTTCGGCGGCAGGCAGGTCAGCCCGGTGATGGTGGACCTGATGAACGACATGATCGGCGCGACGACGGTCGAGGTGGTCACCGACTTCCTGGAGACGCTCGGTTCGCACGACCGCAAGGCGGCGCTGGCCGGGTTGCGGCACTGCGAGGTGCTGGTGCTCAGCGGCGACGCGGACCGGATGACGCCGTTCACGCACTCCGAGGTGATCGCCGGGGAGCTCCCGGACGCCGAGCTGGTGCGGGTTCCGGAGGCCGGGCACATGGCGATGCTGGAGCGGCACGAACTGGTCACCGAGTACCTGGCGGCGCTGGTGCGGCGGGCTGCGGCGCGCGCCGAGGCCGAGCAGAAGGCGAGCTCATGAACACGGTGTCCACTGTGGAACTTCCTGCGGAGTCCGACGCGCTGGAGCTCGGGCGTTCGCTGGGCGCCCGGCTGCGCGCCGGCGACCTGGTGCTGCTCACCGGCCCGCTGGGGGCGGGCAAAACGGTGCTGGCCAAGGGGATCGCGGCCGGGATGGGGGTCACCGGCCAGGTCACCTCGCCGACGTTCGTGATCGCGCGGGTGCACCACCCGGCGGCCGGGTCCGGTCCGGCGCTGGTGCACGTGGACGCCTACCGGCTCGGCGGGCTGGCGGACATCGACGACCTCGACCTGGACACGGACCTCACCGAGGCGGCGGTGGTGGTCGAGTGGGGCGAGGGCTTGGCGGAGCGGTTGGCCGACGAATACCTGCTCGTCCGGCTCGACCGCCGCGAGGACGACGTGCGCGAGGCGACGCTGGAGCCGCACGGGCAGCGCTGGCGCGACTGCGGTGGTGAGCCGGGAAAACCCTGACCCGGAAAGCCCTGACACCGCCGCGTGTCCTGGCCGCGTCCGCCTGCCGCCGCATGCTCCGGTGATCATTTGGGCGGGCGTGCCGCGTGCCGTTACGCCGGGTTGGAGACCACCGATTTCAGCTCGGCCGAGAGTTCCCGCGAGAGCCGTTGCATCAGCGGCACCAGCGTCTCCGGCGAGATCCGCGTCATGCGCCCTTCCGGCCCGCTCACGGAGATCGCGGCGCCCGCGGGTGCGCCCGGGACCGCCACCGCGTAGCAGCGCACGCCGACTTCCTGCTCGCCGTCGTCCACGGCGAAGCCCTGCGAGCGGACCCGCGCCAGTTCTTCCTGCATGGCGGCCACGCTGGTGATGGTGCGCTCGGTCTGCGGCCGCATCCCGGCGCGGCCGAGCATCTGCGACACGGTGCCCTCGCCGAGGGTGGCCATCACGGCCTTGCCGACGGCGGTGGCGTGCGCGTCGACCCGTCGCCCGACTTCGGTGAACATCCGCATCGAGTGCTGCGACGGGACCTGCGCGACGTAGACGACCTGGTCGCCGTCGAGCACCGCCATGTTCGAGGTCTCGCCGATGGCTTCGGTCAGCTCCGCCAGGTACGGCCGCGCCCACGAGCCGAGCGCGCGGCTGGCCGTCTCGCCCAGCCGGATCAGCCGCGGCCCGAGCGAGTAGCGCCGCGACGGCTGCTGGCGCGCGTAGCCGCTGCTCACGAGCGTGCGCATGATGCGGTGGATGGTCGGCAGCGGCAGCCCGGAGGCTTCGGCGAGGTCGGACAGCGCGACCTCGCCACCCGCGTCGGCCATCAGTTCCAGGATGTCGAAGGCGCGCTCGATCGACTGCACTCCTCCGCCTTGGTTGGCGCGGCCGGTCATCGCAGCGGTCCTTTCGTCGGCCGAGGTTGCTGGCCCGGTGGCGCTCGATCCGAAGATCGAGTCGGGGATCGATTCTAGGCGGCGGGGTCGGTGCCGGACGTCATGTTGCTTACCGCCGTTCGTGGAAACTAACATCCACGATGCAGAAAAAATACCGCAGTGTTGGCGGGCGTGGCGGTCGCGGCGGTCACGCGAACGGCGAACACCCCAGGTACCCGAGAGAGGTGGCCTTCCCATGTCCGAAACGACCCCGGCGAGCGTGCAAGTGCTCGGCGGACCGGTGGAGCGCGGCGCGGAGATCCTCACCGGCGAAGCGCTCGACTTCATCGCCGGCTTGCAGCGCAAGTTCGGCGCCCGTCGCGACGAGCTGCTGGCCCGCCGCAAGCAGCGCCGCGACGAGGCCGCCCGCAACGGCAGGCTGGACTTCCTGGAGGAGACCCGGGAGGTCCGCGAGTCCGACTGGCAGGTCGCCACCCCGCCCGCGGACATCGCCGACCGGCGCGTGGAGATCACCGGGCCGACCGACCGCAAGATGTCGGTGAACGCGCTCAACTCCGGCGCCCGGGTGTGGCTGGCCGACCTGGAGGACGCCAACACCCCGCACTGGGAGAACGTGGTCAGCGGCCAGGTCAACCTCTACGACGTGGTCCGCAAGCAGGTGGAGCTGTCCACGCCGGAGGGCAAGCAGTACAAGCTGCGCGACGACGTGCAGCACGCGGTGCCGCTGGTGCGCCCGCGCGGCTGGCACTTCGACGAGAAGCACCTGCTGGTGGACGGCAAGCCGGTGGTGGGCGCGCTGGTCGACTTCGGGCTGTACTTCTTCCACAACGCCCGCGAGCTGGTGAACCGCGGCAGCGGCCCGTACTTCTACCTGCCGAAGATGGAAAGCCACCTGGAAGCGCGGCTGTGGAACGAGGTGTTCACGCACGCGCAGCAGGAGCTCGGCATCCCGCACGGCACGATCCGCGGCACCGTGCTGATCGAGACCTTCCCGGCGGCGTTCGAGATGGAGGAGATCCTCTACGAGCTGCGCGACCACTCGGCCGGGCTGAACGCGGGCCGCTGGGACTACCTGTTCAGCGTCATCAAGACGTTCCGCGAGTCGGACCGCTACATCCTGCCGGACCGCAACACCGTCGGGATGACCGCGCCGTTCATGCGCGCCTACACCGAGCTGCTGGTGCGCACCTGCCACAAGCGCGGCGCGTTCGCGATCGGCGGCATGGCCGCGTTCATCCCGAACAAGAAGGACCCCGAGGCCAACGAGAAGGCCATGAACAAGGTCCACGAGGACAAGAAGCGCGAGGCCGGTGACGGCTTCGACGGCTCCTGGGTCGCGCACCCGGGCCTGGTGGAGATCTGCTACGAGGAGTTCGACGCGGTCCTGGGCGACAAGCCGAACCAGATCGACCGCAAGCGCGAGGACGTCGCGATCACCGCGGACGACCTGCTCGCCGTGGACCAGACGCCGGGCCAGAAGACCATCGAGGGCCTGCGCGCGGCGGTGGACGTGGGCGTGCGCTACATCGCCTCCTGGCTCGGCGGCAACGGTGCGGCGGCGATCCACAACCTGATGGAGGACGCGGCGACCGCGGAGATCTCCCGTTCGCAGATCTGGCAGTGGCTGCACAACGACGTCGTGCTCGCCGGTGGCGAGCAGGTCACGGCGGATCTGGTGCGCCAGGTGCTCGCCGACACCGAGAAGTCGCTGCGCGCCGAGGAAGGATTCCCGAACGACAACCTCGGCCGGGCGATCGAGCTGTTCGAGCAGGTCGCGGTGGCCGACGAGTTCGTCGACTTCCTGACGCTGCCCGCTTACGAAGCGCTCTGAGGCGGTTGGCGCGGAGGGAGCGGCGCGCCCGCTCCCTCCGTTGCCGAGGTACGACAGCAGAAGATCGGAAAGGGGTGCACCAGTTGGCCAAGACTTCGCTGGACGCGCAGGAGGTTCGGCAGCGGCTGGATCGGTTGTCGGCCGTGGACGAGCACATGGCGCGGCGATATCCGGGAGTCGGCGCCGGCCGCCAGCCGGTGCACACCTGCTACGTCCCCGCGCACGCCGTGGCCGCGGGGACCTTGCTGCGCTGGTCGGATGATGCGCTGGCCGCGTTCGGCGCACATCTGTCCACATCGGACGAACTCGCCGCGGTGCTTGGCATGGACGGCGATGTGGCCGCGGGCGTGCATCCGCGGGTGCGGGAGAAGCTTTCCGGCGCGGCGGTCGAGGACCTGCGCATCGACTTCGAGGACGGCTACGGCGCGCCGGGCGACGAAGCCGAGGACGACGACGCCGAGCGCACCGCCGGTGTCGTCGCGGACTGGCTGCGCGACGGCGTGCAGCCGTCGTGGTTCGGGCTGCGCGTGAAGTCGTTCGACACCTCCGAGCTGCGCGGCCGTTCGGTGCGCACGCTGGACGTGTTCCTGACTTCGCTGCTGCAGCAGTGGGGGAGCCTGCCGGACGGGTTCGTGCTGACGTTCCCGAAGGTCGTCGACGTCGCGCAGGTCGAGGTGTTCGTGCAGCTGCTGGAGCTGTTGGAGCAGCAGCTCGGGCTGGCCGAGGGCGCGCTGCGGTTCGAGATCCAGGTGGAGACCACTCAGTCCATAGTGGACTCATCGGGCCGGTTCGCGCTGCCGCGGTTCATCGAGGCGGGCGCCGGGCGGGTCACCGGCCTGCACTTCGGCACCTACGACTACACCGCGAGCTGCGGGCTCACCGCGGCGCACCAGCACTTGGCGCACCGCGCCTGCGACTTCGCGCGGCACGCCATGCAGGTTTCCGCCGCGGGCACGGGGATTTTCCTGTCCGACGGTTCGACGAACGTGCTGCCGGTCGGTGACCAGGTCCGGCACGGTTGGCGCACGCACTACGACCTGGTGCGGCGGTCCCTCGCGCACGGCTTCTACCAGAGCTGGGACCTGCATCCGGCGCAGCTGGTGAGCCGGTACGCGGCGGTGTTCGCGGAATTCCGGGAAGCAGCCCCGGCGCAGGGTGAACGGCTCGCGGCCTACGCATCGGCCCGCGGCGGGGCGGTGCTCGACGAGCCCGCGACCGCGCGGGCGCTGGCGGCGTCGTTCGTGCGCGCGCTGGCCAACGGCGCCACCGATGCGGCCGAAGCCGAGGCGATGACCGGCCTGGACGAATCGAATTTGCGGCAACTCGCGCGGATGTGAACCGCTGAGCCCGGTGCCTGCCGGTGTGCGGGGGCGGCGATCGCGCCCCGCGCACCGGCAGGTCCGCCGTCCTCGGCGAGGGGTACCGATCAGATCCGCGGGGTCATTACCTTCGGGTCGTCCAGGGTGCCGCTGGTGACGACGTTACCGCCTTCGCTCGGGCGGAAACTGCCCTCGCCGATCTCCTTGCCCTTGTCGTCGCTGCCCGCGTAGCCGTGCACCTTGATCTGCTCGACCTGGTCGTCGGAGCCCAGGGAGCCGAGGTTCGCGCAGTCGCCTGCCGGCACGATGACGCTGCTCAGGCCGCCCCGGTCGGGGAACTCGACGGAGGTCGCGTAGTCGCCCTTCGAGCACACGCTGATCTCGCCGGGCGTCGCGGCCGAGGCGGGGGCGGCGACGGCCAGCGCGGCGCCCGAGGTGAGGATGCCGACGACGGCGGCCGACGAGCCGATCCGCTTGATCGTGTTCGAGATGCGCATTCTTCGCTCCATTCTGATTGCTGGTTCCGGCTTTTCTCGCCAGGTCCGATCGCTATTCGCCCCGAAGTTATCCGGGTCGCTCAGGTGTTGCAATTAAATGCCGCAGAAATGCACCATCGGGCATGTGGCGTGCCCGCGAGCGGCCGATCTCGCAAATTATCCGGGTAGGTGTTTCGGGGTCCTGTCGAAAATCTTAAAACAGGCTTGCTGGTTCGTTTTGGCTGTTCGCCTGGGCTTGGCCCCGGTTTCTCCGGTGTGCGGTGACGCGGTTCCGAGCCGGAGATCGCGGGGTTTCCCGATTCTTCGCGCGCGGCCGCGGCGAGTGCTTGCGAATCAGCCCGCCGTGCGGCTCCGGATTTCGTCCGCCGGGCAGTGCGAAACCGTTTTTCGCGATCGGCGGTAGTTCCGGAGCCGATCGCCGGCGAGGCCGCCGCCACCCGTCGGCCTGGACGAATCCGGTTCGCGGGAACTCGCGCGGATGTGCGGCGCTATGGTCGGGGCCGACCTTCCGAGGAGGCGCGATGACCGAGGACGAGCGATCCCGAGACGAGCTGCCGCTCGCCGACCTGGCCCGCGACCTGGGCCCGAACCAGGTGTTCGGGCCGGTCGCGCAGCAGGGCGGCACGACACTGGTGCCGGTCGCGCAGGTCCGCGCGAGCGGCGGGTTCGGCGGCAGGAAGAAGCCGGTCGGCGGCGGTGGCAACATCGTCGCGCGGCCGGTCGGGGCGTGGTCGGTGACCGCGGACGGAGTCGAGTGGCACCCGGCGGTGAGCGTCAACCGCATCGTGCTCGGCGGGCAGCTCGCGGCGGCCGCAGCGCTGGTCGCGGGGTTCATCGCGTTCCGCCGGAAGCGCTGAATCGTCGGCAAAAGTCCGCATCGTCAGGGAAAGTCCGCGACGACTCGGCCTCGGCGGGCGGGATTCGCTCACCGCCGCAAGTGGTCCCGCAACGTCCGGGCGACCCGCGCCATGAGCACTTCAGCTTCGGGTTGAGTCGCCGCGGGCACGCTGGACTCGGTGAGCGCTGCGATCGCGAACGCGCGCCCATCGGCGTGCTCGACGACACCGGCTTCGTGCCGCAGGTTCAGCAACGTCCCCGTTTTCGACGACCACGTGGCGGCGTCGGAGATGAAGTCCGGCGCCAGCCGTTGCCGGATCAGGTTGCTGCCCATCAGCTCCCGCACCCGCGCGGCGACCTGCTCGTCGATCTGCGACGGCGTCCACAGCGCTTGCAGCAGGTCGGCGAACGCGCGCGCCGTCCCGGAGTTCGCGCGCGTGACGTCCAGCTGCGCGATCTCGTGCCCGCGCCCTTCGGTCCAGGCGCCGATGGCCAGCGAGTGCGCGAGGTGCGCCCGTGCCGGGTCGAACCGTTCCGCAGGCGTGTCCGCGAGATCGCCGATCCGGTGCCGGGCGGTGATCCCGCGCAGCCCCCACGCCCGCACGGCCCGCGTGACCTCGGCGGGCGGGGTGAGGTCGAACAGCGCGTCGGCGGCCACGTTGTCGCTGATCGCCATGCTCAGGTAGAGCAGGTCGTCGATCGCGATCCGCGCGGGGTGGCGGAACCTGGTCAGCCCGGTCGGGCCCGGGGTGCTGATCCGGCCCGGCTGCACCCGCAGTTCTTGCGCGCCGTCGAGTTCGCCGAGCCGGATGCGTTCCAGGGTGGCGGCGGCCAGCGGCACTTTGATCAGTGAGGCGACCGGGTAGGCGAGGTCGGGCTCGATGCCGATCTCGTGCCCGGAGTGCAGGTCGCGCACCAGGAACGAGCCGCGCAGCCCGCCTTCTTCGAGTTCGGCGACGAGTTCGCTGATCAGCTTTTCGGCGTGCATCCCTGCTCCTGCTCGTCCGCCCCGAGGCAGCGCGCGACGCCCGACCACAGCAGCGTCCGCAGTTTTTCCGCGTCGTCACCGACTTCTGCGGCGATCTCGAAGCCGCGCGCGAGCTGCACCTCGGCGATCGGCCGCCACCGCAGCCCGAATTCCGCGGCTTGGGCCGCCGAGCACAGCAGCAGGTCCGCCGACCCGAAGACTTCTGCGACGGCCGAGGTCAGCGACTCGGCGACGGTCACTTGCGCGGGTCGCAACCCCACGGAGTTGCGGACCCGAAACAGCCGGTCCCGGATGTGCGGCACGTCGTCCTCCGGCTGGATCCACACCCGGCGCCGCGGCGTCCGCCCGGAACGCCCGACGCGCAGCGTCTCCAGGTGCACGGCTCCGGACGGCAGGTCGACCGCGCTGCCCACCCCGAGCAATACCGTCCAGCTCGCCTCGTCGGGCGGTACTGCGGTGAGCGCGGCGCGCACGTCCTGCGTGCGCAGCAGGTCGACTCGCTCACCGGGGGCGGCGAGCCGGAATTCGAGGAACAGCTCGCTGGCGCGGGCTTCCGCGTCGAGTTCGGCGAGTTCCCGGTTTCCGCAGGTCGCGGGCATCGCCACCGGAAGTTCGCGGAGCCGCGCACGTTCCGCGGCCTGTTCCATCGCGTCGGCGAGCCGCATCAGCCGCCGCGCCCACGGCAGCATGTCGCGGCCGAACGGGGTGAGGTGTGCGCGCCGGGAGCTGCGGTCGAAAAGCCGCTCGCCGAGGTGTCGTTCCAGCGCGGCGACCCGGCGGCTGGCCACCGGCTGCGGGATGCCGGCCGCGGCGGATCCGCGGGTGAAGCTGCCGAGTTCGCTCACGCTCACGAACGCTTTGCAGCCGCCGACCAGGTCCACTGCAGCAGTCTATGCCGGTTCCGCATGGAAGTGTTCATTCCCGTCTTGGACGGCATGAGCGGGTGCGCAGCAGACTGGCCGCATGAAAGGAATTTCCGTGCACATACGACACTTCCGGCAGTCCGCGGTCGCCTTGTCGGCGCTGTTCGCGCTCGTCGGCTGCGCGGGCGTCGAGGCTCCGGCGCCGGGAACGGGGGCGCCGGGAACGGGGGCGCCGAACGTCGGGGCTCCGAACGCGGCGGCCCAGAACGCGGGAGCCCAGAACGCTCCTGCGGCCCGCCCGGACACTTCCACCGATGAGGATTTCGCGCGGCTGGAGCAGCAGTTCGGCGCCCGCCTCGGCGTGTACGCGGTGGACACGGCCACCGGCGAGGAGATCGCCCACCGCGCCGACGACCGCTTCGCCTACGCCTCCACGCACAAGGCGTTCTCCGGCGCAGCGGTGTTGCAGCGCAACGAGGTCGGCGAGCTGAACCGGCGGATCACCTACTCCGAGGCCGACTTGCTGCCGCATTCCCCGGTCACGGAAAAGCACGTCGGCACCGGCTTGCCGCTGCGCGAGGTGATCGGCGCCGCGATCCGCCACAGCGACAACACAGCCGCGAACCTGCTGTTCCGCGAGCTCGGCGGTCCGCCCGAGTTGCAGCGGGCGATGCGCGCCATCGGCGACGCGACCATCCACGTCGATCGGACGGAGCCGGACCTGAACCGGACCAGCCCGGGCGACATCCGCGACACGAGCACTCCGCGCGCCATGGCCGAAACGCTGCGCAAGCTCACCGTCGGCAACGTCCTGCCGCAGGACAAGCGCGGCATCCTCAACGAGATGCTGCGCACCGCCCAGCTCACCGACGACCTGATCCGCGCGGGCGTGCCCGCGGACTGGGAGGTCGGCGACAAATCCGGCGCCGCCGACTACGCGACGCGCAACGACATCGCCGTGATCCGCCCGCCCGGCCGCGCGCCGATCATGCTCGCGGTCATGTCGGACAAGGCGGACAAGGATGCGGACTACGACAACGCCCTGATCGCCCAGGCGGCCCGCGTGGTCGCCGACGACCTGCGTTGATTCAGGCTGCGGGGTCGATGCCGGACCAGGAGATGAGCCGGTCCGCGACTTCCGCGACGCTCGGCCTCGCCGTCGGATCGGCGAGGAGGCAGGCGTCCACGGTGCGCGACAGTCGCGCGGGCAGGCGACGCTTGGTCCGCAGCGGCGGCGGGGCCTCGTCCAGCTGCGGGTAGTACCGCGAGCCGTCCGCGCGGTGTTGCCGGTGCGGCACGTCCGACCACGGCGGAGCTCCGGAAAGCGCCTCGTGCAGGGTGATTCCGAGTCCCCAGACGTCGGTGGCCGCGGTCATCTCGCCGCCGCGGGCCTGCTCGGGCGAGAGGTAGTCGAAGGTGCCCGCGGTGCTGCGCTCGCCGATCCGGCAGGCCAGGCTCAGGTCCAGCAGCACCGCGCGGCCGCCCGCGGAGACCACATTGGACGGTTTGACGTCGAGGTGCGCCCAGCCCTGCCGGTGCAAGTAACCCAGCACCGAGCAGAGCTGGACGCCGAGGATCGCCGCGTCCACCGGCCGCAGCCGTCCGTGCTGCTCGACGAGGTAGCTCAGCGTCGCGCCCGGCAGCGTTTCGCTGATCACCACGGGCCGCACCGGTTCGTTGCTGAGCACGGTTTCGTAGCCGCGCACCAGGTGCGGATGCGCGAGCGAGGTCAGCAGCATTCCCTCGTTGCGCAGCCACCCGGCCGCCGTGTCGTCCTCGGCGCGTTCCGGGCGGAGAGTTTTGCCGACGCACCGGCACTGCCGCTGCTCGCTCCACAGGTCGTAGACGTCGAGCCGATTTCCCCGCCGCAGCAGGGAAATCACCCGATACCCGGGCGCCGGTGCATCGCCGGGTTCCAGCGGAGGACCGGGAGGTCCCCAATCGTCGTCTTCGCCGTAGTAGGAGCTGACCGCGCTCACCGCGCGCCGCCTGCTGTCACGCCGGATCCGCTCAGCTGCGGCTGCGGCGCCTGCCGGAGCCGCTGTGGGAGCGGTGCCGACGGCGGTGGTCGGAGCCGCTGCCGGAGCGGTGGCGCCGCCGGTGGTCCGAGCCGGAGCCGCTGCCGGAGCGGCGCCGCCGGTGCCCGTCGCTGCCGTGCGACTTGTGGCTGTGCTTGGCTGGCGAGAGCGAGTGGAACAGCTTGCCCAGGTCCATCGTCTTCTCCTCCTCGACGGGTCGGCCGCCGAGTCTGCCACGGCGCGCACGCCCGAGATCATCTACCGCCCGCCAGACTACGCGAAAGATCGGACATACCGGACGGTTTCTTCGTTCGAACCTCCGGGGTGAAGGACTCGTTCGCCCGGCCTGTCGGGGCGAAGGTGCCCATCACTCCAAGATCGACGCTTGGTTGACGGTCGTCTGCGCGCGCGTCAGGCTGCCGCTCGCACGGGCTGGAGGCGCCGGTCGCGTACGCAATCGATGGGCAGTGGAGTCATGGCTGAGCTGGGCGGACTGCTGGGCCTCGCGTTCGGATTGCTGTTGTTGTCCGGGATGGTCCACTACGTGAGCCATGCGGCGGCCACCGGCGCGATCGGCCGGAACGCGATGATCGGGATCAGGACGAGGCACACGCGGGCTTCGGATCGCGCCTGGCTGGTGGCGCACCGGGCGGCTGCTCCGTGCCTCGCGACCGGCGCGTGGATCGGCTACTCCGCTGCCGCATTGATCGTGCTCGTAGGCGGCTCGCTGCTGGCGACGGGGATCGGGCCTGTCGCGGGCCTGGCGATCGGATTCCTCGGATACGCCGGAGTGATCGTGCTCAGCGCGATCGGCGGCAGCAAAGCCAATAGGGCGGCCGAACAAGCCGAAAACAGCTGAACCGGCGGATCTCCGGCCTCGCCGGTCGAATGCTCATCGAAGCTCGCCGCGGCCATCCGGGTGATGGGTAGAACTACGCTCCACCTGGGCAAAAGCGTCCGATACCGTGCGGCCGACGTGGTCGACCAGGGGAGGACGATCGTGGCCGGGTACGAAGTGTCACCGGAGCTGCTCGAGCGGACGCGCGACACCCTTGATGGTGGCGTGAAAGGACTGGAAGGCATCGCCGACGCACCGGCACCCGGCATCGACGCCGGGGAATCCACGCCCACCGTCGTTGAAACGCTGGGTGCGCTGCTTGAGGCCAGTGCCGGGGTGCTGGCGGGTGTGCAGGAGATGGCAGGCGATGTGCAGGCCACCCGCGACCGGTACTTGAGCGATGACGATGCCGCGGCGGAGTTGTTCGGCCGCCCGGGGCAGTGAGGCGCTGATGACGGCGATCAACACGCAGATCCTCGCCGACGCTCCTTCGGCGCGGGAGGGCGCGAAGTATCTGAAGCGGTTGGCAGAGGCGAACCGGGATGCGGCGACCGCGGTCCGCCGCGGTCGTTCGGAATCCGAGGAATGGACGGGCAAAGCCGCCGACGCCTTCCGCGGCCTGGCTGAACGCACCGGTCGCGACACCGACGAACTGGCTCGCATCACCGACAAGGTCGCGCGTGCCTTGGACAGCTTCGCCGACAACATCGGCACCTGTGTGTCCAGAATGGACGATGCTCGGCAAGCGGCCGCGGAAGGCGGGTTGTCCGTGCGGGGCTGGTGGATCGAGAAGCCACCTGGCGATCCCGTGCAGTCGGCGCCGGAGGGAGCGGGCAGTCCATCCTTGCCCGGGCTGGACCCGGCCTATCACCGGCGGAAAGAGGCCGAGGCCAAGCTGGACGCATGGGAAGAGGTCGGCGGCCTGGTCAGCTGGGCGAGGCGCCTCGAACGAACCGCGCACGAGGAACTCAACTCCGCGTTGACCGACGCCAACGACCTGGTCAAGTCGCTGGTCAAGCTGTCGACGTTGTTCGCGAACGCCGTCGCGGGGGTGGGGGCGTTGCACGGTGCGGCGACGAAGCTGAAAGACATGGCCGTCGAGCGGCGGGCGTTCGTGGAGAATTTCAAGAAGTGGTCGGCGGATTCAACGTTGTCCGCGTCCGCCCGCCAAGCTCATCTCGACAACCTCTACAGGAGCATCGGGCTCACCGAGCGGCAGGCAGCCTCCAACGCCGAAGTGCTCGGCAACCTCGGCAACACCAGGGGCGGAAAGCTGATCTTCGACCCGCTGGCCAAGACCTTCGGTGGTTCGAAGCCGGGTGTCGCGCGAGGTATCGGCCGGATGGGTTCCGTGCCCGGCGCCATCCTGACCGGCGTCGAGGCGGGCAGGCAGATCATTTTCGAGGGCAAGCCTGTCGGGAAGACGCTGAGTGCGAATTTCCAGAGTTGGGGAGTAGGCGCTCTAGCCGGTGGTGGTATGGCCGCCGCCGCAAGCACAGCCGGTTTGGCGGGTGGCCCTGTAACGGTCGTCGGTGTTGGTTTCGGAGCGGCAGTGAGTTGGGCATACAGCTACTCGCAGAACAACACGTGGGCCGACTTCCAGCATGACTCGAAGGAAGCAGCCAAGGAAGGTTTGACCAAGCACGCCGAGGCGCAGAAGCAGATATACGAGATCGAACAGAAGAGCCCCGGGTCCATCCCGCTGTCGAAATGGTGAGTAATGCCCAAATGGTTGCGTTACCTGATCGTAGCGCTTTTTGGTGTGGTCGGTTTCGTCCTGCTTCTGGGGCCAGTTGGTCTCGCTGAGTCGTATGGGTTGGAGCGATCGACCGGGTCGAGTATCGGAGCTTTCAGTGCGATGGCTTGGTTCGGTGCGGGCTGGTGGATCAGCTCGCGGATCAACCGCCGTCAGGAGCGGCGGCGGCTGGAGCGCGAGTTCGGTCCGATCCTGGCGCAGTACCGGAACGACGACCGCAAGGACGAGGGATGAAGCAGCCCTCACGGGGCCGGAGCCTGCTGATCGGCTCGTTGGTGTTCATGCCGCTGATCCCGTTGGCGCTGGCTCCTCCGCTGGCTGCGGCGTTCGGCGCGGACCCGCACGCTGCGAAGATCGGCGGTGGCATTTTCACGTTGATGTTGTTCTTCGGGATGGTCTGCGTACTTTCCGAACTCATGCATCGTGTTGACGACGACGCCGATGGTTACGACGACGATCGTGACGACGCCGAGCGGCGCGGGGATTGAGTTGATGAGCGAACGCGACATTTTCGCCGCGGACGATGAAGGTGTGGCTCCTGCGGTCTTCGGCGTCGAGCAGTTGGACGAGGACGAGGACGAGCCGGTGGCGCCGACGCCGCCGGAGCCGGGGGAAGTCTTCGTCCTCCCCTCGGAACCGGTGACCGCGCCGCAGAGCGAGGTCACCGTGCAGTTGGGGCGAACCGAAGACGGTGAGCTGGTGCTGCTGGCGTTCAGCTCACCGGAGCGGCTGGCCTCTTGCCTCGGCGACGAGCAGCCGTGGGTGGCGGTCCCGAAGCCGGAACTCGAACAGGTCCGGCGAAACTGCGAAGCCGAAATCCTGGAGATCGACCCCGTGCGCCCCGCCGAAGTTTCCGAGTGAACGGACCGTTTGACCGATCTATTGGGACGAACGGTCCGTTCGCTCGGGGAGTGGTGGCCGGGCGCGGGGATTCGGGGAGGTGAGCGCCCGGCCACCGACCGGTCCGGCGTTGTCGGGGGAAATTGCCACCGGACCGGGGTTTGTCGGCGGTGCGGTCAGAAGTCCCAGGTGATCGAGAGATAAGCCTGGGCGGCGACGATTTCGGAGCACGGGGTGCAGCGGATCGCGATCGACTCGGAACGCGGCCTGCGCGGAGCCGGAGTGTCGAACGGGACGCGGATCCACGTGCCGCACAACGTGGGAGTCCACTCGCCTCCCGGCAGCGCACCGGGCCGTGATTCCGTCGCGTGCCGCAGATGCAGCGAGAGCCCCACGATCCAATAAGCGACCGGCGAAGTGCACCGGTATGGATGCGGCAACCCCATGATCGTCCTTCTTTCGGTTTAACCGCCGGATGAATTGCTGACGGGAAAGAAGGTAGATCGCTACCGTCGTGGTCAGCGAATTTGTGACAACCCAGGTCACGTGCTTGCCACAGCGGGCCGTGGCACAGCTTCTGCCCCTGTCTGGCGAGGAAAGAAGGAGGTCACCGAAATGCGGCAGTCCGAGGCGCTGCATCAATTGGGTCTGGGCGTGCACCTGCGTTCGTTGCGGGAGAAATCAGGAATGACCACCCGATCGGTGGCATCCTCGTTAGGAGTTTCCCGGTCGTCGGTCAGCCGGACCGAACGCGGGCTGCGAGCGCCCGATCGCGAGGAGGTGAGCGCGCTGTGTGCGTTGTTCGGCGTTGTCGGGGACGAGCGGGAGGAGTTGCTGAACAGGGTCGGCGACAATGCGGACGCATCCGCATGGCTGGCACTGGCTGACATGTCGGACCAGTTGGCCAGCATCCTGGTGCTGGAACGTGAGTCTGCCGTGATCACGAATGTCGAGCTAGCGCTGATCCCGGGACTCTTGCAGACCGCCGACTACTCGCGCCTGGTCATGGCAGCGTCCGTGCGGCCTGTTCCGGACCTGGAGAAGCGGGTCGCCAATCGGCTGGGGCGGCAAGCGATCTTGTCGCGGCCTAACGCAGCGATGGTCCGTTGCTTCGTCGACGAGGCGGCGTTGCGGAGGACCCTGGGTGACTCCGCGGTAATGCACGAACAGCTCCTTCACTTGCTGACAGTGCAGCGCCGATCGAACGTCGTGCTCCGGGTTCTTCCGCTGAGCGCCCAGGCGAACACTTCCCTCGACGGTTCGTTCGCGCTGTACGAGTTGCCCGGAGGCCAGCCGTACGTCTACGTGGAGGCACAGAACTTCGGAGTCTTGCTCACTGAAGCTGTTGACGTGCATCCGTTTGTGGAAACGTGCAGCCAGCTTGGGGATCATGCGTTGCAGGAGCGCGAGTCAGCTGAGTTGATCAACCAGATCGCGGAAGGGCTTGTCCATGAACGAGCGGGTATGGCGCAAGAGCAGTAGGAGCGGCACGTCGGTCAACTGTGTGGAGGTCGCGTTATCGCCGGACACGGCAGGCGTCCGCGACTCGAAGAACCGCGCGGCCGGGCACTTAACCGTCCCCGCCGCGACGTGGAGTTTCTTCTTGCAGGGCTTGAAGTCCGGCCGCTTCGACCGGTCCCGCTGATGGAGGGATCGGCCGTAGGGACTCCAGGCGAAGGCGTGCACAACAGCGCGTCGGACGGCCAAAACGTCGTCCAGGCGCAGCACATCCATGGCGACGTGCACATCCACGGTTCGGCGGCGCGCGAAGGCGCCTCGGCGGCGCCACCTCGTCAGCTTCCGGCGACGGCGCGGCATTTCATCAACCGCACGGTCGAACAGGACGCGTTGACCACGCTGCTCAACGGTTCCGGTGCGCAACACACCCTGCTGGTCTCGACGATCTCTGGGCTGGCCGGGGTCGGGAAGTCGACGCTGGTGGTGGAGTGGGCGCACAAGGTGCGCGACCAGTTCCCCGACGGCGAGTTGTACGTGAACCTGCGCGGGTTCGATCCGGCAGCCGAGCCGGTGATTGCCGCGGAGGCATTGGCGGGTTTCCTGACGGCGCTCGGGATGGAACCGGATGCGATCCCGGCGTCCGAGCAAGCGCGGGCGGCGCAGTACCGCACTCTGGCGCATGGGCGGCGAATGCTGCTGGTGCTGGATAACGCCAGAGATGCCGAGCAGGTGCTGCCGTTGTTGCCCGGGGCGGCAGGATGTCTGGTGGTGGTCACCAGCCGCCAGCGGCTGGACGGACTGGTGACGCACCACGGGGCGCAGCGACTCGCCCTCGACACCCTCACTCCCGAAGAAGGGCACCAACTGCTCGCGCGGCACCTCGGCGGCGAGCGGCTGGACGCGGAGCCGGACGCGGCCGCGACTCTGCTGGAGTTCTGCGCCGGGTTACCACTGGCGTTAACGCTGGTCTCGGTACAGGCCGCGGCCGAACCGGATGTGCCGCTGGGCGATCTGGTCGCCGATCTCGCCAACGAGCACGATCGGCTCGACGCCCTCGATGCGGGCGGCATAACCGGAATCCGGGCGGTGTTCTCCTGGTCCTACCGCACGCTCTCACCTCCGGCCGCGCGGTTGTTCCGGCTGCTGGGGCTGCCGATTTCGCCGGACGTCAGCCTCGCCGCTGCTGCCGCGCTCGCGGGCGTCGATCACCGGTCGGCGCGGAAACTCCTCGGTGAGCTGGGCCGGGCGCATCTGGTGACTCGCCGGGCGGGCGACCGCTACGTCTTCCACGACCTGCTGCGCGCCTACGCGCGCGAACGCGCGCACGCCGACGACACCGAATCCGACCGCACGGCAACATTGCAGCGGCTGCTCGACCACCACCTCTACGCCACCTACGCCGCGAACCGGCAGTTGGCGCCCGCTCGTGACCTGGTCGAGCTCGAATACGTCGACGAGCAGCTGAACTGCTCGTTCGCGGACTACGACGAGGCATTGGCGTGGTGGGACGCCGAACACGCGGGTGTTCTCGCCACCATCCGGCAAACGACCGCACTCGGAATGCCGCGAGCCGGGTGGCTCGCGAACGCCGCCACCTATCCGATGCGGCTTCGCGGACTGATCAGCGAACTGAAGACCAGCAGCACCGCCGGAATCGAAGCGGCCCGGCAGAACGACGATCGGCCCGCACTGGCCCGGTTGCACGCCGACCTCAGCGAAGCCTGCTGGCGCCTGCGGGAACTGGACCGGGCGAGCGAGAACGCGCGGATCGCCGCCGGCCTGTTCGAAGCGCTGGGCGAGCGGATGTGGACCGCGATCACCAGCTGCGGATCGGCGCTGATGTGCCTCGATGCGCAGCAATACGCGGACGCGGTGACTTCCGCGCGCCACGCGAAAAGAATCTTGGACGAGCTGGGCGGCACCGGCGAAGCAGTTCCGGAATCGCTCGCGACCCAGCAGCTCACGACCGACTCGCTGCTGGGCGTGGCATTGGCGCACTGCGGCGAATTCGACGAAGCGTTCCCGCTGCTGCGTCGTGCCCTCGAACTCGACTGGGACGAATTCGGCCGCGGCTACGTCCTGCACCGGCTCGCGACCGCGCACCTGCTCGCCGGAAACATCGCCGACGCCGTCGAAACCTGCGGCCGAGCCGTCGAGCACCGGCGGCGCATCGGCCACTCGGCGGGCGAAGCCGAAAGCCTCACCGAACTCGGAAAAGCCCAGCGCGCCAACGGCGATACGGAAGCCGCCCGGCACACCTGGCAACAAGCACTCGCCATCCTCGACCCGCTCGGCCACCACAACGCCGAAGTGATCCGCGGCCACCTCAACGCGCTCGCCGGGCAGTAGTCCGGAAAGTCGGCCATGGCAACAGAATTCGGCGACCGGTCCGGCCGATGTGGATCTTGCTCGCTATTGCATACACGTGGACGGTCTACGTGGCGCGAGCCAACGCGCGACCTGATCCCGGTGGAGCACGGCGTGCGGGCGGCGAACCAGCGGGCGGACCGGAACTGCTGAAGGACAGTCTCCGGGCACAAAAAACCGGTGGGCGGTCCACCCGGCGCGTGGACCGACCACCGGTCTACTCAGAACAACGACCTCACGGAGCCGCGGTTGCGGCCGCCGCGTCCACGATCCCGTGGCCGTACTGCAGGTCGAACTTCCCGGTCTCGTTGCTACCGGGGGCGTGCGCGGTGTCCATTAGCGCCTTCTCGACCTGGTCGGCCGAACGGCCCTGCGCGGTCAGCAACGCCGCCAGCCCGGACACGTGCGGCGCGGCCATCGAAGTGCCCGCCAGCGCGTCGTAATCCGGCTGCCCGCACTTCGGCGTGCCCATGCCGCGCGGCACCGTGGCGATGATGTCGTCCGCGCAGACCTTGTTGCCCGCGCCGCCCGGAGCGGTCACGGCCTTCATGTCCAGCTTCAAGCCGAAGTTGGAGTAGTTCGCCCGCTGCTCACCGCGGTCGCTGGCCGCGACGCACATCGCGCCCTGCTCCCAAGACGGGGTGTCGCACAGCGGCGCGGTCTCGTTGCCCGCGGAAGCGACCACGACGACGCCCTTCTCGCGGGCGTAGGCCACCGCGTCCTTCGCGTCGGCGTTGAGGCCGAGCAGCGTCAGCAGCTGCGAGCCGGGCGGCGCGCCCAAGCTCAGGTTGATCACGTTGGCGCCGTTGTCGGCGGCGTAGCGGATGCCCGCACCGATGTCGGCGAACGAGCCGGAACCGTTCTCCAGCACCTTCACCGGCATGATCTTCGCGTCGGGGGCGACGCCCGCACCGCCGACACCGTTGTTCGCCGCCGCGGCCGCGATGCCGGAGACGTGCGTGCCGTGGATATCGGTCTCCTGACCGACACCGTCCGGCCCGCGCCAGTCGCCGTTGCCGCACGGCGCGGGCCCGCCGCCGCAGGCGAACGTCGCGCCCGGCACCAGCTGCGACTGCAGGTCCGGGTGTCCCATGTCGACACCGGTGTCGACCACGGCGATCGTCTGGCCCGCGCCGGTGCTGTTGTTCCAGGCATCCGCGGCGTGGATCTGGTCGAGTCCCCACTGCTGGCTTGCGAGGGGGTCGGTGGTGTCGGCGGCCGAGGCGGTCGGCGCTGCCAACGCGGTCACTCCGGCGACCGTTGCTACGAGGGCTCGCAAGCGCATGGGCTGCTCCCGAGATTGGTGAAACTTTTCAAGGCAACAACGACAGCCTGACTTCGATCGTTGCGTCCTGTCACCGTCCGATCGCAGAATGCGCTGACCAGCGCAGTCCTACTAGGACAAATGGAGCAGCGTGAACACGATAAAACGGACCCGGTGTCCGCTGTGGACGCCGGGTCCGCTCCCTCCCTTGCCCCATCCGGTTGCCTCGCAAGGAGATCGCGCGCCATCGGAGTGGGACTGATCGGAACTCTAGCCCGCGCCACCTTCGGATTGAACGGTTTGCGCAGGCCACGATCGGGTGTATTCCGCGCGCGGCCGCTCAGTGCGGGAGTCCGGTCGCGCGGGAGTCGGTCAAGTTCGGGAGTCGGTCAAGTTCGGGAGTCCGGGCTCAGCACCGGATTCAAGCCGTTCCACGAGAGCCCGCCCACGTGGAGCCCGCGATCGCCGGGCGGTGCGGGCAGATCACCGTGGAACGCGATTCGGTCGCCGTCGTCGAAAACGTCCTGGCCGCCGGGATTGCGGACCGAGCCGCCCAAGGCTTCCTTGCTCAGCAACGTGCCGGGAGCCTTGGTGAACGGGCCGGTCGGGCTCGGCGCGGTGGCGTAGTTGGTGAAGTAATCCCCGCTGTCGAAGGTGTTTCCGGAGTAGAACAGCACGTAACCCTCCGGGCGGCGCACCAGCGTCGGAGCCTCCACGACACCGTTCTCCTCCGGGCGGTCCGCGCTCAGCAACGACACGTCCGCGCCCGCGGGGGTGAGTCCGTCCGCGGCGACCGGTCGCAAGTGGATGGTCGACGGGCCGCTGCGCGCCCGCGCGCCACGGGAATCCTTGTAGAGCAGATACCGCTTTCCGTCGTCGTCGACGAAACTCGCCGGGTCGATCACGTCGCCCTGGCCCGGTGCGCAGATCAGCGGTTCCGGACTCGTCGGCTCGAACGGGCCGAGCGGGGAATCCGCGACCGCGGCACCGATGCATTGCCTGCCGGAAGGCGCGTGATTCGCGGTGTAGTAGAGCAGGTAGGTGCCGTCGTCGCGGGCGCTGACATCGGGCGCCCAGATGTTCAGGCTGCCCGACTCGGAAGGGCCGATCCACGGCGGGAGTTTCGGGAGCACGTCGGGGCGTTGCTGCCACGGACCGGCCGGATCCGACGCGGTCGCCAATTGCACGTGATATCCGCCGGTGTTGGTGGCGTAGGCGTAGTAGGTGTCGTCCTCGGTGAAGACGTCGGGATCGGGGAAATTGCGGTTGATGACCTGCTGTGCCAACTCGGGCCCCCTGGTCGGTTCGCGCGCTTGCGCGTTCGGCGACAAGATCAGCAGGAGAATGGCGGCGAGCAGGCTGACGCTGGAGCGCTTTCGCGGCACGGTCCCTCCTTCGGTGTCCGTGCCAGTTCAGTCGCGCCCCACCGACCTCGCCCGTCACGTTCACCTCACGAGTGACACCCGTCCGAGCGAGCGGACATGAGTGAACGGACCGCTCGACCGACCAGATCGGTCGAACGGTCCGTTCACTCGGAAAGATCGGGGGAGTGGATCACCTGATTGTGCGCAGAATGCGGGCGGAGATCACGGGGAGTGCGTCATTTCTCGGCTGCGGTGGCGTATTCGACCGCGTCCGCTTCGGGCGCGGATTCGCGCGTGGCGCGGGTGTGCGGCAGCGCGGAGTTCGACACCCCGGAGGCCAGCTCGTGCACGCTGCGGTCCTGCGGATTCCGCCGCACCACCACCGCGTACACCACGAGCCCGATGTGGATGAACACGACGGGCACCGCCAACACCAGGCAACGCACCAGCGTGCGGCCATCGAACGTGTCGAAGACCTGCTGCTGCACGTACGCCGGGTTCTGCTGGATCTGCGCGACGATCCCTCGCCACACGTCCGCTTCGGACACGAGGTTGACCAGCAGGACCAGCGCCCCTCCGCCGTACATCGCCATGGGCGGCACGACCGGAAGCGCCATCAGCAAGGCGCGCAACAGCAACTTCCCGGCCGTGGGCCGCTTTCCGTCCGCAGTGGTCAGTCGCAGCAGCAGGAGCCACTTGCCCGGTGTGGTCCCGGTCAGCCTCGGCAGTCCCACGAACCACGCCAGGAAGACCACCGCTGCCGCGCCCGACATCAGGCGAAAGTCGACGGACATCCAGTACGCGGGGAACGCCGCGACCACCGCGCACGCCAAGCAGCCCGTCCAGTCCAGCAGCAGTGCCACCACGCGCCGCCCGAAGGGGACGGGATGCCGCGCCAGCACCCGATCGTCGAAGTGCCGCGGGTGCGAAAGCCGCCGCACGATCGGACCGGCCAGCAGCCAGCCGATCACCGCACCGGAGGTGTTCACGATCAAATCGTCCACATCGGCCAGCCGGTACGGGCAGGGATAGATCCCGAACAACCCGGTGTACTGGGAGATCTCGAACAGCAGCGAAGTGCCCAGACCCGCCAGCGTCGTGGGTAGCAGGCCCCAGCGCAGCAGGTAGCGCAGGAACATGCCGAGCGGGACGATCAGCGCGATGTTGAAGACGGTCTTGTAGACCGCGGGATTGGTGAGGATCAGCGCGCTCAGCGTGAACTGGTGGTCCGCTTCCTTCCACACGTCGCCGAACGTGGAACCCGGGATCAGCTGCGGCTCGCGCATCTTCGCGTACTTGGTGCACACGTCCACCGACCCGCTCGGCAGCGGCATGATGACGAGGCAGCACGTCGCGATCCCGTAATACGCGAACGTGTAGAAGGACAATGCCGACCAGCGCATCACGCCGTGGCGGCGGTACAGCACGACCGCGACCGGGACGAGCATCACGAACGCCAGCGCCGGGAAGATCAATGCGGATGCGCGGATCGGCAGCAGATAGGTCTCGAGCACGGGCCGTCAGTATTCCGCACCGCCGCGGACGGTTCCGGGAACGATCCGGTGGGATTCCGCGAACCTTCGGGATAACCCTTGTCGGCTTTTTCGGGTTCGCGGACCGGTCCCTGCGCTAGGAGGCCTCGGCCGCTGCCTTTCTGCGGGAGAACAGCAGGTTCAGCACGAGAGCGGCGAGGCAGCCGGTGCTGATCCCGGAATCCAGGACCGTGCGAAGGGCGGCCGGGGCGTGCTCGTAGAACTCCGGCTGCACGACCGGGATCAGTCCGATGCCCAGCGATGCGGCCACGATCAGCTGCTGGAACGGATCGCCGAGGTCGGCGCGGCCCAGCGTGCGGATCCCGCTGGCCGCCACCGAACCGAACAGCACCAGCGCGGCGCCGCCCAGAACCGGTTGCGGCACGAGGGAAACCATCGCGCCCGCGATCGGGAACAACCCGAGCAGCACCAGAATCCCGCCCGCTGCTGCGACGACGAAGCGGCTGCGCACCCTGGTGAGCGCGACCAGCCCGATGTTCTGCGCGAACGCGCTGCAGGTGAAACCGCCGAACAGCGCGCTGACCGCGCTTCCCGCGCCATCGGCCCGCAACCCGGCCGCGATGGTGCTCTCATCGGCGGGGCGGTCCACGATCTCGCCGAGCGCGATCATGTCCGCGGTGCTCTCCATCATCGCCACCAGCATCACCACGCACATCGACAGCGTGGCGCTGACGCTGAACGACGGCGTGCCCAGCTCGAACGGCATCGGCAGGTGGAACACCGGTGCCTGCTCGAACGTCGAGGTGTCCACCAGCCCGAACGGCCACGCCAGCAAGGTGCCGATCAGCAGGCCGATCAGCAGCGCGATGCGGTTCCAGAAGCCCTTCAGGAACCGGTTGAGCAGCAGCACCAGCACCAGCGTCACCGCGCCCAGCACGATCCGCGCGGGTGAGCCGTAGTCCGGTGCGGACTGGTTCTGCCCGGCGATCCACTTGATGCCCACCGGCATCAGCGACAGCCCGATCAGCGTGATCACGGTGCCGTTCACGACCGGCGGGAAGAACCGCACCAGGCGCGAGAAGAACGGCGCGGCCAGGAACGCCAGCACCCCGGCGATCAGCACCGCGCCGTAGACGACCGACAGCGGGTTGCCGCTCACCGGTTGCGCCACGATCGCCAGAATCGGTGCCACTGAGCCGAAAGTGACGCCGTTGACGAACGGCAGCCGCGCCCCGATCCGCCAGATCCCCAGCGACTGCAGCAGAGTCGCCAGCCCGGCGGTGAACAGGCTCGCGCCGATCAGCAACGTCCGCTGCACCGCGGACAGCCCCAAGGACTCACCGATGATCAGCGGCGGCGCCACCACGCCCGCGTACATCGCGGCGACGTGCTGCAACCCGAACGCGGCCATCTTGGGCGGCGGGGGGATCTTGTCCACCGGATGCACGGCGGCTGCTTCTTCGAGGGCCATCGCGGACTCCTAGGCCGGGAGGGATTTCGGCTCGAGTGCTACCCGGGAGGAGCCCTCGCCGGGTTTTCCGTCGGATCAACGCTGATCGCCCGTTCCAGGGCGCGCGGAATCGCGAGTGGTGAAAAGTTGAGAAAACTGCCGGCGGAATTCGCCGGTTGCCTCAGAACTCCGGGAGGCTGTACCAGGCGGCCTTGGCGGGTTCGACGTCGTCGCGGGTCACGGTGCCCTCGATCAGGCCGTACGGGCGGTCCGCGGCGAAGAAGACCTCGTTCTCGTTGGAGAGCCCGAACGGGGTCATGTCGACCAGGAAGTTGTGCTTGTTCGGCAGCGACAACCGGACTTCGGCGACCTCCGGGTGCTTTTCCAGCACCGAGCGGCCCATTTCGTACAGCGTCTGCTGCAAGGCGTAGCTGTGCGTCGTGGCGAACGCCTCGAGCATGGTGGCGCGGATTTCGCCGAAGCTCTTGTCCCAATCCACGTCGGTGCCGAGGTAGCGCCAGCGCGCGGTCACCGCGGTGGACAAGATCCGGTCGGTGGTCTCCTGCAGCGTGGTGTACTCGTCCTTCGGGTAGCCCCAGAACTCCGAGCCGGTCGACTTCAGCACCACCAGGTTCTTCAGGCCCGCGACGACGTGCGACACCGAGCCGTCCAAGGTGACCGCGACCGTCCTGGCCTCGTCGCCGTCGCGGTGGAAGGCGTGGTCGTGGCCCTCGCCGCCGACCGGAATGCGCGCCCACGGGTGTTCCTCGACCAGCACGCGCGCGCCGTGCACGGGTTCTTGCGTGTCGATGAAGTGCCTGCCCAGCCGCAGGGCGAAGTCCTCGATCGCGCCGATCGGGGCCTGCTTGGCGAAGGCGTAGGCGGTGTTCTTCTGCGTGTCGGTCGGCAGCACGTTGGTGTTGTCGCCGGTGTAGTGCGCCTCGTCGAACTTCCCGCGCAGCGCGGTGCTCACGGTCAGATCGCGGAGGCCGTGCCTGCTGGTGGCGCGATCCACCGCCACCAAGCGGACTTCGGCCTTCCCGTACTGATTCGGTCCCATGACGATGCCCATTGAGGATCAGCTCCCTCGGTAGGTGGAGAACGCGAACGGGCTCAGCAGCAGCGGAACGTGGTAGTGCTGGGCGGGATCGGTGATCCGGAACGGGATCCGGACCCGCGGGTAGAAGGTTTCGGTGCCCTGGCGGGCGAAGTAGTCGCCGGTCTCGAAGATCACCTCGTAGTCGCCCGCTGCCAGCGAATCCGGGCCGAACTCCGGGATCCGGCCGTCGCCGTCGGTGACGCCTTCGGCCAACGTCGACTCCGCGCCGGCCAGGCGGACGGTGACGCCGGTCGCCGGGCGGCCCAGCGCGGCGTCCAGCACGTGCGTCGTCACAGCGCTCATTCGAGGACCTTCTCCAATCGCAGCAGCGCGATCTTGCGCAGTTCGTCGGCCACCACGCCCAGCTCGGTGCGCGGGTCGTTGTGCAGCCGGGAGCGCAGCACCTCCAGCAATTCGGCACCGCTGCGGCCGCTGGCGCAAACCAGGTAGACGTGGCCGAAGCGGTCCTCGTACTCCGCGTTCGCCGTCCGCAGCGCGCTCGCCAGCTCCGCGTCCCGGAAGTCCACACCGGACTGCTCCGATTTCGAGTGCGCGGCTTCCGCGCCCTGCCCCGAAGGGCGTTCACCGATCCGCGGGTGCGCGGACAGCGCGGCGTGCACTTCGTCGTCGGTGAGGTCGCGGGCGGCTTGGTCGGCCCGGTCGCGGAGCTCCCGCGACGAGTCGTACGGCCGGGCGTCGGCGACCACTGCGGCCCAGCGCGGCACGTCCAGGCACGCCCGCAGCTCGGCGAGCAGCGCGGGCCGATCCGCGGTGTTGAACCGGTCGGGTGCGGACATCGGGCTCCCCTCCATTTCGTTGGGAAAGGAAGCTACGACCACCGCCGAACGGTGTCAACACTTTGTTGAAGTTGCTGGTGGGGAGGGTTATTCGCGGTTGAGATAGTTGTAGACGGTGAATCGGCTGACGCCCAGCGCCTTGGCCACCGACTCCACCGACTTGCGCAACGTGAACGCGCCGCGCTCCTCCAGCAGCCGGACCGCCCGCTGCTTCTCGGCCCGTTCCAGCTCGGGCAGGCGCGCGCCCAGCTCCGCCTCCACCTCGGCGATCAGCCGGTCCAGCGCGCTCGTCAGCTCCGCGCCCGGCAGGCGCACCGCCAGCGCGGGCTCGCCTTCCCAGTACAGCAGCACGTCGCCGGCTTCCCGCTGCTCGACCGGAACTGCGGTGGCGTCGAGCCGCGTCAGCAGCGGCTCGATCGCGGAAGCCAACTCATGCACGCGAACAGCCTAATAAGGAGTGCGCCGCGGACGGAGCGCGCAGCGGGTGGGGCAGCGCCCGGCGCGGATCAGGGGCGTCGATCAGGGCTCGTCGGTGGTGATCTGCAGCGTGATCCGGTTCGCCCCGGCCGCCAACGCGGTGTCGAAGACGCCGGACAGCGCGCCGAGCACGGTCTCGCGCGGGCCGGTGACCGAGGTGCCGAGCGGGCCGAAGTCCGGCTCCAGCCCGGCCGCCCGCAGCCGGTCCCGCGCGGCCACCGCGTGCTGCGGCGGTTCCCCCTCGCCGCGGAACGGCTCGGTGGTGAACTCGGCCGTCACTGGTGATTGGGCCGTGACCTGCGATTCGGTCGGGTGCATGGGGCCTCCGTCGAGTGCGGGGCGGGCCGGATTCCGCCCAGCCTACGACGCCGGACGAGGGCGACCGGGCCGGTCCGGAGCTGCCGGTGAGCAGATCCACGAGCGAGCCGGCCTGCTCCGCAAGGTGAGAAGTGATCAAGCGGGCTTCCGCTGATCGGGCGAGTCGGGTGGAATGTGCGGGTAACCAGTCGTCAGTGAGGAGAGCACCGTGCCCGGTCCCGTCCTGATCGCGCCGGACAAGTTCAAGGGGTCGTTGACCGCCCCGGGTGTCGCGGACGCGCTGGCCGCAGGGATGCCCGGGATCGAGGTGCGGCGGACGCCGGTCGCCGACGGCGGCGACGGAACCGTGCAGGCCGCGCTCGCCGCCGGTTACAAATCGGTGCCGGTGCGGGTGACCGGGCCGGTCGGCACCCCGATCGGCACCGAGATCGCGGTGCAGGGGGACACCGCCGTGATCGAACTCGCCGGGGCCTCCGGTCTGGCGCTGCTGCCGCAGCGCGAGCTCGCGCCGATGACCGCCTCCAGCTTCGGCACCGGTGAGCTGGTCCGCGCGGCGCTGGACGCGGGCGCTCGCAAGATCGTGATCGGGGTCGGCGGCAGCGCCTGCACCGACGGCGGCGCGGGCATGATCGCCGCGCTCGGCGCCCGGCTGCTGGCCGACGCGGGCAAACCGCTGCCGCCCGGCGGCGGGGGACTGGTGGAACTGGCCTCGGTCGACCTCGGCGGGCTGGACCCGCGGGTGGCCGAAGCCGAGATCACCCTGGCGTCCGATGTGGACAATCCGCTGCTCGGGGAGCACGGTGCCGCGCACGTGTACGGGCCGCAGAAGGGTGCCGATCCCACCCAGGTCCGGCTGCTGGATTCCGCGCTGAAGAGCTGGTCGCGAGCGGTGACCCGCGCGGGCGGGGAAGACGTGGCCCAGCAGGAAGGCGCCGGTGCGGCAGGCGGCGTCGGCTACGCGGCGATGGCGGTGCTCGGTGCGCGGCAGCGTTCCGGCGCGGACCTGGTGCTCGAGCTCGTCGGATTCGACTCGGCGCTGCCGGGATCCGCGCTGGTCATCACGGGTGAGGGCGCGCTGGACGAGCAGACGCTGCACGGCAAGGCGCCGTCGGTGGTGGCAGGCCGGGCCGCCGCGGCAGGCGTGCCGGTGGTCGCGGTCGCGGGCCGGTGCGTGCTGACGCCGGAGCGGCTGCGTGAAGCCGGGTTCGCCGACGTGCACGCGCTCACCGACATCGAACCGGACCCGCAGCGCTGCATCCGCGACGCCGCATCGCTGCTGCCCGAACTGGCCCGCCGCATCGCCGCGAACTGGCTCGGCTGAGAATCCCGGTCGCGCTGGCCGCTGCGAAGAGATCGCGGACCGCGGCGAACGCCGGAGCGAGCACCCTAGGCTGGGGGCGATGGGGAGGAGTGCGCGGTGACCGAGGCGGCGAAGGTTCCGTTGCGGGACCAGGTCCGGCGGGCGTTGCAGGACCGGATCAGCGAAGGCGCGCTGCGGCCCGGCGACCGCCTCTACGAGCAGGAGATCGCCGCCGAGTTCGGCATTTCCCGGGTTCCGGTGCGCGAGGCCATTCGCATGTTGCAGAGCGAAGGGCTCGTCGAGGTGCAGCCGAACCGGCGCGGGGTGTTCGTGCGCAGCCTGGACCGCAGGCAGGTCGAGGAGCTGTTCGACGTGCGCGAGGCGCTGGAGGGGTTGGCGGCGCGGCTGGCCGCGAACCGCGCTTCGCAGGCCGAGGTGCAGCGGCTCGGCGAGCTGGCCGGGCGGTCGCGGCAGGCGTGGCAGGACTCCGACACCGATGCGATGTCGGCGGCGAACACCGAGTTCCACGACCGGCTGGTCGCGCTGTCCGGGAACGAACTGCTGGCCTCCATGTTGGAGCCGCTGCACGGCAGGCTCGCGTGGCTGTTCCGGCTGAACCTGGAGCCGCAGCGGGTGTGCGGGGAGCACGCCGAGCTGCACGCGGCGATCGCCGCCGGGGACGCCGATCGCGCCGCGGAGCTGGCGCTCGGCCATGTGCGCGCCAGCCGCGCCATGGTCCTGGAGCGAATGCTGTTCTGAACCGGCCGCCCGCGAGCCGGATGTAGGACCTCTTCGCCCCATCTGTCCGGTCGACGGACCCCTCGTGCTCTGCGCGGGACGGGTGTCGCGTCGGTGTGTCGGCGGTGCGCGGGGTTCGGGAGTGAAGGGGTCGTTCGTTCCATTCGGCCGAAGGGGACCTTCGCTCCGGACGGGCGGCGGTTGACCCGGAGGGAACGGCGCTCTAGCTTCGTATACCAAAACGTATACGTCGCGGCGCGGGCCGGCCGGAAGGGCCGCGCAAGCCGTCGCGGGCTTGACCAAGAGCAACACCTTGTTGCGACCATCCCGACGGTGAGGAGGCCGGTGTGACCGAGCAGTTCGACGTGGTCTTCCGGGCGCGGCGGATGATCGGCCCGCGTGGGGAAGCACCGGGCAGCCTCGCCGTTCGCGACGGCCGGATCGCCGCCGTCGAAGCCTTCGACGCGGCACTGCCCGCCGAGCGCACCGTGGAACTCGCTGAGGACGAAGCGCTGCTGCCCGGCCTCGTCGACACCCACGTGCACGTCAACGACCCCGGCCGCACCGAGTGGGAAGGCTTCGCCACCGCCACCCGGGCCGCCGCGGAAGGCGGCATCACCACGCTCGTCGACATGCCGCTGAACAGCCTCCCGCCCACCGTCGACACCGAATCCCTCGACGTGAAGCGGAAAACCGCCCGCGATCAGGTGCACATCGACGTCGGTTTCTGGGGCGGCGCGATCCCCGGCAACCGCGAGCGGCTGCACGGTCTGCACGAGGCCGGGGTGTTCGGCTTCAAGTGCTTCCTGCTGCATTCCGGGGTGGACGAGTTCCCGCCGCTGAACTCCGAAGAACTCGTCGAAGCGCTGACCGAGCTGGCCACCGACGACGCGCTGATGATCGTGCACGCGGAGAACTCCGAGGCCATCGACCACGCCCCGAGCGCGCACGGCGAGCACTACGGCGACTTCCTGGCCTCCCGGCCGCGCAGCGCGGAGAACGCCGCCATCGCGCAGGTCCTGGATCTCGCGCGGCGCATCGGCGGCCGGGTGCACATCCTGCACCTGTCCTCTTCGGACGCACTGCCGATGATCGCTTCGGCGAAGGCGGACGGAGTCCGGGTGACCGTCGAGACCTGCCCGCACTACCTGTGCTTCACCTCCGAGGAGATCCCGGACGGCGCGACCCAGTTCAAGTGCTGCCCGCCGATCCGCGAAGCGCAGAACCGGGAAGCGCTCTGGCGCGGGCTCGCCGACGGAACGATCGACTGCATCGTCAGCGACCACTCGCCGTGCACCCCGGAGCTGAAACGGCTCGACATCGGGGACTTCGGCGTCGCGTGGGGCGGGGTTTCCAGCCTCCAGCTCGGGCTCTCCGCGATCTGGACGCAGGCGCGGTTGCGCGGGCACGGGCTCAGCGACGTCGTGCGGTGGATGGCCGGTCGCACCTCGGAGATCGCCGGATTGAACCGGAAGGGCTCGCTGGCGGTCGGCGCGGACGCGGACCTGTGCGTGTTCGCGCCGGACGACGCCTTCGTGGTCGACGCCGCCGCGTTGCAGCACCGCAACCCGGTCTCCGCTTATCACGACCGCGCGCTCGCCGGACGGGTGCGCCAAACCTGGTTGCGCGGCAACCGGATCGACGTCACCGGACCGCCGCGGGGAACGCTGCTGAGCCGTGGAGAGGCGTGACCGGTGCGGCGGCGCTGTTCGGCACGGAACAGGCTGAGCAGCTGCTGGCTGCACGCCCGCTGGCCGGTGCGTTTTCCGCGGAGATCGAAGGTTTGCTGGACTGGCTTCGCGCGACGCGCGTCCGCTAGCGCAGCCGACCCACGACAGGGTGGCTCAATCGAGCGCTATCCAGTTGGCCGGTATTTCAGGGTAGGTACTGCACCGAACGGTTGAAAAAGATCTTGAGCCTCGTGACAGAAGCGGCGAAGGGGGTCAGTCTCGCTCGAACGGGCGCTGCCGAGGACGGCGTCGGTTTGGTGATCAAAGCGTTGGGGGCCGGCAATGGCGACGCAGCTCCAGATCCGCTGGATACGTATCCGGACCGAGCAGGGCTGGCAGGCCCCCTACGATCTCGATTCCCGCGTCGTGGCCATCGTCGGTGTGGCCGACACCGGCAAGTCATCGTTGCTGGAATGCATCTGCTTCGCTCTTGGTGGGGACATCAGGGAGTTCCGGGGCGCGGTGGACCGGCACCTGCTCGAGGTCGAGATCGGCATCCGGTTGCCCACCGGTTCCTACCAGCTCCGGCGTTCCCGCAAGGACATATCGCGGGTGTGCTTATCGGACGAGTCCGGCACGCCGGTACGGCCCCTCCCGGTCCGACCGAAGGGCTCGACGCCCACCATCTCGGAGTGGCTGTTGGAACAGTTGGGACTGCTCGAGAAGTTCAGCTCGGTGCGGGTGGAGCGCGTGGGTCCGCTGGACTTCCCCACTGATCTGCTCCCGTACCTGCACCTCAACCAGAGCGACATCGACCGGCACATCATCAGGTCCCAACGGCACGACCGTCCGCGGTTGGTCACGCTGAAATTGCTGCTCAACCTCACGACCTCCGAACACGAGCGGTTGACCGGCGAGATCGAGGAGATCGGCAAGGAGATCAGCAAACTGTTCGAACGGGCCGAAACGGTCCGCGAATTCCTGGCCGAATCGGCGAGCACCGACCGAGCGGCCGTTGAAGAAGAACTGGCCGCAGTGCGTGCTGCGCGGTGCCGCGCGCTCGACGAACTCGCAGCGGCGAAGGAGACGGCGCGAACCGCAACCGGTGATTCGGAACAGCTGCGCGCGCGTCGCCTGGCGGCGCAGCGGGAGGTCGCTGCGTCGGACCGCGAACTCGATGAGATCCACCGGGAGCACGCCGCGTGCGTGGCGGAGTTGGAGCGGGTCGAGGACGCGTTGGCCCACCTGGATGGACTTGCAGCGACTGATCCGCAGGACCGTGCGACGTTGCCGCTGATCGAGTCCAACTGTCCTGCGTGCCGTACGGATCTCACAGATCGAGTGCCCGACCCCGGTCGGTGCTACCTGTGCACCAGCCTGTTGCCGGGCGAGGAATATCCGGCGCAGCGGCGGCCCCTGATCAGGTCGCAGGAGCGCCTGCTGGCCAGGCGTGCCGAGTTGGAGAACTCCGCGGCGGAGGCCGAAACAGCGGCTGGGCGTGTGCGCGAGAACCTCCGTCAAGTGGACGAGACGCTCGAGTGGGAAGCCGCGAGCGGACTCGCGCCTTTCGTTGACCGGCTCGCCGCGCTATCGGCCGAGGCGGCGCGGTTGCAGGCGGCAGAGGAGGCGCTGAAGCGGACGTTGGCTGCGCACGACAGGCTTGCTGACCGCTACCGGAAGATCGAGGAGCAGCAGACGCTGCTGGGCAAGCGCAAACAACAGCGTGCCTTGGCCGGCGCCGATGTCGAGGATCCCGAACAGGTGCGCTCCGTGCTCACAGGGATCTTCCAGCACATCGTCCACTCCATCGGTCTGCCCAACGCGACCGGCCATGCGTGGATCGACAAGGACAAGTGGGGTCCCGTGGTCGACGGGCAGAAGTTCACCCAGCGCGGAAGCGGCGCGCGTGCCGCCGTCAGCATCGCGTATAGCTTGGCACTGCTGACCTACTCCTTGGAGAACGAGAACGTCGCCGCGCCAACGCTTCTCATGGTCGATTCCCCGCAGAAGAATTACGGGGCGAACACGCACGACAAGAAGCTCGCGTACCGGGTTTACGGGCGTTTCCTCGATCTCATGGACGATCGGCGCAGTTGGGGAAACGACCGTTTTGCCCGCCCCTACCAGGTGATCATCGTAGACAACGACATCGACCAAGGGGTTGCGGACCGGATCCTGGTGCACAGGTTCGACCGGGAACAAGGGTTCATCCGAGACCTGGCCGAGCCGCACGGGCCCGTAGTGGTGCCTGTACAAGGGGTGCTCGGCGAAGAGCAGGATGCTGCACTGGAGTAGTCGTGGGCCGTACTGGCCTTGTCTGACCGGCCTGGGGTCACAAGCCCCTTCCTGAAGCTTTAGGGAGTTGCTCGGTGAGCGCTTGAGCGCACCTGCCCGGCGGCCGCAGAGCGCACTGGAACAGCACGCGAAGATCCGCGTAGCTGTGCTGCGTGATGCGGCCTTGTGCCCCCGGGTACGCGCGCTTGAGAAGCGACAGAAGTACCCGGAGCTCCCCGCGGGCGGACTCGGCCAGCAGCTGATCCGCCCGCCGGAACACCAGCAACAACCGGTCGGCAAGGATGCCCGCTCGACCGCCGTAGTAGCTGCCCAGCCCGCCTTCGTCCAATATCAGCAGGTCGGAAACGCACTCATCGAACGCGTCCCAGTTGTGGCCGAAGTACTCGGGCAACTCCAAGACCTCGGCGCAGTGCCGGAATAACTCGGGTGCAGCACGGCAACGCGTTCCGTCGAGTACGGCGACGTGGATCGCCGGTGCTCCGCCGGTCGGTGCGGCCCAGCTGCTCAACGACTCACCGGTCGCATCGGTGAGATGCGCCCACCCGAGCCGTTCGCACTCGATCCCGTCGGCTGTATTGCTCGGGGACGCCGCGCTGAACAGATCTCGCGGTTCTGCGCAGACGAAACGTTCCGGCACGAGTAGCTCCCCTTCCGCCGACTGCCAGCATGCCGGGGCAGGGTCGGCCGCGTGGCCCCTGCTCGGCACCCGTCGACCGCCGGTGACCAGGCTTGACGTAATCTGCAGTGCTGTGCTCGTCATCGCGCTGGACACCTCGACGCCCGCGGTCACCGCGGGACTGGTCGCCCTGGACGGCGGCGGGCCGCGGCCCCTCGCGCAACGTGTGACGATCAACGCGCGGGCGCACGGTGAGCTGCTCACCCCGCACCTGATGGCCGCGGTCGCCGAAGCCGGCCACCAGCTCTCCGACGCCGACGCGGTCGTCGTCGGCTCCGGCCCCGGACCGTTCACCGGGCTGCGCGCGGGCATGGTCACCGCGGGTGCTCTCGGGCACGCCCTGGACGTGCCGGTGCATCCGGTGTGCAGCCTCGACGCGATCGCCGCCGCGGTACCCGGCGCGACCCCGGACGCGGGCGCGATCGCCGACATCGGCGAACCCGGGGCCGCCGTGGCGGGCGCGACCGGCGGGATGCGGCTGCTGGTCGCCACCGATGCGCGCCGCAAGGAGGTCTACTGGGCCGCCTACGGCAGCGACCGCTCCCGGCTGACCGGCCCGCACGTGCACCGCCCGCAGGACGTGCCCGCCGAGATCGACGGGCTCGACCTGGACCACGCGGCCGGGACGATGGCCGCCGAGCACCGCGACAGCTTCGGGCTCGACGTGCTGGAACCGCAGCATCCGACGCCGACCGGGCTGGTCGCGGCCGCCCGCGGTGAAGTGCTCTCCGGCGCCGAACCGCTCCCGCTGGTGCCGATGTACCTGCGGCGCCCGGACGCCGCAGCGCCCGCACCGCGCAAGCAGGTCAGCCCGGTGGATTCGGGAGGCACGCCGTGAGCGGGCCGTTCGTGGCGAAGCTGCGCCGCCGCGACCTGAAGCGCTGCGCCGAGCTGGAGCAGGTGCTGTTCCCCGGCGACGATCCGTGGTCGCTCGCCTCGTTCACCTCGGAACTCGACCGCGGCCACCTCTACTTCGGCGCCTACGACGGCGAGGTGCTGATCGGCTACGCGGGCCTGGCGCTGACCGGGCGCCCGCCGGAAGCCGAGGTGCACACCATCGGCGTCGACCCGGACCACCAGCGCCGCGGCGTCGGCCGGGCGCTGCTGCTGCGGCTGCTGTCCCGCGCCGATGAGCAGCGCGCCACAACGTTCCTCGAAGTGCGCACCGACAACGAACCGGCGATCGAGATGTACCGGGCGCACGGCTTCGAGATCGTCGGCCTGCGCAGGCGCTACTACCAGCCCTCCGGCGCCGACGCGCACACCATGCGCCGCCCGCCGCTGGGCGAACCGGAACACCAGGAGGGAGGTGGCCCGGAATGACCGCCACCGACCGGATCGTGCTCGGCATCGAGAGCTCCTGCGACGAAACCGGCGTCGGGCTGGTGCGCCTCGGCCCGGACGGTTCGGTGAGCCTGCTGGCGGACGCGGTCGCGTCCAGCGTCGACGAGCACGCCCGCTTCGGCGGGGTGGTGCCGGAGATCGCCAGCCGTGCGCACTTGGCCGCGATGGCGCCCACGATGCGCCGCGCGCTGGACGAATCCGGCCTCGGTCTGTCCGATGTGGACGCTATCGCGGTGACAGCCGGACCCGGCCTGGCCGGAGCGCTGATGGTCGGGGTCGCCGCGGCCAAGGCCTACTCGGCCGCGCTGGGCGTGCCGCTCTACGGCGTCAACCACCTCGCCGGGCACGTCGCCGTGGACACGCTGCAGCACGGGCCGCTGCCCAAGCGCTGCCTGGCGATGCTGGTCTCCGGCGGGCACACCCAGCTGCTGCTGGTGGAAGGCGTCGCCGAGAGCATCACGCAGATCGGCTCCACCATCGACGACGCGGCGGGGGAGGCGTACGACAAGGTCGCCCGCATCCTCGACCTGCCTTACCCGGGCGGGCCGCCGATCGACAAGATGGCGCGGGAGGGCTCCGCGGACGCGATCGAGTTCCCGCGCGGGCTGACCGGGCCGCGGGACTCGCGGCACGATTTCTCCTTCTCCGGGCTGAAAACGGCGGTGGCCCGGTGGGTCGAGCACGAGCAGCGGGCCGGGCGGGAAGTGCCGGTCGCCGACGTGTGCGCCTCGTTCCAGGAGGCGGTGGCCGACGTGCTCACCTCGAAGGCGGTGCGCGCGGCCGACGAGCTCGGCGTGGACACGGTGGTCATTTCCGGTGGCGTTGCGGCGAATTCGCGGCTGGCCGCGCTGGCCGCGGAGCGCTGCGCTGCCGCCGGGCTCGCGCTGCGCGTGCCGAAACCCCGGCTGTGCACCGACAACGGCGCGATGATCGCCGCGCTCGGCGCGCACGTGCTGGCCTCCGGCGCGCGACCGTCCCCGCTGGACATCTCCGCGAACCCCGGCCTGCCGGTCGACACCATCAACCTCCCCGCACACCACCAGGAGTGAACGGACCGCTCGTCCCACTAGATTGGTCGAACGGTCCGTTCGCTCAAATACATCGGCCCATGCCGACACGCCCGCGCGCCACTCGGCCAGGGCAACGGAGATCGGAGTGAACGGCCTGCTCGTCCCACTAGATTGGACCAACGGTCCGTTCGCTCGGCGGCGGTTCAGCTGATCGAGCGGCCCGCGTACTCGGGGGCGGGCTCGATGGCCGCGGTGATCCGGTCGGCGACGTCGTCCGGGAACGGGACCGCGCGGTCGGAGCCGACGTGCAGCGCAACGACCTCCTCGGTGGCGCGCAGCACGCCGTCCACGGTCATCTCGTGGCACAGCAAGAGCTTCTTCGCACCGCCGCCGACGATCCGGGACGTGACGACCATGTCCGCGTCCGGGCCGACTTCCCGCAGGTACCGCACGTGCGCTTCGACGGTGTAGAGCGAATGCCCGGTCGTGGCGCGGTATGCGGCGTCCAAACCGATCCGCTCCATCACCGCGTCCGTGGCGAATCCGAACACCAGCACGTAGTACGCCTCGCTGAGGTGCCCGTTGTAGTCGATCCACTCCGGACGGACGCGCTGTCGCAGCTCCCAGCTCACGAACCCTCCCGCACTTCCCGCACCGCCCGCAGCACCGCGATCACCGCGCGGTCCCGCTCGGCGACGAGTTCGGAGATGTCCCGGCCGTCCTCTTCGGCGCAGCCCTGAATCATCCGTTCCCGCAGGTCATCGGTGAGTTCCGGAGCTTCCAGCCGGGTCCACGGCGACTTCAGCGACGGCCCGAACTGGTCGAGCATGTGCGCCATCCCGCCTTCACCGCCAGCGAGGTGGAAGGTCAGGCACGGCCCGAAAAGCGGCCACCGCAACCCCGGGCCTTCGGTGATCGAGGCGTCGATCTGCGCGACCGTCGCCTCGCCCTCGGCCACCATGTGCAGCGCTTCCCGCCACAGCGCCTCTTGCAGCCGGTTGGCGATGAAACCCGGCACCTCGCGGTCCATCGTGATCACCGACTTGCCCGCCGCCTCGAAGAAGCGCGAAGCGTGCTCGACGGCCCACCGCTCGGTGCGCTCGCCGCCCACGACCTCGACCAGCGGGATCAGGTACGGCGGGTTGAACGGATGCCCGACCACCAGGCGTTCCGGGGTGGTGCAGCGCTGCTGCATCTCGGTCATGCCGTACCCGGAGGTGGACGAGGAGATCACCACGCCGGCGGGCGTCGCGGCGTCGATGCGGGCCAGCAGGTCCTGCTTGATCTCCAGGTCCTCCGGCGCGCTCTCCTGCACGAAGTCCGCCCCGGCCACCGCCTCGTCCAGAGTGGACGCGAAGGTGAGGTCGTCCCGCGTCGCGCCATCGGCCAGGCCCAGCTCGGTCAGCGCAGGCCACGCGGCATCAACCAGCCGCCGCAGCCGCGGCCCGAAGTCCGCGTCCGGATCCCACGCGGTCACGCGGTATCCCCGCGCCAGGAAGTGCGCGACCCAGCCGCCGCCGATGACTCCGGCGCCGATGCACGCGACGTGCGGTGCCATCAGGACCTCCGCTTCAGGCCGAGCTTGGCGCGCGCCTGGTCCGGAGTCGCCACCCGCGACCCCAAGCTCTCCACGATCGTCACCGCGCGCTCCACGAGCTGTGCGTTCGTGGCCTTCACGCCCTTGCTCAGGTACAGGTTGTCCTCCAGCCCGACCCGGACCTGCCCGCCCAGCAGCGCCGACTGCGCCACCCACGGGAACTGGTTGCGGCCGATCGAGAAGCTCGCCCAGTTCGCGCCTTCCGGCAGCATCCGCACCATCGATTGCAGCAGCCCGGGGTCGGGCGGCGCGCCGTACGGAATTCCCATGCACAGCTGGAAAAGCGGCGGAGCGTCCAGCAGCCCTTCCTCGATCATCTTGGTGGCGAACCACAGCTGGCCGGTGTCGAAGATCTCCAGCTCCGGCTTGACGCCGAGCTCCTGGATCCGCTTCGCGCCCGCGCGCAGCATGTCCGGGGTGCTGATGTAGAGCTGGCTGCCTTCGCCGAAGTTCAGCGAACCGCAGTCCATCGTGCAGATGTCCGGCAGCAGCTCCTCGACGTGCGGCAACCGGTCCAGGCCGTTGACCAGGTCGGTGCCGTCCACCGGCTTGAGCGGGTCGTCCTGGTCGATCACCAGGTCGCCGCCCATGCCCGCGGTCAGGTTGATCACGACGTCCACATCGGACTCGCGAATGCGGCGCACCACCTCGCGGTACAGCGGCACCTCGCGCGAACCCTGGCCGGTTTCCACGTCGCGCACGTGGATGTGCACCACGGCGGCGCCCGCGTTCGCGGCTTGCACCGCGGATTCGGCGATCTGCTCGGGACTCACCGGCACGTGCTCGCTCTTGCCCACCGTGTCGCCCGCGCCGGTCAGCGCGGCGGTGATGATCACTTCGTCGTTCATGGCCCGGCCCCTTCCTCCGATCGAAGCCGGACGCTAGCAGTGGCGTTGCGGTAATCGCAATGGTCGAGACCCGTGGAAGGCATATTCAGACAGCAGAGGGAAATGCCACCCGAAGTTCTGATTGACCTGGGAGTCAGCTCAGTGGCTGCGCCAGAACGCCTTGGTGGTCGCCAGGAATTCACGCCGCGCGCCGCGCGCGGACACCCGCCGCAGCCCGTCGGCGGCCGCGTCGTGACCGACGCCGCAAGCGTCGATGCCCGCGCGGCGGCACAGCGCCACCGCCCGGCGCAGGTGGAACCGGGTGGTGACCACGGTGACCGCGCGCAGCCCGAACACCTCCGCGGCACCGCGGCACGAGCACCACGTGTCCACACCGGACTCGTCCAGCAGCACCGCCGTGCGCGGAACTCCCCGCGACACGAGGAAATCCCGCATGACCACCGGTTCGCTGTACCCGCGCGACTCCGGGCTCCCGCTGACCAGCAGCTGCTCGACCAGCCCGGACCGGTACAGGGCGAGCGCGACGTCCAGCCGCCCGGCCAATATCCGGCTGGGCCGCCCGTCCCAGCGCACCCCGGCGCCGAGCACCAGCGCCACCTCGGCGGGCGGCACGTCGGCGAACGTGCGGATCCGGCCCGCGCTGCGCGCTCGGACCCAGACCGAGGGCAGGCCCGCCAGCCCGAGCGAGCCCGCCACCAGTAACCACCATCGCCAGCGCACGCACCAAGTGTGCCGCGCCCGGCGCTGATCGAAGTGGGCGGACCGCCGGCGATGGGGCGGCCCGCTCACCCGCCTTGCTTACTTGCTGTCTTTCTTTCTTCGTTGCTTCCGTGCTTACCGCTGCTCACGCCTCGTTCAAGGCGGGCTTGCCGTCCTCGACGACGAAGCTCTTCGCCGTGGAGACCTCGGCGTCCTTCTTCGACACGTACGGCAGCACCCGGTAGTCCGCCCGCAGCTCGCCCGCGGTGAACTTGGTCCGCACGTAGCCGCGCCGGTTCTTGTGGAACTTCACGTGCGGGTTCTCCGCGAGCACGTCCTGCTTGCCGTCGTCGCTGCCGTCGCCACCGCTGGTGATCGAGGTCGTGACGAACTCGGTGGCCACCACAGGGGAATCGGTGTTCTCGTGCTCGGTCTGCACCTCCGCGGCCCAGTGCCGGTGCACGTCACCGGTGAGCACCACGCCGTTGCGGACCTTGCTCTCGCCGAGCGCGTTGGCGACCCGGTCCCTGTTGGCCACGTACGCCGCCCACGAGTCGGTGCTGAACTCGACCCCGTCGTCGACGTCGTTGTCCAGCCGGGAGAAGAACACCTGCTGGCCCAGCACGTCCCAGCGCGCCGAGGAGTTCGCGAACCCGTCCAGCAGCCACCGCTCCTGCTCCGAGCCGGTGATCGTGCGGTCCGGGTTCAGCCTCTCCTTGCAGTCCACGTTGCCCTCGTCGCCGCACGGCTGGTCGTCCCGGTACTGCCGGGTGTCGAGCATGTGGAACGTGGTCAGGTCGCCCCACTGCAGCCGGCGGTAGAGCTGCATGTCGATGCCCTTGGGCTTGGCCGTGGAGCGCAGCGGCATGTTCTCGTAGTACGCCTGGAAGGCGGCCTTGCGGCGGTCCAGGAAGCCGGAGTCCGGTTTCTCCGGTGTCTCGTCCGCCCAGTTGTTCTCCGTCTCGTGGTCGTCCCACACCACGACCCACGGCGCGGTGGCGTGCGCGAGCTGCAGGTCCGGGTCGGTCTTGTACTGCGCGTGCCGCTGGCGGTAGTTCGCCAGCGTGCGCGTCTCCGGGCCGAGCACCTTGCGCACGTCGCCGTCCTCGGCGGCGTACTCGTACTGGTAGTCGCCGAGGTGCAGGATCAGCTGCGGCTCCTCCTCGGCCATCCGGCGGTAGGCGGTGAAGTAGCCCTCGCCGTAGTGCGCGCAGGAGGCGAAGCACATCGTCAGCTCACCCATCGTGCCCGGCGCGGGGGCGGTGCGGGTCAACGCGGCGGGCGAGACGCTGCCTTCGGCGCGGAACCGGTAGTAGTACTCCGCGCCGGGCCGCAGGCCCTCGAGTTCGACGTGCACGCTGTGCCCGAGTTCCGGGGCGGCCTGGGCTTCGCCGCGCTGCACGATGCGGCTGAAGTTCTCGTCCTCGGCGAGTTCCCACTGCACCGGCACGACGCGCTCGGGCATGCCGCCCTTGCCGTCGTCGGCGGTGGGGTCGGGCGCGAGCCGGGTCCAGAGCACGACGCCGTCGGCGACCGGGTCGCCGGAGGCGACGCCGAGCGTGAACGGGTCGGCCAGCGGCCGCCCGCTGCCCGCGCCGGGCAGTGCGAAGGCGTTCGCCAGCGCAGAACCGCCGACGGCGGTGGTGCCGAGCGCGGCGGCGCCGCCGAGCAGCACGGCGCGGCGGGAAACGGATCGAGGCGTGGTGGGGTCGGGCATGTCGGGTCCTCCCAGTTCGTCGGTGTCCGGCACGGGTGCGCGGCCACCGGCGAACCAGGCGTGGCGACCGCCCCGGCTTTAACTCGAACGAGTGGCAAGTTACCGACGCCCGATGGGGCGCTGGTTAATTTTCAGCGAAGAGGAGCTGTTGATCTCGGCGGTGATTCCGAGTTCCTGTCCCGGGACCGATGCTCGGCTCGGGTGTTTTCAAGCGGCGTCGGCCGCTTCCGCCACCCGAGCGCCTGAACGAGCTCGAAGACGGGAACCGAGTTCAGCGCGGGCGCCAGCCGGACCGGGTTGGTGGTCGGGACGGCCCTGGCGGACGGGACGGGCGAGGGCGGCGTTCCCACGGTCGGTTCGTGGGCTTCGTCGGAGCCATGGGGCAGAACCTAAGCCACGGCGGCGGGCTGTTGTGAACCTGCTTCGGGTTCCGGTGACATTTCCCGCAAGCCGATCTACCTGCGAAGATCGTCAACGAGATCGGGTTCGAGGCCGCGGCGGCGGGTGTGGCTGCGCCCGGCGCGATCCGCGCGCTGATCGTCGGTCGAGATCGGTTCCGGTGGAACCGTCCCGCGCGATCTCGTCGCGGCGCCCGCATCGCCCGGCACCGCGAGCGGCCGGACCCGTCCGCGCCGGTTCCCGCCTTCGGATTACGCGGGTAAGCGGTCCCCGTTGTTGAGGCTTGGCACTCGCCTCGGTAGAGTGCCAACCAGCACGGCGCCGGAGCGCCCCGGCACCCGCGACGGCGGGGAGTCACGGAGCCGTCACCAAACCAGCCAACGCTTACGCAGGCCCCAGAAGGTGGAGGTCACACCGTGGCGAGCATCAAGCCGCTTGAGGACAAGATCGTTGTCCAGGCGAGCGAGGCCGAGACGACCACTGCGTCCGGCATCGTCATCCCGGACACCGCCAAGGAGAAGCCCCAGGAGGGCAAAGTCCTGGCAGTCGGCCCGGGTCGCGTCGACGAAAAGGGCAACCGGGTTCCGGTGGACGTCAAGGAGGGTGACGTGGTCATCTACTCCAAGTACGGCGGGACCGAGGTCAAGTACAACGGCGAGGAGTACCTGATCCTCTCCGCCCGCGACGTGCTGGCCGTCGTCAACTGACGACCCGCACCATGCGCATCCCACCGCCCCGGTGGTCCCGCCTCCGGGACCCCGGGGCGGTGGTCTCTCCAACGCCGGGCACGCTCCGCACGCCGCGCGGCGGCGCTGCGGCGAGCCGGACCGGGCGGCGCTGAGCGCGCGGTCCCCGGACGAATCCGGGGCCGACCGCGCGGACCGCCGGGCGGGGCTCGCGCCGGAGCGGGCGCGGACCGGCATCGAACATCCCCATGCTGAAGGGCTGTTGAACCATGGCTAAGCAGATCACCTTCGACGAGGAAGCCCGCCGCTCGCTGGAACGCGGCGTCAACCAGCTCGCCGACACGGTGAAGGTGACCCTCGGCCCGCGCGGCAGGCACGTCGTGCTGGACAAGTCGTTCGGCGGGCCGCAGGTCACCAACGACGGCGTCACGATCGCCCGCGAGGTCGAGCTCGACGACCCGTACGAGAACCTGGGCGCGCAGCTGGCCAAGAACGTCGCCACCAAGACCAACGACGTCGCGGGCGACGGCACCACCACGGCCACCGTGCTGGCGCAGGCGCTGGTCAGCGAGGGCCTGCGCAACCTCGCCGCCGGTGCGAACCCGGCCTACCTGGGCAACGGCATCCAGGCCGCCGCCGACGCGGTCGAGGAGCAGCTCAAGGCGAAGGCCACCCCGGTCAAGGGCCGGGACAACATCGCCCAGATCGCCACCGTCTCGTCCCGCGACGAGAACATCGGCTCGCTGGTCGGCGAGGCGATGGAGAAGGTCGGCGACGACGGCGTGATCAGCATCGAGGAGTCCTCGACGCTGGCCACCGAGCTGGAGGTCACCGAGGGCGTCCAGTTCGACAAGGGCTTCGTCTCGCCCTACTTCGTCACCGACTCCGAGCGGCAGGAAGCGGTCCTGGAGGACCCGCAGATCCTGCTGCACCGGGAGAAGATCTCGAACATCCAGGAGCTGCTGCCGCTGCTGGAGAAGATCGCGCAGAACGGCAAGCCGCTGCTGCTGGTCGCCGAGGACGTCGAGGGCGAGGCGCTGTCCACCCTGGTCGTCAACGCGATCCGCAAGACCTTCAAGGTCGTGGCGGTCAAGGCCCCGTACTTCGGCGACCGCCGCAAGGCGTTCATGGACGACCTCGCCGCCGTCACCGGCGCGCAGGTCATCGCCCCCGAGGTCGGGCTCAAGCTCTCCGAGGTCGGTGAAGAGGTGCTGGGCAGCGCCCGGCGCGTCACCGTCACCAAGGACAACACCACGCTGGTCGACGGCCGCGGCAACAAGGACGACGTGCAGGCCCGCGTCGAGCAGATCCGCAAGGAGATCGAGGCCAGCGACTCCGACTGGGACCGCGAGAAGCTGCAGGAGCGGCTGGCCAAGCTGGCCGGCGGCGTCGCGGTGATCAAGGTCGGTGCGGCCACCGAGACCGAGCTCAAGGAGCGCAAGTCCCGGATCGAGGACGCCGTCGCCGCGTCCAAGGCCGCCGCCGAGGAGGGCTCGGTGCCCGGCGGCGGGTCCAGCCTGATCCACGCGGCCAAGGTGCTCGAGGACGGCCTCGGCCGCACCGGTGACGAGGCCACCGGTGTCCGGCTGGTGCGCAAGGCGCTGGAGGCCCCGCTGTACTGGATCGCGCACAACGCGGGCGAGGAAGGCGCCGTCGTGGTCTCCAAGGTCCGCGACCTGGACTGGGGCTCCGGCTACAACGCCGCGACGCTGTCCTACGGCGACCTGATCGGGCCGGGCGTCGTCGACCCGCTGAAGGTGACCCGTTCCGCGGTCGCCAACGCGGCCTCCATCGCGCGCATGGTGCTGACCACCGAGAGCGCCGTGGTGGACAAGCCGGAGGAGGAAGAGGAGTCGGCCGGGCAGGGCCACGGCCACTCGCACTGACTCGGCGCTCCAGCCGCCGGCGTTGTCGCAGCGCCGCGGTTACCGCCGGAAACGCGATCAGGGGCGGCACCCACGGGTGCCGCCCCTGATCTTTTTCGCGCCTGCCTCGGGTGCGAAGCGGATGACGCCCCTCGTTGTCATCCGGTTCGCCGTTCCCGGGTGGCGCCGCCACTGCCGCGCGCGGCCACCACGCCCGAGCCCGGAGCCGGGCCCTAGCCGTGCGACGGGCCCATCAACCGGCCAGTGCCGCGACCCGGCGCTTGCGGGTCTTGATGATGATCTCCCGCTCGGATTCGGAGAGCCCGCCCCAGATCCCGTAGGGCTCCTGCACTGCCAATGCGTGCCTGCGGCACTGCTCGAGCACCGGGCAGTGCTGGCACACCTCTTTCGCCTTCGCCTCGCGCCGCGCCCGGGCCGGGCCGCGCTCGCCGTCGGGATGGAAGAAGTACGCGCTGTCCATGCCGCGACACGAACCCTTGATCTGCCAGTCCCAGATGTCGGCGTTCGGGCCTGGAAGACGCCGAGTGTCCGCCATTGCGAAAACCACCTCCCACCGGTGGAGTCCCCTCCCTGCCGCGACGGGTTCGCCACGGCCTCGCATGATCCAAGGTAGAACCGCGCCAATACTTGTTCAACCCCTTTCGCGCCGAAAGCTGTTCACTGTCGAGTGATCTCTGACCGGTGGCATCCCGTCGGACGTGCTTGCCACCGGCCGCCGCGATCCGGAACATGGCCGGGTGACCATGCGCCAGGAACCCCTGATCGGGCGGCACGACGCCGTCCAGGAGGCCGATCCCGGACTTGCCGACCGCTCGGACGGCCCGGGAGGGCGCGGCGAGGGGTCCGATCAGCTCGAAGATCACGATCGTCGGCCCGCGGAGATCATCGGCGAGCAGTGCGACGGCGCCGGGTGGCGTGAGATCGTTTCGCGTGCCTCCGGCGAACCGGGAGACGATCAACCAGTGGCGGAGCGGAACCAGCCGCGGCACCGCGCGGCCGACGAAGAACTCTGGCGCGAAGCGATCTCGGGCGCCGGGGTGGACGACCGGATGAGCGCAGGCGCCGACCCGGATGCAGCTGACCCCGATGCGGCTGCCGACGGGATCGAAGCGGGCAGCGCCGAATCGGTCGGCGCCGAAGTGATCAGCCTGGAAGCCGACGAGCCCCGGCTGACCGTCGCGGCCGTCGCGCGCAGGCTCGGCGTCGCTCCCGCGACCCTGCGGACCTGGGACCGCCGGTACGGATTAGGCCCCAGCGAGCACAGCTCCGGCAAGCACCGCCGCTACGGCCCGGAGGACGTGGCCCGGCTCGAACAGATGCAGCGCGCACTGCTGCGCGGCGCCGCCCCGGCCGAAGCGGCCCGGTACGCCCGCACGGTCGCGCCGCCTCCGCCGCGCGACTCGGCTGAACCCGCCACCGCTTCCCCCGGGTCCGCCGAGCCCGATCTCGTATCCGGCGTGCTGGATTCGCCCGCGGAGCTCGAAGTCGAGACCGCGTCGAACCCCGGCGGCCGCGGCCTGCGGCTCACCGGTGCCGGTCCTCGCGCGCGAGGTCTCGGCCGAGCCGTGCTGGCGTTGGACTCCTGGCATCTGCTGCGCCTGCTGCAGGAGTCGATCGAGGCGCAGGGAGTGCTGGCCACCTGGCGCGAAGTGCTCGCGCCCGTGCAGCGTGCGGTCGCCGAGCGCTGGCAGTCGACCGGGAACGGGGTGGAGGCGCTGCGGTTGCTCACCGACTCCGCCTCGACCGCACTCCGGTCGGTCCTCGCCACCGCCCCGGAGCCGCGGAACCCGCGTCCGGTCGTGCTCGCGCCGGTGCCCGGTGAGCAGCAGGAGCTCGAACTCGTCGCGCTGGCCGCCGAACTGGGGTCCCGGGGAGTCGGCCATCGGTTGTTCGCCGCGGGGCTGCCGCCGGAGGGGCTGGAAGCCGCGGTGCGGCGCGCGGCTCCTTCGGTGGTCGTGCTGTGGGCGGAGCAGCCGCATTACGCGGATCCCGGCTTGCTCGCCGGAGTGCCGAACACGCGGCAGCGCTCCCGGGTGCTCGCGGCCGGCTCGGGCTGGGCGCGAGGCGGGTTGCCGGGGCATGCCGAGTCGGTGGGGTCGCTGGAGGAGGCGGCGGAGCGCGTCGTCGACACCGTGCTCGGCTGATGTGACGTAAATCACACTCCTCTCGCTCCCGTCGAGTGACGGGTGTCGCGAGATCGTGTGGCTCGGTCTTCCGGGAACCCTCGACTGGGTGAATATCGCAGGTATGCGCCTTGAGCCCCGGGTGACGACGCTGCTCGAGCGGGGGTCTGCTCCGTTCCAGTGAACATCACTATCGAGTGGCCCGACCCGATCTCTGGACGGATTCAGCACTAGATCGTGTCAAGGTCCGCGCCACTGCGTCCGATAGGGGAAGTGGAACGTCACTCGCCTGCAGGAAGGAGTTCCCGTGACGACGGTCCTGATCTGCGATGACCGACGCAGCGTCCGGGAAGGGCTCACCCGCGTGATGTCTGCTGTCCCGGGAGTGAGCCGGATCGACTGCGTCGCCCACGGCGACGAGCTGCTTGCCCGCTTCGCGCGGCAGGCCGTGGACGTCGTGCTGGTCGGCACCCAGCGTGCGGTGCCGAACGGTGTCGAGGCCACCCGGCGCCTCGTCTCCGCCCACCCGCAAGCCAACGTGATCGTCTTCGGCGCACCGGACGATGCGGGCAGCATCGCCGCGGCCATCGCCGGTGGCGCACGCGGCTACCTGCGGTGGGACGCCTCGCGGCCGGAACTGGTCGCCGCGCTGGCGCACACCCTCGCGAGCACCTCGGTGCCCGCGCCGCGGCAGCCCTCCGACCCGGGGTGCAGCTCACCGAGCGCGAACTCCAGGTGCTGCGCGGCATGAGCCAGGGCAAGAGCAACGGCCAGATCGGCCGCGAGCTGTACCTGTCCGAGGACACCGTCAAGACCCACGCCCGCCGGCTGTTCCGCAAGCTCGGCGTGCGGGACCGGGCGCAGGCGGTCGCGCACGGGTTCCGGCGCGGACTGGTCGCCTGAGCAAAACGGAGCTTCGCGGATGACCACCTCGCGCCCGGACCCGGTCCAGCGCCCGGCCCAGCCACCCACCGGACTCGTCGCGGCGAGCAGTTCCGCCGACGGTCGTCGGTGCGCGGTCGGATCCGGCCGCAGGCGTTGCGATCGCACCGGCTCGGTGCGAGTTCGGCGCAGGTTCCGCACCCGCTCCTTCCTGCTGTGTGACGCCCCTCACCGGGAAGCGGCCGTCGGCCGCCTACCGGTTCACCGCGGCGCCGCCGACCGGGTCCGGCGGCGCCCGCAGGAGAACGGTGCCCCTCGCCACCTGCCGGTGACCGAACCGGCCGGCCGTGGCCGGGGGCACGTCTCGTGATCGCGTCCGCTGCGCACCGCGGCCGCTGGGCCGCCGCCGCGCGGACCCTTAACATTCGCCGATCCGCGGCACTTCCGGACTGGGCGAACCATGCCAGGGTGGATATCTGGTAGTTATGGTTGTGTGACAACGACCCCCGATGTCCCCCACTCCCTGTTCAGGGATCTGCCCTCGCCCGGTACGGTGACTCCGGCGCAACGTGCGGTGCACGTGATGTACGCCGGACAAATCCGAGTCGCTTGAACGCGTAACACCAGGGCTGCTGTCTGCGATGAGCAACGTGGGGGACGGGCTGGACGCTCTTGTAAGCGCCGCCGTCGACGGCGATCGTCAGTCGATCGAGCGCTTGCTGGCCGAAATCCGTCCTTTGGTGGTGCGGTACTGCCGCGCCAGGGTGGGACGAAACGAGCGGTCGTTCGCTTCTGCGGACGACGTGGCCCAGGAAGTCTGCCTCGCCGTGCTGACGGCGTTGCCCAGCTACCGGGATCAGGGTCGCCCCTTCTTGGCGTTCGTGTACGGCATCGCCGCGCACAAGGTGGCTGATGCGCATCGTGCGTCGGCCCGCAACCGCTCCGAACCGGTGGCGGACGTTCCGGACACCCCGGAATCCGAAGCCGGCCCGGAGCAGCGGGCGATGCAGGGTGAGCTTTCGGGCAGGATGGCGCAGCTGTTGCGCGTCCTCCCGGCCAAGCAGCGGGAGATCCTGCTGCTCCGGGTGGTCGTCGGGTTGTCCGCGGAGGAAACCGCCGAAGCGGTCGGTTCGACGCCGGGAGCGGTGCGAGTGGCGCAGCATCGTGCATTGGCCCGGCTGCGAAAGACGCTGTCCGCGGAGGAGGTGGTCTGAATGGTCGAGCGGGAAGAACCCGAGCGTGCCCCGGGGCGGGAGCACGCCGCGGAGCACCCCGTCGAATCCGGCCGGCCGGACGACCGTGCGGGTGGGTCGGGTGAACCGGAGGCAGCTTCGGCCCCGCCCGCCGCTGGCGAGGGAGCCGAGCTGATCGACAACCGAGAGTCCGACTCCGCCGCCGCCGTGGCCGCCGGGTCGAACACCGCCGAGACGCCCGACGAGCCGGGAGTCGCCGCAGCCGCGGATAGCACCGGCGCGGGCGAACAGAACGAGTCCGAACAGGACACCGAAAAGCTCGATACCGCCCAGCAGAGCGGCGATTCCGACGCCGCCGAGCTCCCGGATCAGTCCACTTCGGAGGAAACTCCGTCCACTTCGGACGGTTCGACGGACGCCACCGTGCTGGACTTCCGGCAGCGGCCGAGCGTGACCGACGCGGACACCGAGCAGGCCACCGCGGAAGGGCTGATCGACGCGGACGAGGTCGGCACCGAGCCGCTGAACCTCTCCGAGATCCAGTCCGACGACGCGCTGCTGGACGCCCTCGGCGGCACCAACCCGAGCGTGCCCGGGGAATCCGAAGAAGCCGGTCCTGCACTGGAATCGCTGCTGGTGGCGTGGCGGCGGGAAGTCGACGCCGCGCCCATCGGCGAGCTGGTCGAGCTCGACGAGGCGGCGGGCGCGATCGCCGCAGGCCGCCGCCCGCGGCGCCGGTCGCGGCGCAGGCACCTGGTTCCGGTGGCCTCCGCGGCCGCGGTGCTGATGATCGGGTTCACCGGCGTCGGGCTGGCGGCCCGGGACGCGATGCCGGGCGACATGCTGTGGGGCGTGGCGACGGTGCTCTACGCCGATCACTCGCGCTCGAGCCTGGCCGTCGACGCAGCGCAGCAGGATCTCAACGTCGCCGACAGCGCGCTTCAGGAGAACCGCACCGGAGACGCGAAGCAGGCGCTGGAGCGCGCGCTGGAGCACATGAAGGCGGTCGAGGACGGGCAACGACTCGACCAGCTGCGAAGCACCCATCGGGAGCTGCTGCGGCGCTACGAGGGGGGCACTTCCCCGTCGGAACCCTCGACCTCGGAGACCTCCACCAGCACGCACCAGCCCACGAGCATGACGCCGAGCCCGCCGCCGTCGCAGCTGCCGCTGCCGCCGCCGGAACCGTCGGTGCCGCCGACGACCCCGAGCACGCCCAGCTCCTCGCAGGTGCCGACGACATCGCCGAGCGCGCCGAGCGAGACCAGCGGCACCTCGGACCGGCCATCCAGCGGGATCGGCACGACCGGCGGGATGACCTCGGACTCGAACAGCTTCTTCCCGAACTGAGCCGCCGCGCGGTTCGGCCGGAGCGGCGCAAGCGCCGCCAGGATCCGGTCGAACCGTCCGGAGGCGGGAGGCGGACCGTCCGGCGGCAGGGTCTTCCGGACGCGGTCTCAGGCACCACGTGTACTCAGGCACCGCTGCAGCGGTACGGGTGCTGCGCGCGGACGCGCGGAGCGGAATCGGCGACGGCGACCGGCGTCAGCGGGTGTTCTCGTTCTCCGTCTCGGTGACGCCGTCGGCGAACCCGCGGCAGTACTCCCAGCTCACGTAATGGCTCGGGTCCGGGGAGTAGGCGGGTTCGTGCGGGCGCATCCGCCCGTCGTGCAGCAGCTGCTCCAAGCTGGAGCGCAGCAGTTCCCAGTCGTGGTAGTGCGGCTCGCCGCAGTCGGTGCAGTCCACGACGATCCCGCGGACCCCGCGCGGCTCCAGCAGCGCTTGGTAGACGGCGAGGTCGGTGAGGTCGGACAGCAGCTCGGCGCGTTCGTCCTCACCCAGCGGCGGGCCCTGTTCCGGGTCCTGGTCGTCGAGCGTTCTGCTCGGATCGTCCGGGTCGCCCGCGAACGGGTCTGGGGGCAGCGGATCGTGCGGCACGGACCGCACGGTACCGCCCACCTCGCAACCCGGAACCGCTCGGGGCGGCTGCCGCCGCGCGCGTGCGTGCCACCACACCGGGGACCGCTTGTGACCAGCGGGTCTATATCATGGGGAAATCGCACCTGCCGCTCGTGCCGGGGACGTCGACCGCCGCCTCCGGTGCGCGGTATCGCCCGATGAGCCCCCGCCCGGATCCTTCGGTGCCACCACCGTTGCTTGCAGGAAGGCACACCGCCTCGCCATGACCAGCGAACTGACCGCTCCCGGATTCCCCGCCAAGTTCGCCACGCTCGGGTTGACCTTCGACGACGTCCTGCTGTTGCCCGACGAGTCGGACGTGATCCCCAGCAGCGTCGATACCGGAACTCAGCTGTCCCGCAACGTGCAGCTGCGGGTGCCGCTGCTGTCCGCGGCGATGGACACGGTCACCGAGGCGCGGATGGCCATCGCGATGGCGCGCCAGGGCGGTGTCGGCATCCTGCAGCGGAACCTGCCGGTGGAGGAGCAGGCCGCGCAGGCCGAGGTGGTCAAGCGTTCCGAAGCCGGCATGGTGACCGACCCGGTGACCTGCTCGCCGGAGGACACCATGGCCGAGGTCGACGCGCTGTGCGCGCGCTACCGGATCTCCGGTGTGCCGGTGACCGATCCGGATGGCACGCTGGCGGGCATCATCACCAACCGGGACATGCGGTTCGAGGCCGACCACACCCGCCGGGTGCGCGAGATCATGACTCCCGCGCCGCTGGTGACCGCGCAGGTCGGGGTCACCGCGGACGCCGCGCTGGGCCTGCTGCGCAGGAACAAGGTCGAGAAGCTGCCGATCGTGGACAACGCGGGCAAGCTGCGCGGGCTGATCACCGTCAAGGACTTCGTCAAGACCGAGCAGTACCCGAACGCCACCAAGGACCCGGACGGCCGGTTGCTGTGCGGCGCGGCGGTCGGCGTCGGCGCCGACTCGCACGAGCGCGCGATGGCGCTGGTCGACGCCGGGGTGGACGTGCTGATCGTGGACACCGCGCACGGGCACTCCCGCGCGGTGGTGGACACCGTGGCGACGTTGAAGAAGGAGCTGGGCCACTCGGTCGACGTGATCGGCGGAAACGTGGCCAGCCGGGCCGGGGCGCAGGCGCTGGTGGACGCCGGTGCGGACGCGGTGAAGGTCGGCGTCGGACCGGGCTCCATCTGCACCACGCGGGTCGTGGCCGGGGTCGGCGTGCCGCAGATCAGCGCGATCTACGAGGCCGACCAGGCGTGCCGCCCGGCAGGCGTGCCGATCATCGGCGACGGCGGCATCCAGTACTCCGGCGACATCCCGAAGGCGATCGCCTCCGGCGCCAGCAGCGTGATGCTGGGCAGCCTGCTGGCGGGCACCGCGGAGTCGCCGGGCGAGCTGATCCTGGTCAACGGCAAGCAGTTCAAGGTCTACCGCGGGATGGGTTCGCTGGGTGCGATGCAGACCCGCGGGCAGGCCAAGTCGTACTCGAAGGACCGCTACTTCCAGGACGACGTGCTCTCCGAGGACAAGCTGGTGCCGGAGGGCATCGAAGGCCGGGTGCCGTACCGCGGCCCGCTGTCCCAGGTCGTCGACCAGCTCGTCGGGGGGCTGCGTTCCGGCATGGGCTACACCGGCTCGACGACGATCCCGCAGCTGCAGCGGGCGAATCTGGTGCGGATCACCGCGGCGGGTCTCAAGGAGAGCCACCCGCACGACATCACGATGACCGTCGAGGCCCCGAACTACACCACGCGCTGAACGGTCGGCGCAGGTCGCGGGGGCTGTTGATGCGCCTGCGCGGCCCGCTCGCCCAGCAGCTCGAACAGCCCGGCAGGCGGCCCGCCTGCGGGTCGCCTGCAAGCAGCAGCGAGAATGTCCGGCCGCAGTTGCGGTGCCGCGAGGGAGGAACAAGGTGCGGGATCTGGTGGAGATCGGCATGGGCCGGACGGCCATGCGCGGCTACGACCTGGACGACATCGAGATCGTGCCGTCGCGGCGGACCCGTTCGTCGAAGGACGTGTCGCTGTCCTGGCAGATCGACGCCTACCGGTTCGACATCCCGTTGGTGACGCACCCGACGGACGCGGTGGTCTCGCCGGCGACCGCGATCCGCATCGGTGAGCTCGGCGGGCTCGGCGTGCTCAACGCCGAGGGGCTCTGGGCGCGGCACGCCAACGTCGAAGAACGGCTGGCCGAGGTGGTGCGCGCCGCCGAGGAGAGCAGCGACCCGGATGCGGCGATGAAGCTGCTGCAGCGGCTGCACGCCGAACCGGTGCGCCGCGACCTGCTGACCCAGGCGGTCAAGCAGATCAAGGACTCCGGCGTGACCGTGGCCGCCCGGGTGATCCCGCAGCACGCCGAGGAACTCACCCCCGACCTGCTGGCCGCCGGGGTCGAGGTGCTGATGGTGCAGGGCACCATCGTCTCGGCCGAGCACGTGGCCAGGGACGGCGAGCCGCTGAACCTGAAGCGGTTCATCGCCGACCTGGACGTGCCGGTGATCGCGGGCGGTGTCGGCGACTACCGCACCGCGATGCACCTGATGCGCACCGGCGCCGCGGGCGTGATCGTCGGCTTCGGCCGGTCCCGGTCGGCCACGACGACGCAGGTGCTGGGCATCGGGGTGCCGATGGCCACCGCGATCGCCGATGCCGCGGCGGCGCGCCGGGACTACCTGGACGAGACCGGCGGCCGGTACGTGCACGTGCTGGCCGACGGCGCGCTTTCCTACTCGGGCGAGATCGCCAAGGCGATCGCCTGCGGCGCGGACGCGGTGATGCTCGGCGAGGCGTTGACCGAGGCGTCCGAAGCCCCCGGGCAGGGTTACTACTGGACCGCGGCCGCGGCGCACCCGAGCCTGCCGCGCAGCGAGATCGTCGGGTTCACCGGTTCCGGCGCCGACCTGGAGACGGTGCTGTACGGGCCGAGCAGCGACCCGTACGGCACGATCAACCTGTTCGGCGGGCTGCGCCGGTCGATGGCGAAGACCGGATACTCGGAGCTGAAGGAGTTCCAGAAGGTCGGTCTGACGCTGCAGCGGTGAGCGGCGCCCGGGAAAGAACCGCGGTTTTTCCCGCCACCGGTACGGATCCCGCCAACGGCTTGGCGGCAACCTCTGGCTACCGGTGAGTAATGGCGTCTAACGTGAGGCGCATGGCTTCCAGCAACGGTGCTCTTGGTCACCAAGATCGGCAGAACCACTACGACGTCGTCGTGATCGGCTCCGGTTTCGGCGGGAGCGTCGCCGCGCTGCGGCTGACCGAGAAGGGCTACCGCGTTGCCGTGCTGGAGGCGGGGCGCCGGTTCGCCGACGACGAGTTCGCCGAGACCTCGTGGGACCTGCGCCGGTTCCTGTGGGCGCCGCAGTTCGGCTGCTACGGGATCCAGCGCATCCACCTGCTGCGGGACTGCCTGATCCTGGCCGGCTCCGGGGTCGGCGGTGGGTCGCTGGTGTACGCGAACACGCTGTACCGGCCGCTGCGGCCGTTCTACGAGGACTCGCAGTGGGCGCACATCACCGACTGGGAGGGCGAGCTCGCGCCGCACTACGACCAGGCCAGCCGGATGCTCGGGGTGGTGACCAACCCGAGCACCACGCCGTCGGACGAGGTGATGAAGCAGGTCGCCGCGGACATGGGCGTCGGCGGCAGCTACCACTCGACCCCGGTGGGGGTGCACTTCGGTTCGCCGGGCGAGACCGCCGAAGACCCGTACTTCGGCGGGGCCGGGCCGCAGCGCACCGGGTGCACCGAGTGCGGCGCGTGCATGACCGGCTGCCGCGTCGGCGCGAAGAACACGCTGGTGAAGAACTACCTCTACCTCGCCGAGGCCGGAGGTGCGGAGGTGTTCCCGATGACCACGGTGCACCGCCTGGCCGAAGGCTCCGGCGGGGGCTGGCGCATCGGCACCCGGCGCACCGGCGCGAAGATGTCGCTGGGCAGCAAGGTCTTCACCGCCGATCAAGTCGTGCTGGCGGCCGGTACCTGGGGCACCCAGAACCTGCTGCACCGCTCGCGGGACCGCGGGGACCTGCCGCGGATGTCGGCCAAGCTCGGCGAGTTGACCCGCACCAACTCCGAGGCGATCATCGGTGCGCAGGTGCCGGACGTGGGGGAGCGGAACTTCTCCGAGGGCGTCGCGATCACCTCGTCGTTCCACCCGGACGACGACACGCACATCGAACCCGTCCGCTACGGCAAGGGCAGCAACGCGATGGGGCTGCTGCAGACCTTCCCGACTCGCGGTGACGACCCGTCGCCGCGCTGGCGGCAGTGGTTGCGGTTCGTGCGCAAGAACCCGGTGGAGGCCGTGAAGATGGCCGTGGTGCGCCGGTGGAGCGAGCGCACGATCATCCTGCTGGTGATGCAGAGCCTGGACAATTCGCTGATCACGCGGGTCAAGCGCGGGCTGTTCGGTTCGCGGCTGACCTCGCGGCAGGGCCACGGCGCGCCGAACCCGGCCTACATCCCGGCCGGTGAGGAGGCCAACCGCCGCACCGCGGAGAAGATCGGCGGCATCGCGGGCGGTACCTGGGGCGAGCTGATGGACATCCCGATGACCGCGCACTTCATCGGCGGTTGCCCGATCGGGGAGGACGCCGAGCACGGTGTGATCGACCCGTACCACCGGGCCTACGGGCACCCGACGCTGTCGGTGGTGGACGGCTCGGCGATCACCGCGAACCTCGGGGTGAACCCGTCGCTGACGATCACCGCGCAGGCCGAGCGGGCGTTCTCGATGTGGCCGAACAAGGGCGAGCAGGATCCGAGGGCCGAGCAGTCCGAGGGCTATCGGCGGCTGGATCCGGTCGCGCCGAAGTCGCCCGCGGTGCCTTCCGAGGCTCCCGCAGCGCTGCGCCTCCCGCTGGTCTAGCCGAGCGCCCGGCCGACACGCGCCACCGCCACCCGACCCGGTCGGAATTTTCGGAGCGAACGGACTCATCGCCCGATCTGTTCGGACCGGCGGTCCGTGCACTCGGATCTGTCTGCCCGGGTGGGGTGGTGTTCGGGCGCGTCGGCGGAATGTAGGAGCGGGTCTGGCGAGTCGGCGGTCGCGAGGGCGGAGGTGCTGCCCTGGTGGCCTCGGCTAGCTGGGATGATGGCGGTAGCGCCCGCATCCCTGGAGGTTTCGACGACGTGTCCGGTACCGCAAGCAGCCCCGACCAGCCCCCGCGCGACGGCAAGGGGCCCGTGCTGGTCGTCGACTACGGCGCGCAGTACGCGCAGCTGATCGCGCGCCGGGTGCGCGAGACGCAGATCTACTCCGAGGTCGTCCCGCACGACACGCCGGTCGATGAGCTGGTGCGCCGCGACCCGGCCGCGCTGGTGCTCTCCGGCGGCCCGGCCAGCGTCTACGCCGAAGACGCGCCGCAGGTCGACCCGGCGATCTTCGACGCGGGCGTGCCCGTGTTCGGCATCTGCTACGGGTTCCAGGCGATGACCAAGGCGCTCGGCGGCAGCGTCGAACACACCGGCACCAGCGAGTACGGCCGAACCGACCTCGAGGTCTCCGGTGACGGCGGCACGCTGCACGAGGACCTGCCCGCGCACCACCCGGTGTGGATGAGCCACGGCGACTCGGTCAGCAAAGCACCGGAGGGCTTCGCCGTCACCGCGGGCAGCAAGGACACCCCGGTCGCGGCCTTCGAGGACCGGGAACGGCGGCTGGCCGGGGTGCAGTACCACCCCGAGGTGGCGCACTCGCCGCACGGCCAGGAGGTGCTGCGCCGGTTCCTGCAGGACATCGCAGGTGTGCGGCCGCAGTGGACGACCGCTTCGATCGTGGACGACACGGTCGCCGCGATCCGCGAGCAGGTGGGTGACCGGCGGGCGATCTGCGCGCTGTCCGGCGGAGTGGACTCCGCGGTCGCCGGTGCGCTCGTGCAGCGCGCCATCGGTGATCAGCTCACCTGCGTGTTCGTCGACCACGGCCTGCTGCGCGCGGGCGAGCGGGCGCAGGTGGAACGCGACTTCGTGGCGGCCACCGGCGTCAAGCTGGTGACGGTGGACGCGGTGGACCAGTTCGTCGGTGCGCTGGCCGGGGTGGCCGACCCGGAGGAGAAGCGCAAGATCATCGGACGGGAGTTCATCCGCTCCTTCGAGAGCACCGCCCGCGAGCTGGTCGCCGATTCCGGCGGTGACGTGGACTTCCTGGTGCAGGGCACGCTGTACCCGGACGTGGTGGAGTCCGGCGGCGGAACCGGCGCGGCGAACATCAAGAGCCACCACAACGTGGGCGGCCTGCCGGAAGACCTGCAGTTCCAGCTGGTGGAGCCGCTGCGCGCGCTGTTCAAGGACGAGGTGCGCCGGGTCGGGCTGGAACTGGGCCTGCCGGAGACGATCGTGCACCGCCAGCCGTTCCCCGGACCGGGCCTGGCGATCCGCATCATCGGCGAGGTCACCGCGGACCGGCTGCACACCTTGCGCGCCGCGGACGCGATCGCGCGGGAGGAGCTGACCGCGGCCGGGCTCGACCGGGACATCTGGCAGTGCCCCGTGGTGCTGCTGGCGGACGTGCGCTCGGTGGGCGTGCAGGGCGACGGGCGGACCTACGGGCATCCGGTGGTGCTGCGGCCGGTTTCCAGCGAGGACGCGATGACCGCGGACTGGACCCGGCTGCCCTACGACGTGCTGGAGCGGATCTCCACGCGGATCACCAACGAGGTCTCCGAGGTCAACCGGGTCACGCTGGACGTCACGTCGAAGCCGCCGGGCACCATCGAGTGGGAGTGATCCGCGGCCGGGCGTGAGCGAGCGGGCCGTTCGTCCGGACAGGCCGGGCGAACGGTCCGCTCACTCATTCCTCGCGGTCGCGTGCGTCGAAGGCGCGGGTCACGACGCGCGCGATCGGGGAGACCGGGCGCTGCTGAGCGCTCAGCCCTGCTCGACCTTGACCCAGTCGACCAGGTAGCGGGCGCTTCCCGCGGCCACCTTGTCAACGGATTCCTGCGGCAGTCCGAAATAGGGTTCGGTGACGCCGTTGACGCCGTTCGGGAACTGCCCGCCGAGCGCGAAGTTCAGAATCATGAACTGCGGGTCGTCGTAGACCCAGCTCCAGCCGTTCTGCTCCATTTCGGCCTTGGTGATCTGGTAGAACTGCTTGCCGTCGACGGAGAAGGTGAACCCTTCCGGCGTCCAGTCCACCTTGTAGTCGTGCCAGTCGGCCGGGTCCATTCCGTCGAATTGCTGCTTGCCGGTGATCGGGGTGTCGCCGTTGTACTCGGGGCCGTGCAGCGCGGAGCTGGTCCACGGTTCGCCGACGTTTTCCATGACGTCGACTTCACCGCACTGCGGCCAGGACACCTCGTCGATGTTCGAGCCCAGCGACCACCAGGCGGGCCACAGGCCCGGGCTGCTGCCGCCCTCGGGCAGCTTCAGCCGCGCCGAATAGCTGCCGTAGGTGAACTCGTACTTGTCCTGCGTGCTGAGCCTGCCGGACTGGAAGTCGTAGGTGTTCCCGTCCGGGGCCTGGAAACCGGGGTTGTACCGGGGGTGCAGGGCCAGCGCGCCGTTCTGCGCGCCGGTGGCGGCGTCGTCCTGGTCCAGGTAGATCGTCTCGGGGGAGTCGACGTAGGCCTGCTGCTCCTGGTTGACGGTGTCGAAGTTCTCCCCGGTGACCTCCACCTGCCACTTGGACCGGTCGAGCTCGGAGCCGGAGAAGTCGTCGAAGAACACTTGCTTTTTCGGTGCGGCCGGCTGCGGGGCCGGATTCGCAGCCGCGGTGGCGAACGGGAGCAAGCACAGCGCGGCGAGCGCGGTGCCTGCCGCCTTGAATCCGGTGCGGGACACGGAAAGTCTCCTTCGGCAGGATCGAACGGTGCGCGCCACCGGTATGGGCTGCGCACCGGAAACGGTTCGGTGCAGGCTATATCGATGCAGCCCGCGCGGAATTCCGCCGATCGGCTGCAACGCGGAGTCGCACCAACTCCACCGGTCCCGTTTTTGCCACTTTCCGCGGCCGAATTCCACGGGATTCGCGGAATTCCCGGCCGGACTCGGGATGCGCCGCCGCACCGGTCGCACGCCGCGGCCGGGCGCGATGGATGCGCGGGCGAGCAGTGCCTGCGTGCGTTCGGTGCGCGGCGCGGTATCAGCGGCGGCGCATCGAGACCACCAGCAGGATCAGCCCGACGAACACCGCGATGCCCGCCAGCGACCACTCCATCCAGAAGTCCTCCGTACCGCCGAGCAGCAACGAACCGGCGAGCAGCAGCGCCAGCGCACCCGCGACCAGCAGCACGGTGTCCGGTTTCGTGTGGTCGTCGCCGTTCGCGCGAGAATCGTCGTCAGCCACGGAGCACCTCCACGCGCCCGTTCGCAGTGGTCAAGTCGAGCTCGACGTGCCCGCCACCGGGTCCGTCCGGGCCGTTGTCGGTGACGCTGATCCGGCTGTTGCTGCCGTTCGCCTGCGAGCCCAGGCATTCGGCGGACCCGCCGTCGGCGCCGCATTCCGCGGTGACGTCCACGTTTGGCGGCAGCAGCACGCGGATCAGACCGTTGGTCGTTTCCGCGCTGGTCGCGACGCTCTCGCCGGCCGGTATGCGCAGCGGCCGGAGGTCGAGCGAGATCAAGCGCGAGCCGCCCTGGTAGGAACTTTCCAGGTCGGCCGGGCTGGCGGCGACGACGATCCGGTCCGCGTTGACCTGCGGCGGCCGGTAGTTCACCTCCCGGTGCTCCTCGTTCATGCCGAGCAGCAGCGCCAGCGCTCCGACCGGCAGCGCGAACGCGATCAGCCCGCGGCCGCCGTGCAGGAACGCGCCGACCAGCATCCCGACGCCGAGCACGCCCAGCGCTACCGCGAGCGCTCGTTCGTCGCCGCCTTCGTAGAGCGCGGCCGCCCCGGCCAACACGGCGAGCAGCACCGTCCCCCAGGTGATCCAGTGCCGCTTGCGCGGCGGCTCAGCCTGCGCTTCCGGCGGCTCGGGGAGGTCCCAGGCGAACGGGGCGGCACCGAGCGGGTCCCACGCCGGTGGCTGCTGCGCCGACGACCCGCTACGGGCCTCGGCCGCGGAGTCCGCGTAGACCCACACGTTGTCCTGCTGCGGCCGTTCCGGCGCCGAACCGCGAATCGCCCGGTCCTGGTAATTGCGGTGCAGCAAGAACAGCGCCGCGAGCCCCGCGGCGAACGCGACGAGTCCCACCGAGTGCAGGGACGCGAACGCGATCGGCGCCCCGAACAGCACCACGAGCACGACTCCCAGCACCGACAGGGCCTGCCGCGTGCCGCTGGTGACCCGCGACTGCTCCGGCGGCAGCACGAGCCATCCCAGCAGGTACAGCGCGATCCCGGCGCCACCGGTCAGCAGTGCCACGATGAACACCACCCGCACCAGCACCGGATCGATGCCGTAGCGCTGTCCGATGGCCGCCGACACCCCGGCGATCTTGCGGCCGTGGCGCGGCCGGGCCGGTCGGCTCTCCCACATCTCGCGCAGTGTGTCGCGGACGCTCCCAGTCATGCCGCCGACTATCCGCGAGCGCCGCGGCCCGGCACATCGGGGAAATCCCTGACCGCGACGGGTGCTGCCCTGGAGATTCCCCGATGACCGCGCTCGCGTGCGCGTGGAACCATCGAGTTCGTGAGCATCCGGTCCCGGAAACGAACCGACGCGGCGTCCGAACGCAGTGCGGCGCCCGACCGCAGCGGAGCGCACCGCGTCCTCGCCCATCCGAAGCTGTACCGGCGGCGCGGCGGGCGACTGATCGCCGGGGTGTGCGGCGGGATCGCCGACCACCTGGACGTTTCGGTGCTGTGGGTGCGCGCGGTGTTCGCCGTGCTCGCCGCGTTCGGCGGGGCCGGCGTGCTGGCCTACGGGATCCTGTGGGTCTTCGTGCCGCAGAGCAGCGGTGCGGAGCGGCCGCTGTCGGACCGGGAGCGCCAGCAGGGGCTCGGGCTGATCATCCTCGGAATCGGGCTGGTGGCCGCCGTCGCTCTGCTGGGCATCCTGCCCGGCTGGCTGACCGGGCCGCTCGGGGTCGCGCTGGTCGGTGCCGCCGTGGTGTGGCGGGAAGCCGACGAGTCGCAGCGCAGGCGCTGGCGGGAAGGCGCCCGGTCCGGCATGGCGGGCGCGGTGCTCGGCGGTGGCGGTCGCTCGGCCGTGGTGCGGATCGTCTCGGGCGCAGCGCTGGTGGTGATCGGCGCCGTGGTGTTCCTGGGCGGGTCCGCCAGCGTGAGCGATCTGCGGTTCGCGCTGCTGTCCACGATGACCGCGCTGGTCGGCGCGGCGGTGCTGACCGTGCCGTGGTGGATGCGGCTGGTGCGGGATCTGAACGTGGAGCGCGCGGGCCGGGTCCGCTCGCAGGAGCGCGCCGAGATCGCCGCGCACCTGCACGACTCGGTGCTGCAGACGCTCGCGCTGATCCAGAAGCAGGCGGGTTCGGAGCGCGAGGTGCGCAGGCTCGCCCGCGGGCAGGAGCGGGAGCTGCGGAACTGGCTCTACGGCCCGGACGGGTACGGGCGCGGCGGTTCCGGGCAGGGGTCCGGCCAGGTCGAGCCGGCCGGGCAGGAGCAGGCCGCGACGCTCTCGGCGCAGCTGACCGAAGCGTGCGGGGAGATCGAGGACGCCTTCGCGATCGAGGTGCAGCACGTCGTGGTCGGCGACTGCGAGCTCGACGAGCGGCTCACGGCGCTGCTGGCCGCCGCGCGCGAGGCCGTGGTGAACTCCGCCAAGCATTCGGGCACCGGTGAGGTCAGCGTCTACGCGGAAGTCGAACCCGAGCAGGTCTCGATCTTCGTGCGGGACCGCGGCACGGGATTCGACCCGGAGGCGGTGCCCGCCGACCGGCATGGCTTGGCCGACTCGATCCGGGGCAGGATGGGGCGCAACGGCGGCGCCGTGCGGCTCAAGACCGCGCCCGGCTCTGGCACCGAAGTGCAACTGGACATGCCCCGGCAGGCGCACCGGCGAGCCGAGGGCGGGCCGACCAAGGAGGACCAGTCGTGACAGCAGCAGATCAGCCCGGCCCGGTGCGGGTGTTCCTCGTCGACGACCACGCGTTGTTCCGCTCCGGGGTGCGCGCCGAACTGGCCGGTGCCGCGGATCGGGTCGAAGTGGTCGGGGAGGCCGGTTCGGTCGCAGAGGCCGTCGCGGGCATCGGGCACTACCTCCCGCAGGTCGTGCTGCTCGACGTGCACATGCCCGACGGAGGCGGCGCGGAGGTGCTGCGCCGTACGCGCACCGAGTACCCCGACGTGGTCTTCCTGGCGCTGTCGGTCTCCGATGCCGCCGAGGACGTCATCGCGGTGATCCGCGGCGGAGCGCGCGGCTACGTCACCAAGACGATCTCCGGGCGGGAACTGGCGGACGCGGTGTGCCAGGTGGCCGGTGGTGATCCGGTGTTCTCCCCGAGGTTGGCGGGGTTCGTGCTGGACGCCTTCGCGCAGGGGCCGGACTCGGCTCCGGTGAGCGATCCGGAGCTGGACCAGCTCACCCCGCGGGAGCGGGACGTGCTGCGGTTGCTGGCGCGCGGGTACGCCTACAAGGAGATCGCTTCGGAGCTGTTCATCTCGGTGAAGACGGTCGAGACGCACGTGTCCAGCGTGCTGCGCAAGACGCAGCTGTCGAACCGCTACGAGCTCTCCCGCTGGGCCAGCGACCGCAGGCTGGTCTGAGTCCTCACTTCATCGGATTGTTGGTGGCGAGGTCCGCGTAGAGCTGCGAGCCGGCCCGCAGCACCGACCTCACTCGCTGCACCCGCGCGCGTGCCGCGCCGGGCCGTCCCTGCCGGGACAGCGCTACCCCGAGCAGCACCAGCGCGATGCCGCCCACCACGCGCCCGCCGATCTGCTCGCCGAGCACGAGCCAGCCGAGCAGCACCGAAACCACCGGCATCACGTAGGTGACGGTGGAGGCGGCCGTCGGCCCCTCGTCCGCGATCAGCCGGTAGTTCAGCGCGAAGCCGACGCCGGTGCCGAACACGCCGAGCACCGCGACGGCCAGCAGCGCGGCGGGCTCGAAGCGCACCGCCGGGAAACCTTCGACGGGCAGCGCCAGCACCGCGATCCCCGCGGCCGCGGTCAGCTGCATCCCCGCCATCGCCAGTGGCGCCGGAGCATCGCCCGAGTTCCCGGTCAAGTGCCGTCCGATGTAGACGTACCCGATGCCGTAGCTGGCGGCGGCGGCCAGGCACGCGAGCACTCCCGGGCCCGCGCTGACGGCCTGCCACGGCGCGAGGATCAGCAGCACGCCCGCGAAACCCAGCGCCAGGCCGCCGAGCTTGCGCGGCGCGAGCGCGCGCTGCTGCCCGAACAGGAAGCCGAACAGCAGCGTCCACAGCGGAGTGGTGGCGTTCAGGACTCCGGTCAGCCCGGAGTCCACGGAACGCTCGGCGATCCCGTAGAGCATCCACGGCAGGGCGCTGGCGAACAGCCCGGCCACCGCGACGTGCCGCCACAACCGGCGGTCCGAGCTGAGCCGGATGCCGCGCAGCGCGCACAGCACGACCAGCACCAGCGCACCGAGCACGATCCGGGTGAACGCGATCTGCACCGGCGACATCGCGGTGAGCGCGATCTTGATCAGCAGGAAGCTCGCGCCCCACAACACCGCCAGCGCGCCGAGTCGCAGGTAGCTGGCCGAAGAAGTCATGATTCCCCCTGGTTCCGTCCGCAACCTGCGGACGCCCGTGCCGCGGTTCGCGTGAGTTCCGCGCCGATGACTCCAGCTTCGCCACCGAGGACTCGTTAGCACAATCGAAATATTCTGAACGGATCTTTCAGCAGTGCTGTACGGTCGAGTCGTGCTCGACGCCCGCCGGATGCAGGTGCTGCGAGCCGTCGTCACCGGCGGCTCGATCAGCTCCGCCGCGAGCAACCTCGGCTACACGCCGTCCGCGATCAGCCAGCAGATCAGCGCGCTGGAACGGGAAGCGGGCACCGCGCTGCTGGAGAAGGTGGGCCGCGGAGTGCGCCCGACCGCCGCAGGCAGCCTGCTGGCCGAACGCGCCGCCGGGCTGGCCGACCTGCTCGCCGATGCCGAAGCCGACCTCGCCGACCTGCGCGCAGGGCGCACCGGCAGGCTCCGGGTGAGCTACTTCCACACCGCGGGCGTGGGGCTGATCCCGCCTGCCGCGGCGAAGTTCCGCGCGCAACTGCCGGGGGTGCGGCTCGACCTCAAGATGATCGACGAAGGCACCCTCGGCGAAGTCACCACCGGCGAAGCCGACGTCGCCGTGATCGTGGTCGGCCGCGAAATCCCCGAATCGCGCGGAATCCGGGTGCAGCACCTGGTCGACGAGCCGTACCGGGTGGTGCTGCCGCGCGGGCACCCGCTGTCCGACGAGGAACCGATCGACCTGGCTCGGCTGGCCGACGAGTCCTGGGTGCTCGGCGGCGTCGGCCCGGGAGGGCCCTGCGAGGAGTCGCTGCGGGACGCGTTCGGCAGCGCCGGTTTCGCGCCGCGGATCGCGCTGGAAACGGAGAACGACTACGCCACGCAGGGATTCGTCGCGGCCGGAATGGGCATCGCGCTGCAGCCGCGGCTGGCGCTGGGGATCGTGCATCCCGGTGTCGTGATCCGCGACGTCTGCCGCCCGGTGCCGGTGCGGCGGATCTACACCGCCGTGCGCGAAGCGGTGGCCGACCAGTCGGCTACCCGGACGCTGCTGTCGACGCTGGCCGAGATCGCGGCGGCCTGAGCGGCGAGTGCGTTGCCCGCGCCGCCGGCTAGCCGATCCGGGAGTCGCTGTTGATCAGCGGCTCACCATCGCGGGCGACCATGCCGAGCAGGTGCCTTTCGCGGCTCTTCTTCCCGTTCTTCTCGAACTCCAGCTGCACCAGCACCTTGGAACCCGCCGACTTCGGCTTGCCGAGCACCTTCACGTCGTCGACGGACTCCCAGAACGACTCGTAGCTGTCCTTGCCCATGGTCTGCATGTTCGGCCCGAGCAGCGACCACGACTTGTCCAGGTCGTCGGGAACCAGCGAGTAGTAGGTCTTGACGGTGTTCTCGACGTCGTTGTTGGTCGGCTGCTTGTCCTTGTCCTTCGAGCTGGTCGAGCTCGGCGGCGCACTGCTGGTGGTCGGCGCGGCCGAGGACGTCGGCGGGGCCGTCGTCGCGGGCGCCGAAGTCGTCGCCACCGGCTGCGCGGGCGGCGGCGGGGGAGCGGCCTGCGGCGGGTTCGGGCCGTCGGCCCGCTTGCCGCCACCGCCCCACGCGTTCGCGGCCAGCACTCCCACGAGTACGGCTACCACCAGCGCCAATGCCCACAGCAGCACAGCCCTGCGAGTTCCGCTGCGCCGCGGCTCCGCCGCGACCGGCGTCTGCCCGACCTGCGTCGGCGGGTTGCCGCCCGCTGACGGCGCACCGGAGACCCGGGTCGCGGTCGCTTCCCGTTGCGGCTGCTGGCGGGTCGCCGCGGCAGGCGGGGCCGGACGCTGCCAGCCCGCGGCCGGAGTCGAACCGCCCGGCAGCGGACGGCCTTCCGCGACCGCCAGCAGCATCGCGCGGGTCTGCGCCATCGTCGGGCGATCCACCGGATCCGGGCGCAGCACCTGCATCAGCGCCGGCGCCAGCGGCCCGGCCTGCCGGGGCGGCTCCACCTGGCCGCGCGCCACCCGGTGCAGCAGGCTGATCGCGTTCTCGTCGGTGCCGAACGGCGGCTCGCCCTCCACCGCCGCGTACAGCGTGGCGCCCAGCGAGAACACGTCCGAAGCCGGCGCCGGGTCCCGGCCCATCGCCACCTCCGGCGAGAGGTACGCCGGAGTGCCCGCCAGGATGCCGCTCTTGGTCACCGACACGTCGCCGATGGCGCGGGAGATGCCGAAGTCGGTGATCTTGGCGATGCCGTTGTCGCCGAGCAGGATGTTGCCGGGCTTGAGGTCGCGGTGCACGATCCCGGCCATGTGCGCGGCGGCCAGCGCGCCTGCCACCTGCGAGCCGATCCGCGCCACCGACTGCGGCGGCAGCACGCCCTGCTCGGACAGCACCGAGGCCAGACTCTGCGAGGGCAGGTACTCCATGACCAGCACCGGCTGGCCCTCGTCCTCGGCCACGTCGAAGACCACGATGGCGTTCTGGTGCTGCAACCGGGCGGCGATCCGGCCCTCGCGCATCGCGCGCTGGCGCGCCTCCTCGGTTTCCTCATCGGTGTAACCGGGTTGGAGCAGCAGTTGCTTGACGGCGACCGTGCGGTGCAACCGGTCGTCGACCGCGCGCCACACGGTTCCCATGGCGCCGCTGCCGATCTGCTTCTCCAGCCGGTAGCGGCCCGTGATCAAACGGCCCTCGGCGCTCACAGGTCTCTCCTGGTGCTGCGGTGTCTGCTTCGGTACGGACCGGACCCCCGAGACCGGTTCTTGCTCGACGGCTTCACGTTACTGGTGCGGCGATCGCCGAACGCAATGCGGCCGGGGTTCGCGTCCCGGACGCGAACCCCGGCCTGCCACGGCACCGGGGTCAGCTCGACGGCTGCTGGTTGGCGCTGACCTGACCGGACTGCGGCGATCCGGTCTGGGTCGAACCACCCGTGGTCGGCTGCGACGACGAGCCGCCGCCGGAGGTCGGCGAGCTCGTCTCGGTCGGCTGCGACGAGGTCGGCTGCTGCGTGGAGGTCGGCTGCGAACTCTCCTGCGTGGAGGTCGGCGTGCTGGTCTCGCTCTCCTCGGAGGTGGTCTCCGCGGACGACGAGGTCTCCTCGGACGTGGTCGGTGCAGGCGGCGGAGGCGGCAGCGGCCCCTGCGTGGTGTCCTGCTGGTTGCCCGCCGGGTCCGGCGGCGGCTTGCTGCCCAGGAACGCCGAGGTCACCAGCACCGCCACCACGGCGACCGCGACCAGCGCGATGCCGGAGATGACCACCGGGCGCTTGCTGCGCTTCGGCGGCACGTCCAGCGCCGCGTCCCCGCGCGGGTCCGAGCCCATGTAGGAGGTGCGCGGGTGGTGCTCCTGCGCGCTGTAGGGGTCCTCGTCGTAGTAGGCGACGGTGGTGCCGTTGCCCTGCTGGTTCGTGCCGACGACGCTGGTCGGCTGCAGGTCCGGCTGGCTGCCCGACTCCGGGTCGAACGCGGGCGGGATCGGCGCGGCCGAGGTCGGCACCGAGGTCACCGAGTAGCCGTCGGCGACCGTCTGCAGCATGTCCCGCACCTGGGCCATGTCCGGCCGGTCCTCGACGCGGGCCTGCATCATCGCCATCAGCGGTTCGCCCATGGCCCCGGACTGCTGCGGCGGGTCGATCCGGCCCGCGGCGACCGCGTGCAGCAACGCCAGCGTGTTCTCGTTGAGCCCGAACGGCGGGCGGCCCTCGATCGCCGCGTAGAGCGTGGCGCCCAGCGAGAACACGTCGGACGCGCCGGTCGGCTCCTGGCCCATCGCGACGTCCGGCGACAGGTACGCGGGCGTGCCCGCCAGCATTCCCGTCTTGGTCACCTGCACGTCGCCCTGGGCGCGCGAGATGCCGAAGTCGGTGATCTTCACCGTGCCGTTGTCGCCGAGCAGGATGTTGCCGGGCTTGATGTCGCGGTGCACCACCCCTGCGGAGTGCGCGGCGCCGAGCGCCGCCGCCACCTGCGCACCGATCCGAGCCACCTCTCGCGGCGGCAGCGGACCGTGCTCGGACATCATCGCGCCCAGGCTGGTGGACGGCAGGTATTCCATGACCAGCACCGGCTGGCCCTCGTCCTCGGCTACGTCGTAGACCGAGATCGCGTGCTGGTGCTGGAGGCGGGCCGCGATCCGGCCTTCCCGCATTGCCCGCTGCCGCGCTTCCTCGGCCTCACCCGGGTCCAGTCCGGGCTGCAACAACAACTGCTTGACCGCGACAGTGCGGTGCAGGCGTTCATCCACACACTCCCACACCACGCCCATCGCGCCACTGCCGATGCGTCGCTGCACTCGGTAGCGTCCGGCGACCAGGCGACCTTCGTCGCTCACCGACGTCTCCCCGTACTGCTCTCGATGCCCGCACGGGCTCGCGCCGCACCCCTCGGGATGGGCTGCGCCCCGCCGGGCAACGGCGGATTTGGCGGACCGGTTCGGCCCTCCGACATGTACACGTTCCTTGCTCCGCGGCCCGGTTTCGGCCCGGAAGCCGGACCTTGCCGCGGTACGGCAGCCTAGCCGACGCCTTCGCGGCATAGGCCCGAAGTCGCGAGATCCGACTGCCCGATCTGCACCGCGCGTGTCGCGACCCCGCCGTGTTGCGAATCGTTCCGGTCGGCCGAAGTGTTTCCGCAGTCCACGCCGCGGGTGGTGCGGCCGACCGGGGAGCACTGCCGAAGCGTTGATCGACTCGCGATCCGAATCCGGTGCGCGGCCGGGCGGCGCTGCGGCGGCCACGAGCCGACGGACGTCGTTGCCGCATTGTTGTGATCCCGCAGAACGGTACCGCCGCAGCGTTGTGCCGTGGTCAGCGGGGGAAGTGCTGGGCCGACAGCAGCTCCGCGCGCACGATCACCGGCCTGCGGTCGCCGGTGACGGTGATCCGATGCCGCAGCACCAGCCTGGCTCCGTCCGCATAACCCACTTCGACCTCGCTGCGCACCACGTTCGGGCCGAGCGCGCGTACCTGCAACGGGCGGACCGTCGTCGCTTCCGACCAGGCGCGCGCGACTTCGGCCTGCGGAGACAGCAGCACTCCCGGTGCGAGTCTGGCGACCGCCGTGCCCGGGGCCGATCCCAGGTCCCGGTAGAACGCCCGCACCGCTTCCACCGCCGCGCGCGGCGTCCCGGCCGCCGGGTTCACGCCGCTCAGCGGTTCACCCGGCGGTTCGGGCGGCCGGACTGCGGCCTGCTGCACGCCGCCGTCCCGCTTGCCGCGCAGCACGTCGGGGCGGAATGCGAGTTCGCCGTGCGGCGACTCCTCGGGAACCGCGACATCCGTGCTGAACCTCGCGGTGATCGCGCCGGCCGCGACGGCCGAGCCGAGCAGCAGCGCGCCGCACAACGTCCCGATGATGACGCGGAAGCGCAGCGGCGCCGAGGGCGCGGGCACGGTGTCGTCGCCGCCGAGCAGTTCCTTGACGAGCTGCTCGGTCCTGGCTGCCTCGTCCGGTGTCGGGGTGAAGTGCGGTAACCAGCGGATTTCCGGATCGCGGCGGACGGGAACCGGTTCGGTGGGACGTCGGTGCCGCATCTCGGTGCGGGCCTCCTCGGGGACGATGCGCGGGCGCCATGCACACGTACTCCCGCTGGGGCGCCCATGGGTGCCCCAGGCCCGCGGTTCACCTGAAAGAGGATCAGGAATCCGGAGCCGAACGGCACGAACAGAGCAAGTGGCTACGCAGCGCAGGCGCTTCAGCCCGCTGGTTCGTCGGCGAACATCCGCGGGTTGCTGCCCGAGGTGAAGCGCAGCCGGCGCTGCTGCTCGTGCACCGAGCCGTCGGGACGCGTGATGCGCAGGTCCGTCATGGTCCCGGAAGACGCGGCGGTCACCGCGACGACTTCGACCGACTCGGCCCGGTCGTAGCGCGCGGCGAACGCTTCGTACCCGTCGTTGCGCAGCGCGCCGGTGGTCATCGCGTACGCGGACGGGAGATCGCCGGAGCTGATCGCGGCGAAGTACTCGCCGGAGCGTGCCGCCACCAACTGCGGATCCGCCAGCGTCAGCAGCTCGTTGCGGAAAGTCGTTTCCGGTGTCGAGGGCTCGGCCGGTGGTGGTGCAGGCTCGGCGTCGTCCGCGGGTGGTGCGACGGGCAGGGCGGCGACCGGCGGTGGCCCCGGTGCGGGCGGTTCGTGCTGGTGCTGAGGCCGCTGCGGCAGCGGGACGGATTGCGGCCGCAGCCCCGCAACGGACGGCGGGGCCACCGCCTCCGCCGGAAGTGACGCCAACGGCAGCGGCCGGTCCGGTTGCAGCTCCGGGTATCCGCGGAAACGCGGCATCCCCGGCAGCTGCAGGGCGTCGACCGATGCGGAAGGGCCGACCGCGTTGGCCATCACCAGCAACAGGCCGCCGAGCGCGGCACCGGAGGCGGCCACCGCGAACCACGCCGCACGCCGGGACGAGCGGGGCGGGGTGACCGAGGCGGGCACCATGCCGAGGTCGAACTTGTGCAGGCCGCCGGTGGGATCGGTGTCCGCCAGCGGGTCGTCCGGCGGTGCGCTCGCCCGGTGCTTGCCGCCGTCGGACGCGATCTCACCGGACCAGCGCACCGCCCGGCCGCCGCGGCCGACCCGGCGGGCCAGCGCGGGATGCGGAGGGCTCGATCGCTCGGGAGCGGCGATGGGTCGTTCGGGCGCGACGATGGGTCGGAGTGCTGAACCGGATGCCGCCGAATGGCTCATGGTCGGGGAGGCTAGGCAGCAACGAGCGCCCCGCGCGTCACACGAGCAGGTGAGAAAGGCCAGCACCGCCCGGACGGGTTACTGGCGCTGCCGGTCCGGCGGTTGCGGCCGGACCGGGACTTCAGTACTGCCCGCTGCGGAACTTGGTCTGGCTGCTCTGCAACGCCTTCAGCGAGGCGGCACCGCCACCGGCGCCGAGCAGCATGGCGAAGACGTCCGCCCCGACGGCACCCCCGCTGGCGATCAGCAACGCCAGCAGCGTGACGCCCAGCGTCACGCCCGCCACCGGCAGCCGCTTGCGCGCGAAGTCCACCGCGGGCTGGCCACCGGGACGCTTGCGCGCCGCGGAGGTCAGCATCCCCAAGTAGACCGCGTGGCCACCGGCTGCCAGCACCGCCACGACGGTCACGAGCCAGGCGACGAGGTCAACGATTGCGCTCATGCCACCAGTCTGCCCGCACCGCGGGCCGTCCGGTATGGGGGATATCCCGGAAACGCCCCCGGCGCGGGCTGCCGGACGCGAAAATGGTTGTCCCCGACCCTGGATTGAGATGGGTCTCACGCATAGGTTCGCGCTATGGATGATCGGCCGACCGGCTCTCCCGCCGTCCCGGACCCGTACCTGCTCGCCGGCAAGCGGGCGGTGGTGACCGGCGCGGCAAGCGGCATCGGCTCCGCCGCCGCGCGCAGGCTCGCCGCGGCCGGCGCCACCGTCGTGGCCGTGGACCGCGACGCCGAGCCGGTGCAGCGCATCGCGGAGGAGATCGGAGCCGAGGCCGGCATCGTCGACCTCGACGATCCGGAAGCCGCCGCCCCGCTGGGCGAGCACGCCGATGTCGTGGTCAACAACGCCGGGCTGCAGCACGTCGCCCCGGTGCACCAGTTCCCGCCGGAGGCGTTCGGCAAGCTGCTGCGAGTGATGCTGGAGTCCCCGTTCCGGCTGGTCCGGGCGGCGCTGCCCGGGATGTACGAGCGGGGCTGGGGCCGGATCGTGAACATCTCCTCGGTGCACGGCCTGCGCGCGTCGCCGTTCAAGAGCGCGTACGTCACCGCCAAGCACGGCTTGGAAGGGTTGTCCAAAACGATCGCGGTGGAGGGCGCCGCCTACGGCGTCACCTCGAACTGCATCAACCCCGGCTACGTGCGCACCCCGCTGGTGGAGAAGCAGGTCGCCGAGCAGGCCGAGCTGCACCGGGTGCCGGAGGAGCAGGTCATCGAAGACGTGCTGCTGGCGCGCACCCCGGTCAAGCGGCTGGTGGAGCCGGACGAGGTGGCCGACCTGGTGTGCTGGCTGTGCGGACCGGCCACGACCTCGGTCACCGGTTCGTCGTTCCCGATGGACGGGGGCTGGACGGCGCACTGAACGCGCCGGGCGGCTCGGTGCCCGCCCGGCGCGCGGAGCGGGTCAGTGCCCGAGCCGGCCGCGGCCCAGGCGCAGCAGGATCATCGCGAGTTCCCGGCCTTCCGGGCCGAGTTCGCGGTAGCGCGCGAGCACGTCCATCTCGCGGTTGTAGACGATGCGGGGTCCGCCGTCGGCCATCCGCCGCTCGCCGACCTGCCTGGAAACCTCGGCGCGGCGCTTGACCAGGCGCAGGATCTCGGCGTCCAGGTAGTCGATCTCTTCGCGGAAGCCGGAGATCGCCTCCGACGCGGGCTGCGCGGGCTCCGCGGCGTCGGGGGTCTCGGGCTGTTGCTGGTCACCGTCCACAGCGGCGTTCATGACTCGTCCTCCGGATCGGCCCCGCCCCCGGCCCCGGCATGCGAACGCCCCGGGTCCGAGGACCCCGGGGCGTCGTAGTGGTCAGAGCTCACGCAACTACGGGCGCCGGAGTCCCGGGCCCGTAGAAAAACTCCACTGCGAAGTTCTGCGTCAGCACGTCGGCAAGTCTGCCACAGCTCGCGGCTCGGTGGCCATGTGCTTTCGGACTCAGGCGGAGCGCCGCAAGATCACCGAGCTAGGCGACCACCTGTTCGAGTGGATCTTGTTGAAGTCGCCATCGCCTGCGCGGAGAGTGCACCATATGACTATGACTGACGATCGGCCGCCGGAAGCAGGGCAAGAGCCGAGAAACGCCGAAATGCCCGCCGTCCCGACGATCAACGTGGACGATTTCGTAGCCGATGCGGCCGAACTGATGAGGCGAGTGCGGGAAGGCGAAGCGTTCGCGATCACCGCCGAGGGCGAACCGTTCGCCTTGGTTCGTCCGCAGAGCGCCGTGGAGCGGCGGATGGACGAGTTCGTCGGGAAGGGTTACGCCGACCCGGATTGGCCGCAGCGGCACGAGGAACTGCTGGAGATGGTTGCGGAAGGGCCTCTTCCGGCGATCTTCGAGCAGGGGTGGTCCGCGTCCGAGGAATTGCTCAGGGACCGCGCGGAGGATCAGCGATGATCTACTTCGACTCCTGCGCATTCCTCAAATTGCTGCTGCCGGAGGAGCACCGGCCGGCCATCGCGAAGTACGTTTCCTCGAACCAGCAGCCTTGGGTTTCGAGCGAGTTGCTGCTCGTGGAAGTGCTTCGCGTGCTGAACCGCGGAGTTCCGAGCGAGAGTTCCTGGCGATGGGCCACCAAGATGCTCGCGGGCGTGGTCAAGGTGCCGGTGAGCGAGATCGCGACCCGGGCGTATCAGGTGACGCCCGCGAGCATTCGCTCGCTCGATGCGATTCATCTGGCCACGGCGCTGCACGTCGGTACCCCGTTGAGCGCGTTCATCACCTACGACAAGCGGTTGGAGGAGGCCGCGGTGGCGCACCAGCTGCCGGTGGTGGTGCCCAAGGACGAGTGATCGCGCAGCGTGCGGGTGCTCCGGGGGTGTCAGGGGCTCCCGGTAACGTGGAGCGGCGATGAGCACCCTGTTCGATCTTCCGCACGACGGTCCGTCCCAGGCGGGTTCCGCCGCTGCTGCAGGCGCGGCGGCGCATGATCCGGACGCCCTGCTCGCGGGCTTGAACCCGCAGCAGTCCGAGGCCGTGGTGCACACCGGCTCGCCGCTGCTGATCGTGGCGGGCGCCGGTTCCGGCAAGACCCGGGTGCTGACCAACCGGATCGCCTACCTGCTCGCGCAGGGGGTGCATCCCGGGCAGATCATGGCGATCACGTTCACCAACAAGGCCGCCGCCGAGATGAAGGAGCGGGTGGCCGAGCTGGTGGGCAGGCGCGCGAACGCGATGTGGGTGTCCACGTTCCACTCGATGTGCGTGCGGGTGCTGCGCCGCGAGGCGAAGACGCTGGGCATCTCGTCGAACTTCACCATCTACGACGCCGACGACTCGCGGCGGATGATCACGATGATCGGCCGCGAGCTGGAGCTGGACTCCAAGCGCTATCCGGCGCGCACCCTCGGCGTGCACGTGTCGAACCTGAAGAACGAGCTGGTCACCCCTGCGGAGGCGGCCGAGCGCGCGGGCAACGACATGGAGCGCAAGGTCGCCCAGGTCTACGCCGCCTACCAGCGCAAGCTGGCCGACTCGCAGGCGATGGACTTCGACGACCTGATCATGCGCACCGTGGACCTGCTGCGCGAGCACCCGGACGTCGCCGAGCACTACCGCCGCCGGTTCCGGCACGTGATGGTCGACGAGTACCAGGACACCAACCACGCGCAGTACGTGCTGGTGCGCGAGCTGGTGGGGCTCGAACCGACCGAGAGCGGCACGCCGCCTGCCGAGCTGTGCGTGGTCGGCGACGCCGACCAGTCGATCTACGCGTTCCGCGGCGCGACGATCCGCAACATCGAGGAGTTCGAGCGGGACTACCCGCAGGCCCGCACGATCCTGCTGGAGCAGAACTACCGCTCCACCCAGACCATCCTGAACGCGGCGAACTCGGTGATCCGGCGCAACTCGAACCGCCGGGACAAGCGGCTGTGGAGCGAGGCGGGCGAAGGCGCGCCGATCGTCGGGTACGTCGCCGACAACGAGCACGACGAGGCGGCGTTCGTGGCCGGCGAGATCGACAAGCTGGTCGACGACGGCGAGGTCACGTTCAACGACATCGCGGTGTTCTACCGGACCAACAACCAGTCCCGGGTGTTCGAGGAGGTGTTCATCCGCCTCGGCCTGCCCTACCGGGTCATCGGCGGGGTGCGCTTCTACGAGCGCCGCGAGGTCCGCGACGCGCTGGCCTACCTGCGGGTGCTGGACAACCCGGACGACACGGTGAGCCTGCGCCGCATCCTGAACGTGCCCAAGCGCGGTATCGGCGACAAGGCCGAGACCGTGGTCGCCTCGCACGCCGATCAGGAGCGGATTTCGTTCAACGCGGCGCTGCGCCAGGCCGCGGAGGGCCGGGTGCCTGCGCTGGCCACCCGCGCGCAGCGGCAGATCTCCGGTTTCGTGGCGCTACTGGACGAGCTCGGCGAGATCGCCCGCGAGTCGGACGTGGCCGACGTGCTGGAGGCGGTGCTGGAACGCACCGGCTACCGCGGTGAGCTGGAGGCCAGCGACGACCCGCAGGACGCCGGGCGGGTGGAGAACCTGACGGAGCTGGTCACGGTGGCTCGCGAGTTCACCGAGTCCCGCGCGCCGCAGGCACCCGGGCAGTCCTCCGACGGGCAGCCCGGCGGCGGGCAGCCCGGCAGCGGGCAGCCCGGCAGCGGACAGAACACAGCCGGGCACGACGAGCCCGGCCAGGACGTTTCCGGTCAGGACACCGACGACCCTTCCGCGGAATCCGTCGTGCGCCCGGCCGAACCGGCTGCGGAGGACGCCGAGGAGGAAGCGCTCGGCCTGCCCGCGGACGACTCGCTGGCCGCGTTCCTGGAGCGGGTTTCGCTGGTGGCCGACGCCGACTCGCTGCCGGAATCCGGCGACGGCGTGGTCACCCTGATGACCCTGCACACCGCGAAGGGCCTGGAGTTCCCGGTGGTGTTCTCCACCGGCTGGGAAGACGGGATCTTCCCGCACATGCGGGCGCTGAGCGACCCCGCCGAACTGGCCGAGGAGCGGCGGCTGGCCTACGTCGGCATCACCCGCGCCCGGCAGCGGCTGTACCTGTCGCGGGCGTTGATGCGCTCGGCGTGGGGGCAGCCGATGACGAACCCGGCTTCGCGGTTCCTCACCGAGATCCCGGACGAGCTGTTCGAGTGGCGCCGCATCGAGCCGGAGCGGTCCGCGCCGCAGGTGCGCAGCACGTGGGGTAACCGCGGCGGGTTCGACCGCGGCGGTTCGGATTCGGCGCAGGCCGGGCTGGCCGAGCGCGGCATGCGCAGCACCGGTGCGGCGGGCTGGAAGGACCAGATGGCGATCAAGCTGGACGCCGGGGACCGGGTCACGCACGACAAGTACGGCCTCGGCACGGTGTTGGCCACCGAGGGCGAAGGTGCGCGCGCGACCGCCACGATCGATTTCGGGGCCTCGGGAACCGTGCGGTTGATGCTCATCGGCAGCGTTCCGCTGACCAAGCTGTGACCCCGGCCCGCCCGGGTGGAGTTAGCGTGCTCGCGCAAAGACTCCTGCACGCGGCTGGGGAATTCAGCGATGGAACGCGAGAGAGCCGATCTCACCGGCGCGCCGGCCACCATGCTCGCCACCCTCTACGGACGGGCGCTGCACAGCCGCTCGGCCGACCCGATCCTGCACGATCCCTACGCGGAAGAGGCCGTGCGCCGGATCGACCACGACTTCAGCAAGACGGGAGTGCGCGGGAACGACCCGCTGTCGATCGCCCTGCGCGGCAGCCTGTTCGACCGGCTGGCCGCCGACCGGATCGCCGCGCATCCGGAGGTCACCGTGCTGCACCTCGGCTGCGGTCTGGACAGCCGCGGGCTGCGGCTGGACCTGCCGCCGTCGGTCGAGTGGTACGACGTCGACTTCCCCGAGGTCATCGACCTGCGCCGGAAGCTCTACGAACAGCCCGAACGGCACCACACGATCGCCTCGTCGGTCACCGACCCGGCGCTGCTCGACTCGATCCCGGGTGATCGCCGGGTCCTGGTGGTCGCCGAGGGGCTGACGATGTACTTGGACCCGCAAGAAGGCTTGGCCCTGCTGCGGCGGATCACCGAGCGCTTCCCCGCGGGGGAGTTGATCTGCGACGTGCAGGGCGAGCTGGCCGTCCGCTTCGCCAACGTGCTCAACAGCCCGGTGCGGGCGGCGAACGCGAAGTTGCGGTGGGCGATCGGCAGCGGTGCCGAGCTGGTGAACGCGGTCCCGGGGCTGGCGCTGGATGAGGAACTGACGTTCTTCGAGGTGCCCGGGTTGGAGCGGCTGCCCGCGAGCTACCGCGCATTGGTGCGGGCGATGGGGCACATCCCGGCGCTGCGCCGGATGGCGCTCATCCTGCGGATGCACTTCGACGGCTGACCCCACCCGCCCTGGTCCGCCCCGCCCGGCCGGGCGGGGCGGGGGCGCGGCGCGGATCAGGTCAAGTTGATGCCGCGCTCGCTCAGCCACGGCAGCGGATTGATCTTCTTGCCGCTGGCGTTCCACACCTCGAAGTGCAGGTGCGTGCCGGTGGAGAAACCGCGGTTGCCCATGGTGGCGATCTGGTCGCCAGCCTTGACCTGGTCGCCTTCGTCGGCGGTGATGCTGTTGACGTGCCCGTAGACGGTGATCGTGCCGTCGTTGTGCTGCACCCGGACCCACAGCCCGAAGCCGCTGGCCGGGCCTGCGTCGATCACGGTGCCGTCCATCGCGGACACGATGGGGGTGCCTTTGCTGTTTGCGATGTCGATGCCGTAGTGCGTGCTGCCCCAGCGGCCGCCGAATCCGGAGGTGAAGCTGCCTTGCGCGGGCTTGACTACCTGCGGGCGCTTGGCCTCTTCCTCGGCGGCGATGCGGGCGGCCTCGGCCGCGGCGCGCTCACCGGCGATCTGCTGGCTCTTGGCCAGCTTCTCCACTTCGGAGCCGGTGTCGGTGTTCTTGGTGACCGGCAGCACCTCGGGTGCGGGCGCGGATCCGCCCATCCCGGTGGAGGAGTCGGTGGCGGAGCCGAAGGAGGCGGCGGCGTCCTGGCCCGAGGCCAGCGGCTGCACGCCGTCCGAGTCCGGGGCCGGCTCGCCGTTGGCGATCGATTGGCCGGCTGCGGCGAACGCGCCGGCGGCGACGGCGGCGACCACGATGCGTCCGCGGATCACCGAAGGTGGGGTGGAGAACCGCCGCGAATTCTGCGATGGCGGATCGTGCGGGGACGACTCCTCGGCGTTCGGGGCGCCGGGGGAGCGATGTCGAGACAATGCCTGCCCTTCCGTCTCGGGGAGTCCGCTCACTCCCGGACGGGGATTCCGGGCGGCCGGTCGGGGAACCGGCATCGTGATCGGACCGTGACAACGGACCGGAGGACAGTAACCACGCCGATCCCCTAGGGGCAAATCTCGATCAGTGCGCGTGCGCCTACGGGGAGTGGTGGGATCCGGCGATGCAGGCGTGGTCGCACAGCGTGCAAAACGCGTCTCGGGGTTGTTACGGCGCGCCGCTGCCTGCCGGTTCGTGATCGAGCAAGACCCTCCCGTTTGGACCAAAGCAGGGCGCCTAGATCAACTCGGCGGGTGATCGAGCCCGAAAAATAGTGACTCAAGTCACAAAATTGGTTGCGCAGTGTCGTCAACCTTCGTCGCTCGTACGTTGTCACGCGGCTGAGTCGCGCGCCGGCCCGGAACCGATCGCGCCGGGCCCGGTGGCGGATCAGCACGGCGCTCGCAGCGCAAGAAACCTCCACGCGGGTGAATCGGGTCGGCGGCCGGTCGCGCTCCGTCGCTCCCGGCGTCCCACCGCGGGCCCGCGGGTTGCTAGCGTCGGCGCGGTGAGTGCGCGGCCCGATCTCCCGCCCGATGCGCCGTCGGTGACGCAGACCCGGCCGGCGCCCGCCGAAAGCGCCGGTCCACCGATCGGCCTGAACATCGCCGTCGCGCTGTCCGCGGCAGGTGCGCTGCTCGGTGGACTCGCCCCGCTGTTCGCAGCGGTGACTCCTTCGATGCCGCCCGCGTTCACGTCCTGGCCGCTGCTGCTCGTGCTCGCGTTGATCCCCACCGCGCTGTCGGCGGCTCTGCTGCGCCGCAAGCCAGGTGTGGCGGCTGCGGTGCTGCTCGGCCCGGCGGTGCTGGCGCCCGGCCGGTTCGTGCAGGACATGCAGCTCGTCGTGGACGCGAGCTACGCCGCGCGGCCGGAACTGCTGCACGCCGACACGCTCGAACCGCTGGCGCCCGCGGCAGGCACGTGGGTCCTGCTGGCCGGGCACGTGCTGACCACGATCGCCGGAGCGTTGGCCGTGATCGCGGGCGGCAAGCTGTTCGACCGCACCGGCGGGGCCGCGTTCGGCGCCGCCGATTCGGACCGCGCGCGGGCCCGCAAGCAGGGCTTGCTGGCGCTGGTGCTGTGCGCCTCGGTCGTCGCGTCCGTCGGCGCGCTCATGGGGCCGTTCACCTCCGCCGACCCGTACCTGCTGGCGAAACCGGCGGTGGACGCTCCGGCCGCGGTCGGCATCGGCAGCCTCCTGCTGGCGCTCGCGCTGCTGACCGCCGCCGGAGTCGTCGCGGGCTCGACCGATCCGGACCTGGTCCGCGGTGGGCTGCTCGGGCTGGCCGCCGCGCTGGTGGCGGTCGCGGTGCCGCCGCTGGTCGCGGTGGCGGTGCTGGCGCAGCTCCAGCTCGGCTGGGGTCCGGTGCTGGTGCTGCTCGCGGCGGTAGCGCTGGTCGGCTTGGCCTTCCCGGGCGGGAAGTCGCCCGAGCGCGCCGCCGCCGAACCGCGGCTGCCCGCGTTGACCAAGCTGCTGACCGCCGCGGGAGCGCTCGCGGTGCTCTCGGGCGCGCTGGCGATCGCGGGTGCGCTCACCCCGCACCTGCAGATGCCGAGCTACCTCGACGACCCCTCGCCGTACCCGGCGCGGTTGCTGCTGCCTGGCGGCGTCGTGCTGGTGCTGCTCGGTGCCGGACTGCTGATCCGGCGCAAGCCGACCGCACCGGGCTCTGCCATTCCCACGGGCTCGCAGGACACGGCGAACGCGCAGCGTGCCGCGGCGGCGCTGCGCCCGGCGCTGACCGTGGCCTGGGCGATGCTGCCGCTGGGCGGTGCCGCCGCGCTGGACGCAGTGCTGATGGCGACCCAGCTGGCATCGGCCGAGGCCAGGGCAGGTGCGTGGCTGTCCGGCGCGGCGATGCTGCTGGCGATGGCCGCCGCCGTGGTGGCCGCGGTGGCCGGTGCCGTCGAGCGCGACGACGTCGACCTCACCGAGCAGGACTGGCGGCCTTCGGTCGCGGTGCCCGCGGCGATCGCCGCCGTGCTCTCGCTGGGCGCGGTGTTCCTGCCGGTGCTGACCGCGCCGGACTACACACCGCCGGGGATCTTCACCGAGTTCAGCACCAGTTCCTGGGGGCTGATCGCGACCGGTGCCGCCGCGCTGGCCGCACTGGTGCTGGCACCGCGCTGCCGTCCGCCGCGCGCGGTGGCACTGCTGGGCGGTGCGGCGCTGGTCATGTCGGTGCGGGTGCTGGAGTTCCCGATCACCTCCGGGCGGTTCGAGGGCGCGGCTCCCGGGCTCGGGCTGTGGTTCGCGATCGCCGCCGTGCTCGCCATCGCGGTGACCGCCGGGTTCGCGGCACGTCGCTGACGCGCCTCCGCCGGAGGTGTCGCGCCTGTTCCGTTCGTCACGTCAGGGCGGTTCCGGACCCGTGCCCACCCGGTGCTGGATGCATTCACCTGCGGCTACGCGCCTGCTCGGGTGAGCCAGTTCACCGGGTGCGCCGCACCGGGCTTCCTCGCAGGTCGATATCGTCGCCGCGTCCGACACCGACGTCGCAGGAGAGTCGAGTGGACCTGTACGAGTACCAGGCGAAGGAAATCTTCGCTGCCCACGGAGTGCCGACGCTGCCCGGTTCCGTGGCCGTAGATCCCGATGGGGCCAAGGCAGCCGCCGAGCAGCTCGGCGGGCCCGTGGTGATCAAGGCCCAGGTCAAGACCGGGGGCCGGGGCAAGGCAGGCGGCGTCAAGCTCGCCGAGAACGCCGATGAGGCCAAGACCAAGGCCGAGGCGATCCTCGGCCTGGACATCAAGGGCCACGTGACGCGGCGAGTGCTGGTCACGAGCGCCTCGGACATCGCCGACGAGTACTACTTCTCCTTCCTGCTCGACCGCGCCAACCGGAACTTCCTGGCGATGGCCTCGGTCGAGGGTGGGATGGAGATCGAGGAAGTCGCGGCGACCAAGCCGGAAGCACTGGCGCGCATCCCGATCGACCCGATCCAGGGCGTGGACGCGGCCAAGGCCCGCGAGATCGTCGACGCCGCGAAGTTCCCCGCCGAGATCGCCGACCAGGTCGTCGACGTGATCGTGCAGCTGTGGGAGACCTTCGTGGCCGAGGACGCCACGCTGGTGGAGATCAACCCGCTGGTCAAGGACCCGCAGGGCAAGGTCATCGCGCTGGACGGCAAGGTCACGCTGGACGAGAACGCCGCGTTCCGGCAGGCCAAGCAGGCCGACCTGGTCGACAAGGACGCCGAGGACCCGCTGGAGGCCAAGGCCAAGGCCAAGGACCTCAACTACGTCAAGCTCGACGGTGAGGTCGGCATCATCGGCAACGGCGCCGGGCTGGTCATGTCCACGCTGGACGTCGTCGCCTACGCGGGCGAGGCGCACAACAGCGTCAAGCCGGCGAACTTCCTGGACATCGGCGGCGGTGCTTCCGCCGAGGTGATGGCGGCCGGGCTGGACGTCATCCTCGGTGACAGCGACGTGAAGTCGGTGTTCGTCAACGTCTTCGGCGGCATCACCGCCTGCGACGCCGTGGCCAACGGCATCGTGCAGGCGCTGAAGATGCTCGGCGACGAGGCGACCAAGCCGCTGGTCGTGCGCCTCGACGGCAACAACGTCGAGGAAGGCAGGCGGATCCTGGCCGAGGCCAACCACCCGCTGGTGACGCTGGTGGACACCATGGACGGCGCGGCCGACAAGGCCGCCGAACTCGCTGCTGCGGGGGCGTGAGCGCGATGGCTATCTTCCTCAACGACGACAGCAAGGTCATCGTCCAGGGCATCACCGGGTCCGAGGGCACCAAGCACACCGCCCGGATGCTCAAGTCCGGCACCAACATCGTCGGCGGCGTCAACGCCCGCAAGGCCGGGCAGACCGTCGAGATCGAGGGCAAGCAGCTGAGCGTGTTCGGCTCGGTCGGCGAGGCGATGAAGGAGACCGGCGCCGACGTGTCGGTGGTGTTCGTGCCGCCGAAGTTCGCCAAGGACGCGGTGGTCGAGGCCATCGACGCCGAGATCCCGCTGGCCGTGGTGATCACCGAGGGCATCCCGGTGCACGACGCGGCGTACTTCTGGGCGCACGCCAACGCGACCGGCAACAAGACCCGCATCGTCGGGCCGAACTGCCCCGGCGTGATCTCGCCCGGCAAGTCCAACTCCGGCATCATCCCGGCCGACATCACCGGGCCCGGCAAGATCGGGCTGGTGTCCAAGTCGGGCACGCTGACGTACCAGATGATGTACGAGCTGCGCGACATCGGTTTCTCCACCGCCGTGGGCATCGGCGGCGACCCGATCATCGGCACCACGCACATCGACGCGCTCCAGGCGTTCCAGGACGACCCGGAGACCGAGGCGATCGTGATGATCGGTGAGATCGGCGGCGACGCCGAGGAGCGGGCCGCCGAGTTCGTCAAGGCCAACATCACCAAGCCGGTGGTGGGCTACGTCGCCGGGTTCACCGCGCCGGAGGGCAAGACGATGGGCCACGCGGGCGCCATCGTGTCCGGTTCGTCCGGCACGGCCGCGGCGAAGAAGGAAGCCCTCGAGGCCGCGGGCGTGAAGGTCGGCAAGACTCCGAGCGAGACCGCGAACCTGATGCGCGAGATCGTCCAGGGCTGAGTTCGTCCGGGACTGAGTTCGTCCGGGTCGAAGACCTGCTGAGCTCGTCCGGAGCTGCACGGGGGCCGGGTTCCTGCGGGAGCCCGGCCCCCGTTTTCGCGGCTTCGTCCCGCGGATGTCGTGAAGTTCTCCACAGTTGCCAACCGCGGGTAACGGTCGCCGCGGCAGCGGGGTGGCGCGCTCGGGTCGCGCGCCGGTGGTCGGCGCAGACCGAGGTGAGCGGGCGGGCTCCCGGCGCGGTGCGCCTGCGGGTGCCGGAGGCGGACCGGTTCGGGGGTCCGGTCACGGTCCGATACCGTTTCACGTGTCACCTCACCCGGGCGAGCGTGCGCGTTCTCCCGACCCTCGGCGAGGAGGAGTTCTTCGACCATGTCCAATCCCTACGGTGCGCCCCCGCCCAACCAGCCGGCACCTCCGCACGCAGGGTCTCCTCGTCCCGATGCGCCGGGTCAGGACGGCGGTACCGAGCTGAGTTCCGTGCTGCCGCTGGTGGCGGCCGGTGCGGGGCTCGTCGCCTACGTCCTCGGGTTCTTCGACCAGGCCACGTCCGGGCTGATCGTGAGCACTCCGGGGCTCGCGATCGTCGTGGCCGCCGGGCTGGCCGGGCTGAAGGTGCTGCCGAAGATGCCGGACACGCTGGTCGCGGCCGGTCCGCTGGCGCTCTACGGGACGCTGGCGGTGCTGCAGAGCGTGGTCACCGGCACCGCGGGCGGTGTCGGGATCGTGCTGCTGATCATGTCTTTGGTGCAGCTCGCCGCGGTGGGCGCGCTGGTGCTGACCGGCGCCGGGGTGGTCTCCTCCGGGCCGCGGCCGGGACGTTCGCCGAGTTCGCAGCCGCCGCATCCGCAGGGGCCCGGCTCCGGGCCGTTCCCGCCGGCCGGCGCGCAGCCCGGCCCGAAGCCGCAGGGATTCGGCCAGCACTCCGGTCCGCAGTACGCGCAGCCGCAGCCCGCGCAGCCGCCGTGGGGACCGCCGCAGGGCGGGCAGCCGTTCGGCGCGCAGGGGCACGTGCCTGCCGGTTACCCCGGCGGACCGCAGAACGCGGCGGGCTACGGCGGTCCGGGCACGTCCGGGCAGCCGTTCGGCGCGGAGTCGCAGGCCCCGTCCGGCGGGTTCTCGGCCGCGCCCGGCGATGCGGGCACGCAGCAGGTTTCGCAGTCCGGCCCGCAGGCGTCGCAGTCCGGCCCGCAGCAGCCGGTGGACGGTCCGGAGGGGACGCGGCAGATGCCGTATCCGGGCCGCGAGAGCTGATCGGAAGTTCCTGGGGCGCCGTCCGCATCGTGCGGGCGGCGCCTTTCGCGCGTTCGGGCGCGAAGCTGCGCGCTGAGAACCCTCCGTGTTCCTGATCGCTCGATGGGCGGACGCCGCGGCGAGTCACGGGCCGGTCCTCCGCGTCCCGGTGCGACATTCGGCCCATGCCCTTGATCGAGTCGCTCCAGGAACCGGTCTCGCCGCGCGATCCCGTGGCCGAACCCGAGCGCGCGCCCGCCCCGCTTCGGTGGTTCGCCGCCGTCGCGGCGGGCTCGGTCGCGTTGGGCTACGCGTTGGCCGCTGCGCTGCTGGCGCTCGCGGTGAGCACCGCGAGCGGAGCGGGGTCCGCGATCGCGTCGGTTCCTGCCGTTGCGGTGCCGGGCTGGCTGGTGGCGCACCAGGTTCCGCTGTCGATCCAGGGCGCGCCGCTTTCCGCGCTTCCCTTCCTGCCCACGTTGGTGCTCGGCGCGGGGATCGCATGGCTGTCCGCGGCTTTCGCCCGGCGGACGGATGATCCCCGCGACGCCGTCCGGCTGGTGGTCGTCGTGGCGATGACCCATGCGGTCGTGGGCGGGCTCGCGGCATCGCTGCTCGGTGGCGCCGTCGCAGTCGCCGTGCCCGGGGCCGTCCTGCGTTGCGGGCTCGTCGCCGCGGTCTCGGCCGGGCTCGGCGTGCTGCGGAGGGAGCGCTTCCGGGAGCTGTTGGGGGAGCGGCTCGGAGCCCGGCTGTGGCCCGGGATCCGGGCCGCAGGCGCGGCGTGGTTGCCGCTCGCCGTCGCCGGTGCGCTGGTGGTCGTTCCGGCGCTGTGCTTGTCGGCGTCGCGCATCGGTGACGTGCTGGTGAGCTCGGGGTCGATCGGCGACGGGTTCGGGCTGGTGCTGCTGTCGCTGCTGTACCTGCCGAACGCGCTGCTGGCCGGGTGGGCTTTCGCGGCCGGTCCCGGGATCGCGGTCGGTCCGGTGCAGGCGGGGCCGTTCACCACCGTGCCGGGCCGGGTTCCGGAGGTGCCGCTGCTCGCGGCGCTGCCGGACGGCGCGGCTGCCGGTTGGTGGCCGATCGCGCTGCTGCTGCCGGTCGCGGTGGGCGCGTTCGTGGGCTTCACCTGCGGTCGCGAGCCGGGGTCCCGGCGGGAGCGGCTCCGGTCCGCAGCGGTGGCGGTGCTGGTCTCGGCGCTGGGAGTGTTCCTGATCGGGATCCTGGCCGGTGGCAGCGCCGGAGGCGGCAGCTACGAGTCGATCACGGTGCACCCGGTGGTGCTGGGGCTGGCGACGTTCGGCTGGCTGCTGCCGCCCGCCGCGCTCGTCGCGCTGCTGTTCCCGGCAGGGCTCGACGACGAGGTGCGGGTCGCGGCACCGCGGAGCGCGACCGAGGTCGCCGCGGACGACGAGCCGGAAACCACCGAAGATGCCGGGCCGGACGGCGACCCGGACGCCGCCGCGGACTCCGCGCCTGACGAAGATCCGGACGCGTCGGCGGAAGCCGAGTCCGGCGGCGACGCCGCGGACTCCGAGGACGAACCCGCCGAGGCGATCCGCGAAGACGAACTCGACGAGGCGGTCCGCGAGGACGAACTCGAAGAGGTGGACCCGAGGGACGAACTCGATCCCGACGAGGTCGAATGGGCCGACCTGATCCGCCGAGTCCAGCAGGCCGACACCACCGGCGACCCGCGGAACTGACCGGCGGGCGCCGGACCCGTCCTGGCGCATCCCGGCCGCCTGCGCGGCACGAGCCCGCGGACTGAGGGCTGGACCACTCGCCCGGGACCTGGCGGCGATTCCCGCCCGAGGGCCGCTTACGCTGCTGGGTGAGATCGTGACCAGGCATTGTCAGGAGCCAGAGCTGAGCACCCCCGCATCGAACGCGGCCGGTCCGGACCCCGCGGCAGCCACTGCGCAGGACACCGGGCAGGACACCGGGATCACCCGGTTCCGCCCCGCCGACCCGGCGCGCGTGCTGGTCCTGGTCTCCGGCTCGGGCTCCCTGCTGCAGGCCGTGCTGGACGCGACCGACCGGCCGGACTACCCGGTGCGGGTCGTGGCGGTCGGCGCGGACCGCTCCGGCGTCGAAGGGCTCGCCCGCGCCGAACGCGCAGGCATCCCGACCTTCGTGCAGCGGGTCGCCGAGCACGACAGCAGGCAGGACTGGGACGCGGCGCTGACCGCCGCCTGCACCGAATACGAACCGGACCTGGTCGTGTCCGCCGGGTTCATGAAGCTCGCCGGTGAACGCTTCCTGGAGCGCTTCGGCGGCCGCTACCTCAACAGCCATCCGGCGCTGCTGCCGTCGTTCCCCGGGATGCACGGGGTGCGCGACGCGCTGGACTACGGCGTGCAGGTCACCGGCTGCACCTTGTTCGTGGTCGACGCAGGCGTGGACACCGGCCCGATCCTGGCGCAGGAAGCGGTTCCGGTGCTGCCCGCGGACGACGAGGCGAGCTTGCACGAACGGATCAAGGCGGTCGAGCGGCGGCTGCTGGTGGACACGCTGGAACGGCTGGCACGGCACGGCTGGACCGTGCAGGGACGGAAGGTGAACATCCCGTGACGCAGAATTCGCAGGAACCGCAGCTCCGGGCGGACTCGCAGGAACGCCGTCCGGTCCGCCGGGCGATGATCGGCGTGTCGGACAAGTCCGGCCTGCTGGACCTGGCCACCGGGCTGCACGCGGCAGGCGTCGAGATCGTCTCCACCGGTGGCACGGCCCGCGCGATCGCCGACGCGGGGGTGCCGGTCACCCCGGTCGAAGAGCTCACCGGCTTCCCGGAGGCGCTGGACGGGCGGGTCAAGACGCTGCACCCGCGGGTGCACGCCGGGCTGCTGGCTGACCTGCGCCGCCCCGAGCACGCCGAGCAGCTGGAGCGCCTCGACATCCCGGCGTTCGACCTGCTGGTGGTGAACCTTTACCCGTTCGTGCGCACCGTCGGCTCCGGCGCCGAGCCGGACGAGGTGATCGAGCAGATCGACATCGGCGGTCCCGCGATGGTGCGGGCTTCGGCGAAGAACCACGCCAACATGGCCGTCGTGGTCGACCCGAGCCGCTACGAATGGCTGCTGGAGCAGGTGCGCGGCGGCGGGTTCACCCACGCCGAGCGGGTGGAGCTGGCCGCTGAGGCGTTCCGGCACACCGCTTCCTACGACGTGGCGGTCGCCGGGTGGATGAGCCGGGTGCCGGTGGGCGACGACTCGGCGTTCCCGGGCTGGCTGGGCGAGACCTGGCAGCGGCGTTCCGCGCTGCGCTACGGCGAGAACCCGCACCAGCCGGCCGCGCTGTACGTCTCCGGTGGTGAGGCCGCCGGCCTGGCCGCGGCGGCCCAGCTGCACGGCAAGGAGATGTCCTACAACAACTACGTCGACGCCGACGCGGCCTGGCGCGCCGCGCACGATCACGCCGAGCCGTGCGTGGCGATCGTCAAGCACGCCAACCCGTGCGGCATCGCGGTCTCGGCCACCGATGTGGCCGAGGCGCACCGCAAGGCCCACGAGTGCGACCCGACCAGCGCCTTCGGTGGCGTGATCGCGTCGAACCGCGAGGTCACGGTGCCGATGGCGGAGCAGATCGCGGAAGTGTTCACCGAGGTCGTGGTCGCGCCCGGCTACGCCGACGGTGCGCTGGAAGTGCTGTCGCGGAAGAAGAACGTGCGCGTGCTGACCGTGCAGCCGCCGCAGCCGGGCCGGGTGGAGATGCGGGCGATCTCCGGCGGGATGCTGGTGCAGCGCTCCGACGAGATCGACGCCGCGGGCGACGATCCGGCGAACTGGGAGCGGGCCGCGGGGCCCGCCGCCGACGAGGCCACCTTGGCCGACCTGCGGTTCGCCTGGCGCACCTGCCGTGCGGTGAAGTCGAACGCGATCCTGCTGGCGCACGACGGCGCCACGGTCGGCGTGGGCATGGGGCAGGTGAACCGGGTGGATTCGGCGAAGCTGGCGGTCGCGCGCGGCGGTGCGCGGGTGGCCGGCTCGGTCGCCGCTTCGGATGCGTTCTTCCCGTTCGCGGACGGGCCGCAAGCGCTGATCGACGCCGGTGTGCGGGCGATCGTGCAGCCGGGTGGTTCGGTGCGGGATCAGGAGACGATCGACGCGTGCGCGGCCGCGGGCGTGGCGCTGTACCACACGGGGACCCGGCACTTCGCGCACTGAGCGGCGCGACGGCTCGGGCGACGCCACCGCTGGACGGGTTCCGGCGGTGGCGTCGTTGTTTTCCGGGGGCGTGCGGCGTGGTTCCGCGGCGCGCGCAGGCGCTCCGCCGCGGAGAAGTCGATCTTGTCGGTGCCCGGGCGCATCATGGGTCGCGCGGCGGGCTCGGGCGGTCGGAGCGGCGACCTGGGGTTTTCGAACTCGTGTTCGCTCTTTCCGGTGAAAGCCTTGACGGCAAGCCCGTGTCCAGGGTTTACTTAATCAAGTCGAACTAAGGTTCGATCTCGTTCCGGGTGGTCTTCGCCGAGCCGGTCTCCCTGCGGGCCGCCCGAGCGAGACGGCTCCACCGGCGCGGTGGGGCGGATGCCGGAGCGATCGGCGAGGTCGGGGACTCGGTCGCTGCGGCGGTAGTGCTCCCGGGGAACTGGAACGGATCGAGGTGGTGCCGAGGCGACTGCCGGAGCGTTGGACCGGCGCGGTGCGTCGGAGCGGGTGATCCGGGTCGGGTGGCCCGGAGGCGTTGAACTGGAAAGAACTCGGGAGTGGTCGCCGTCGGGGGGCGACCGCCCCTTGAGGTGGTGCCGTTCGGGTGCAGGCGGCGCGACCTCACCGCTGTCTCCCCACAGCGGACGGTTGGGTGCTCGATGCGGGGTCGGGTGCCGGGCGAACGAAGTGGGGAGGCAGCAGATGTCCGCGAGCACGCCTTTGGTGGCGTTGGACGGGGTGACCACGGCGAACGGGGTGTCCGTGGACTCCGCTGCCACCGAGGTGAACGGTGGTCCCGTTGCGGGACGGGAACTGCCGGTGCGGGCGGAACTCGCCACCGTGCTGCCATGGCCGGGCCTGCGCCGTGGCAGCACGGTGGCGGTGCAGGACTCGACCGCGCTGCTGCTGGCCTTGCTGTCCGAGGCGACTTCGGCGGGGTCGTGGGCGGCCGTGGTGGGATTGCCCGGCCTCGGCCTGTCCGCGGCGGCCGAGATGGGTGTGGACCTCGACCGGTTGGCGCTGGTGCCGCAGCCGGGCGGGGACCCGGTTTCGGTGATCGCCGCCCTGCTGGACGGGGTGGACCTGGTCGTGGTCGGACGTCCGGGCCTGCCCGCCGACGCCGACGCCCGCCGGTTGTCCGCCCGCGCGCGGCACCGCGGGGCGGTGCTGCTGCCGTTCGGTCCCTGGCCGGGGGCGGAGGTGCGGCTGGACTGCACGCAGGCGCGCTGGCGCGGCCTCGGGCAGGGGCACGGGCACCTGCGCGAGCGGGAGATAACCGTGCGCGCGGGCGGGCGCGGGGCGGCTTCCCGGCCGCGTTCGTGCAGGCTGCTGCTGCCGGGGCGGAACGGCTCCGCCGCGGAGCGGTTGGACGCGGAGATCCGCGACCTGCCGGACCGCCCCGATTCGCCGGACCGCCCCGATTCGCCGGAGCGGCGGCCCGGCAGGAGTGAGCAGCCGGGCTGCTCGGGACTGCCCGGGAGGCAGCACCGTTCGGTCGCGCCGGATCGGCGGCTTCCGGACCGTGCGGGTTCGCCGGATTCCGCCGCGCAGGGTCGGCCTCCGCTGCACTCGGTACCGGAGGACGACCATGCCGGGTGAGGACTTCGCGGCCGGCGCGCCCGTGCGCAGGCTCGTGGTGTGGTGCCCGGACTGGCCGGTGGTGGCGGCGACCACGGCCTGCGGGTTCGGGTCGCAGGCGGCGGCCGCGGTGTTCACCGCGAACCGGGTGCTGGCCTGTTCCGAAGCGGCGCGCGCCGCCGGGGTGCGCCGGGGGATGCGGCGCCGGGAAGCGCAGGGCAGATGCCCGGAACTCGCGGTGTGCGAACACGACCCGGACCGGGACGCGCGGCTTTTCGAGCCGGTGGTGGCCGCTGTGGAGGCGTTGATCCCGGGGGTGGAGATCGTGCGCCCGGGGCTGCTGGCCATGCCTGCGCGGGGTCCGGCGCGCTACTTCGGCGCGGAGGGGACCGCCGCCGAGCGGATCGTCGACCAGGTCGACGCGCATACCGGCGTGGAGTGCCAGGTGGGCGCGGCGGACGGGTTGTTCGCCGGGGAGCTCGCGGCGCGGCGGGGCGTGCTGGTGCCGCCGGGCGGAAGTCCGGAGTTCCTCGCGCCGCTGGGCATCGGCGAGGTCGATCAGCCCGCGCAGCAGGCCGCGGACCGGGCTGACCTGGTGGATCTGCTGCGACGACTGGGGATTCGGACGCTCGGCGAGTTCGCCGCGCTGACCCCCGCGGACGTCTCCACCCGGTTCGGCGGTGACGCGCTGCTGGCGCACCGCGCCGCGCGAGGTGCGGAGGAGCGCCCGCCGGACCGCCGCACGCCGCCGCCGGACCTGGTGGTCGAGGAACACCTGGACCCGCCGGTGGAGCGGGTGGACGCCGCCGCGTTCGCGGCCCGCGGGCTGGCCGAACGGCTGCACGTGCTGCTGAGCGAACGCGGCGTCGGCTGCACCCGCCTGGGCATCTCGGCCCGCACCGAACACGGCGAGCGGCTGCACCGCGTGTGGCGGTGCGCGGAGCCGCTGAGCCCGGCGGGCACGGTGGACCGGGTGCGCTGGCAGTTGGACGGCTGGCTCAGCGGCCGAGGCGAGCAGCGCCCCACCGCCGGGGTGTCCGTGCTGTCGCTGCACCCGGAGGAAGTCGTGGGCGCGGGCGGGCTCCAGCTCGACCTGATGCGTTCGGCCACCGGCGAGGCGGACTCCCGCGCGGGCCGCGCGTTCGTGCGCGTGCAGGGCATGATCGGCCCGGATCGGGTGCTGGTGGGCGCGCCCGCGGGCGGCCGGGACGTGCGGGACCTGGTGACCCTCGTGCCGTGGGGCGACGAGCGCAGTCCGCGGCGAGCACCGGACCGGCCCTGGCCCGGCCGGATCCCGGCACCGTCGCCTTCGGTGGTTCCCGGGCAGCCGTGGCCGGCGACGGTGCTCGACGCCGACGGCGAGCCGGTGTCGCTCACTGCCCGCTTCGGGTTGTCGGCCGAGCCGCACCGGGTCGTCGTGCACGGCCGTTCCCGCACCGTGGCCGCCTGGGCGGGCCCTTGGCCGCTCCAGGAGCGCTGGTGGACCACCCCCGGAGTGAAGGCCCGATCTTCCGGGGCCAACGGGTCGTTCGCTCCGGAGGGAGCCGGACCGGACGGGTGGCGCCCGGGTGCGTCGGTTCGGTGGTCGCCGGGAGAGGTGGCGCCGGACGGCGAAGGCGGTTTCGGGGTGAACGGACCGTTCGCCCGAGCTAGCGGGACCAACGGGTCGTTCGCTCCGGAAGGCTCGGGTGCCGAGGGCGCGGGATCGGGGCTGCCCGGGGTGGCGCGGATGCAGGTCGTGCTCGCGGCGGAGCGGGAAGCCGGGCGGGGAACCGACGAACAAGGAACCACTGGCCAGGGCGCCACTGGCCAGGGCGCCACTGGGCAGGGCGGTACTGGGCAGGGCGGCACCGCCCGAGGAATCACCGGGCGGGGCGGCACCGTCCGAGGAATCACCGGGCAGGGCGCCACCAACCGAGGAGTCACCGGGCGAAGCACCACCGACCGAGGAGTCACCGGGCGGAGCACCACCGACCGAGGAGCCACCGGGCGGAGCACCATTGGCCAAGGAACCGCTGGGCAGGCCACCACCGGCCAGGAATCCGCCGAGCCGGACCCGGACGACCCCGGCGAGGTCGCGCTGCTGCTGGTGCGCGAGAACGGCGCGTGGTGGGTGCAGGGGGTGTACCGGTGAGCTGGTTCAACCCCCGCCAGACCTGGTCGGAGCTGGAACAGGCGCTGTCCGGCAACGCCCCCCTGCCAGACGACGTCCTGCCCGGAGACGGCCAGCCAGGAGATGCCCAACCCGAAGACGCCCGGCCCGAAGATGCCCGGCCCGAAGATGCCCAGCCCGAAGACGCCCCGCCCGGAAATCCCCAGCCCCGCAACTCCCTGCCCCGCGACGAGGAATACCCGGGCGACGGCGGCGACAGCCCGGCCTGGACGCGGACCCGCGCGCCGTACACCGCGGACACCGGCCGCGCCCCGTCGGCCGTCCCGTTCGCCGAGCTGCACGCGCACTCGCACTTCAGCTTCCTGGACGGCGCGAGCTACCCGGAGGAGCTGGCCGCAGAGGCGGCCGAGCTGGGTCTGGAGGCCGTGGCGCTGACCGACCACGACGGCCTGTTCGGTGCCGTGCGGTTCGCCGATGCCGCGGCCGAGCACGGCGTGCGCACCATCTTCGGCGCCGAGCTGAGCCTGGCCCCGCCCGGCGGACGCGCCACCGAGCGCACCGGCGTGCCGGACCCGCCGGACCAGCACCTGCTGGTGCTGGCCCGCGATCCGGACGGCTACGGCCGGTTGTGCCGCGCGATCAGCACCGGTCAGCTGCGCGGCGAGGAGAAGGGCCGCCCGCAGCACGTGCTGGAAGAGCTCGCTGCGGAGGCGGCGGGGCACTGGCTGGTGCTGACCGGCTGCCGCAAGGGCGCGGTGCGCGCCGCGCTGGCCGAGCGCGGCCCGGCCGCCGCGGAGTCCGAAGTGGACAGACTGGTGGCGCTGTTCGGCCGGGACAACGTCGCGGTGGAACTCACCGAGCACGGCCTGCCGGAGGACTCCGCCCGCAACGACGAGCTCTACGAGATCGCCCGCCGCACCGGCGTCCGCGCGGTGGCCACCAACGCCGCGCACCTGGCGAACCCGCGGCGCGGCCGGATCGCCTCGGTGCTGGCCGCGATCCGCGCCCGCACCAGCCTGGACGAGCTGGACGGCTGGCTGCCCGCCTGGGCGGGCGCGTTCCTGCGCTCCGGCGAGGAGATGGCGCAGCGCTTCGCCCGCTATCCCGGCGCGGTCGAAGCCGCCGCCGAATTGGGCCGCGAGTGCGCCTTCGACCTGAAGCTGGTCGCGCCGCAACTCCCGCCGTTCGACGTGCCGCCCGGCCGCACCGAGGCCGAGCACCTGCGCGAGCAGACCTACCGGGGCGCGCTGGAGCGCTACGGCCCGCACGACCCGGCCGCCTACGAGCAGATCGAGCACGAGCTCGCGGTGATCGAGAAGCTGGACTTCCCCGGCTACTTCCTGGTGGTGCACGACATCGTCCGGTTCTGCCTGGACTCCGGGATCCTGTGCCAGGGCCGGGGTTCGGCGGCGAATTCGGCGGTGTGCTTCGCGCTGCGCATCACCAACGCGGACCCGGTGCGCTACGGCCTGCTGTTCGAGCGCTTCCTGGCCCCGGAGCGGGACGGCCCGCCGGACATCGACCTGGACATCGAGTCCGATCGCCGCGAAGAGGTGATCCAGTACGTCTACCGCAAGCACGGCCGCACGCACGCCGCGCAGGTCGCGAACGTGATCTCGTACCGGCCGAAGTCGGCGGTGCGCGACGTCGCGCGGGCGCTGGGTTTCTCCCCCGGCCAGCAGGACGCCTGGAGCAAGCAGGTGGAGAGCTGGCACCAGCTGCCCGACGACGGCGAGCTGCCGGACCAGGTCCGCGAGCTGGCGAACGAGCTGATCGGCTTCCCGCGGCACCTGAGCATCCACTCCGGCGGCATGGTGCTGTGCCACCAGCCGGTCAGCGAGGTGTGTCCGGTGGAGTGGGCGCGGATGCCGGGCCGCACGGTGCTGCAGTGGGACAAGGACGACTGCGCGGGCGCGGGCCTGGTGAAGTTCGACCTGCTGGGGCTGGGGATGCTTTCGGTGCTGCACTACGCGATGGACATGGTCGCCGAGCACCACGGCCGCCACGTCGACCTCGGTGAGCTGGACCTGGAGGACGACGAGGTGTACGCGATGCTGCGCCGCGCCGACGCGATCGGGGTGTTCCAGGTGGAGAGCCGGGCGCAGCTGGCCACGCTGCCGAGGCTGAAACCGCGGCGGTTCTACGACCTGGTGGTGGAGGTGGCGCTGATCCGCCCCGGCCCGATCCAGGGCGGCTCGGTGCACCCCTACATCCGCCGCCGCAACGGCGATGAGGACTGGGACTACGAGCATCCGCTGATGGCGGGCGCGCTGGCGAAGACCCTGGGCGTGCCGCTGTTCCAGGAGCAGCTGATGCAGCTGGCGGTGGACGTGGCCGGGTTCTCCGCGGCGGAGTCCGACGAGTTGCGCCGGGCGATGGGCGCGAAGCGCTCCACCGCGCGGATGGCGCGGCTGCGCAGCCGGTTGTTCGAGGGCATGGCGGCCAACGGCATCTCAGGTGAGCTGGCCGAGCAGGTGTACGCGAAGCTGCTGGCGTTCGCGAACTACGGCTTCCCGGAAAGCCACGCGCTGAGCTTCGCGACGCTGGTGTTCGCCAGTTCCTGGTTCAAGCGCTACTACCCGGCGGCGTTCTGCGCGGCGTTGATCAAGGCGCAGCCGATGGGCTTCTACTCGCCGCAGTCGCTGGCCGCGGATGCCCGCAGGCACGGCGTGCGGGTGTCCGGCCCGGACATCAACGCCAGCCGGGTGCACGCCGACCTGGAGCCCGACGCGGATTCCACCGGGGGTGTGGCGGTGCGGCTGGGTCTGTCGTCGGTGCGCACGCTCGGCGTTGACCTGGCCGAGCAGCTGGCCGCCGAACGCGCCGAACGCGGCGCGTACTCGTCGATGACCGACCTCGCGCGGCGCGTGACGCTGACGGCTCCGCAGATGGAGGCGCTGGCCACCGCGGGCGCGTTCGACTGCTTCGGCCTTTCCCGCAGGCAGGCGCTGTGGAACGCGGCGGCGGCCGCGGCCGACCGCCCGGACCGGTTGCCGGCGACCACGGTGGCGGCGCAGGCCCCGTTGCTGCCGGACATGGACGGGGTGGAGCTGGCAGCCGCGGACGTGTGGGCCACCGGGGTTTCGCCGGACAGCTTCCCGGTGCAGTTCCTGCGGTCCAAGTTGGACGAACTCGGCGCGGTGCCGGCCACCGGTCTGTCCGAAGTGCAGCAGGGCGAGCGGGTGCTGGTCGGCGGCGCGGTGACGCACCGGCAGCGCCCGGCGACCGCCAGCGGTGTCACGTTCCTGAACCTGGAGGACGAAACCGGGATGATCAACGTGGTGTGCACGGCCGGGCTGTGGGCGCGCTACCGCAAGGTGGGCCGCACCAGCTCGGCGCTGCTGGTGCGCGGCACCGTCGAGCGCGCCGAGGGGGTGGTCAACCTGCGCGCGGACCGGTTGCAGCGGCTGGACATGCGGGTGCCGTCCCAATCCCGTGACTTCCAGTGAGCCGCTACCGCCGCGAGCGCCGCGAACCCGGCTTTTCGGCCGGCGGGAGGAACTTTTCGGTTGATCGCCCGTCGTCGGCGAATCAATAACCTCACCGGACATGACGACTTCTCCGGCCGACGCCACCGTCCCGGTGCGGCGACCGCGCCCCCGGATCCGCGGATTGGACGCCCTACGCGGGTTCGCGCTGTGCGGCATCCTCGTGAGCAACATCGCGAACAGCATCCTGCACATGCAGCACATCGATCCGGGTCCGCACGTGCCGCTGGTGCCCGAGCTGCTGCACAGCATCGTGCACCAGCGGTTCTTCCCGATCTTCAGCTTGCTGTTCGGAGTCAGCTTCTGCTTCGTGCTCGAAGGTGCCGACAACCGCGCGTCGCGGCCGAGGCTGGTGCTGGTCCGGCGGCTGGTCTTCCTGCTGCTGCTCGGGATCGGGCACTCCTTGCTGCAACCGGGCGAGGCGTTGTCCGTTTATGCCGCGGCCGGTTTGGTGTTGCTGCTGCCCGCCAGCTGGTTGCCCGCGTGGGCCGTGCTCGCGCTCGGATTCGCCGTGCTGGCGGTCAATCCGAGCGGGCAGGTCGCCAGCGCAGGTTGCTTGCTGATCGGTTACGCGGTCGGGCGATTCGGCGTGCTGGACACCTTGGAGCGGCGCGGCCGGCAGCTGGCCGCGGTGCTGGCGATCGGCGCGGCGGTCACGGCCGTCGCCTTGCCGATGCAGTTGAGTGATCCGCTGAACAGCGGTTTCAACACCTCGTCCGCGGTGGCCGGGTTGGGGACGGCGCTCGTCTACGTCACCGGTTTCCTGCTGTTGCTGCGCTCTCCGCTGGGTTCGGTGCTCTCGCGGGTGTTCGAGCCGTTGGGGCGGATGGCGTTGACCCACTACGTGTCCGCGACGCTGCTGGTGCTGCTGGCCGATCAGCTGCTCGCGCTGGACGAATCGCGGAAGTGGGGCGTCATGTTCGCGTTGGCGGCCGGAATCGCCGTCGTGCAGTGGGTCTTCAGCCGGCTGTGGCTGCGCCGGTTCCGCTACGGGCCGCTGGAGTGGTGCTGGCGCTGCGTGACCTGGTGGCGCTACGTCCCGAATCGCCGCATGGCCGCATGACGAGCGTGCCGATCACAACCGAGCGCTACGGTTGCCGCTGTGCCGGACGCTGATGGGATCACCGCAGATCTGATCGCGGAGTTGCTCCGCGAGCAGCACCCCGACTTGGCCGGTTTGCCGCTGACGCTCGGTGCTCGTGGCTGGGACAACCAACTGTGGCGGCTCGGTGACAACCTCGCGGTCCGGCTGCCCTGGGCCACCCGGGAGGCGGACGAGCTGTTGTTCAAGGAGCACGCCGTGCTGCCCGCCATGGCGCCGCGGCTGCCGTTGCCGATACCTGTTCCGCAGCGGCTGGGCCGCCCGTCCGAGCGGTTCCCGCGTCCGTGGATCGTCACCACCTGGGTCGCCGGTGAACCTGCCGACCACGCGCCGGCGACTCGCGGTGCCGAGGCGGCCGATGCGTTGGCGGCTTTCCTGGCGGCCTTGCACCAGCCCGCGCCCGATGACGCGCCTGCGGGGCGGAGTGGCCGAGGAGGTCCGCTGGCCGACGTCGGCGAAGACGTCGCACAGCTGTTGAAGGAGACCACCGATCGTGGGTTGATCGCCGAGCCGGATGCAGTGCGCGAGGTCTGGGAGGACGCGCTGGCCGCGCCCGGCTGGACGGGTCGGCCGCGGTGGCTGCACGGGGACTTGCACCCGGCGAATCTGCTGACCAGCAATGGCGAATTCTGCGGCGTGGTCGACTTCGGCGACGTGTGCGCCGGAGATCCGGCCTGCGACCTGGCTGCCTGCTGGATGCTGCTGCCCGACGGGGTCATCGACCGCTTCCACCGCAGCTACTCGGCCGCCGTCGACGCAGCGACGCTGCGCCGTGCTCGCGGCTGGGCGTTGGTGAAGGCGCTCGTCTGCGCGCTCGTCGGCGATGCCGGAGTGCACGGCCGTCCGGGCGGAAAGCCCACGTGGGGACCTCCGGCGGCCGCAGCACTGCAACGCCTCACCGCGACTCGCCGCTAGGAACGATTCCCGTGGCGGTGGAGGAACGGATCTTCCGCCCGCCGACCCGCGTCGCGCGGTTCAGCTCCGGACGCCGCAGCGGCGCATGGCGAGCAGGGCGTAGGTGCGGGCGGCCTGCTCCAACTCGGCCACCGGGACGTGCTCGTCGTGGGCGTGCGCGTACCGGACGTCGCCGGGGCCGTACTGCAGCGTCGGAACTCCGGCGCCCGCGTACTGCCGCAGGTCGGTGCCGTACGGGGCACCCAGCACGTCCGGCTCGGCCGCCCCGGCGTCCCGCACCGCCGTGCGCGTCTCATCGAGCAGCGGGTGTCCGCGCGGCAGCCTGCCGCTGGCGAAGATGCCGCCCGGCCAGCTCACCCGCACCGGGTGCTCGGCCAGCCACGGATCCGCGGCGCAGGCCCGCGCGATCGCGGTGCGCAACGCCTCGCGCGCCTCGTCGAGGTCTTCGTCCAGCCGGACGCCGAACCGTCCTTCGGCCACCGCCAGGTCCGGGACCGTGCTCGCCCAGTCCCCGGCGCGCAGCACGCCGACCGACAGCGGATACGGCAGCTCGAGGTGCGCGACCAGCGGATCCGGGTCGGCGTTGCGCTCGGCTTCGAGTTCGCGCAGCACCGGCAGCAGCCCGGCGAGCTTGTCCACCGCGTTGACCCCGCGCAGCCGGGTCGAGCCGTGCGTGCTCTGCCCGGGAACCTCCAACCGGAACGTCAGCGACCCGCCGTTCGCGGCGACGACGGTGCCCGCGCTGGGTTCGGCGAGCACGCAGGCCGCGCCGCGATGACCCCGTCGCAGCGTGGCGAACGCGCCGAGCCCGCCGTCCTCCTCGCCCACGACCGCGTGCACCCCGACCGGCCGCGCCAGCTGCACCCCGGCCGAGCGGATCGCCTGCAGGGCACCGAGGAACGCCGCGACACCGCCTTTCATGTCGCAGGTGCCGCGCCCGGCTGCGATCCCGTCGGAAACCCGCAACGCGTACGGGTCCCGCTGCGGCCACCGGTCCAGATCTCCGGGCGGGACCACGTCGGTGTGCCCGCAGAACACCAGCGCCGGTTCGCCTTCGCCGCTGACGCCGACGCAGCCAGCGGCCTCGTCGCGGTCCGCCTCTTGGCCCGGGAATCCTTGCTGCGCGGCGAGTTCCGCCACGTCGATGCGCCAGTGGTCCACCCGGTGCCCGAGCCCGCCCAGCCGGTCGGCGCACCACTGCTGCGCGTCCAGCTCGCCCGCGGTGCCGCCGACGCTGGGAATGGCCACGAGTTCCCGCAGATCGCCGAGGATGCCGTCGACGTCCACCGCGTCCAGCGCTTTGCGCTCCACATCGGTCGGTTCCACGCGTTCCTGGCTGTGCACGCGGACGAGTGTCGCGCATGGTCGCGGAGCGGCGGAAGGGCGCCTACTACCATTCCGACGTGGCCGAAGGCGACAAGACCGAGCGCGATTTCGAGATCGGCAAAGACGGGCTGGGCGGCATCGTCGTCGGGATGGACGGCAGCCCCGCGAGCTTCCACGCCGCCGCCTGGGCTGCCGGGCTGGCCCGCCGCGAGCGCGCGCGCCTCGTGCTGGTCTACGTCGAGGCGGTGGGCGGCGTGGCCTACTGGTCTCCGATGGGGGTCGCGGTGGCCAGCGAAGCCGCCGAGAGCCTCGTCGAGGAGCTGAAGAAGGAAGTCGTGGCGCACCTGCGCTACATCGACATCGACTGGGACTTCGTGCACCACCGCGGTGATCCGGCGGTCGGGCTGGAGCAGGTGGCCGAGCAGTACCGCGCGGACCTCATCGTGGTCGGGCGGTCCCGGCGGCGCGGCGGTCTGCTGGGCACGGTGCCCGCGACGCTGGTGGTGGAGGCCGTGCGGCCCGTCGTCGTGGTCCCGTAGCGGCTCGCACCCGGTAGTCCTTCGCCGGTCCTTTCGCGCTTCCACCGGTACCCGCGTTGCTCGCCGCTCATCTCGGTCCCCGCGCTGAGCCGACACGCCCCACCCAACTCGATCCGAGCGAGTTGATCAGAGTGAACGGCCTGTTCGTCCAATCTAGTCGGACGAGCGGTCCGTTCACTCGGCAAGATCTGAGCTGATCGGGTGGGGGCGCGTGTCAGCGGGGAGGCGATGCGCGGGCGTGATCAGCGGTGCGCAATGCTGGGTATTAATGGTGGGTTGATCTCGGTGGCTGCTCCTCGGCCGGATCGTCGGACCGGTGTGAAAAGGTCGCGGTCATGAGTGAGCCGGAGCCGGCCGTCGGGGAGGACTTCGCCGAAGCGGTGCTGATCCACCAGGAATGGGACGGGCGCGAGTTCGAGCACTGCGACTTCACCGGTGCCGACCTCACCGGGCTGCGGGCCGCCAACTGCGTGTTCACCGAGTGCACCTTCGCCCGCGCGGACCTGGCCGACGCGCGGCTGCGCGCCACCGCGTTCCGGTCCTGCACCTTCGACCGCACGCTGCTGCGCGAGTCCACTTGGGACGGTTGCTCGCTGCTCGGTTCTTCCTTCGTGGCCTGCAAGTTGCGGCCGTGCACGCTGCGCGAAACGGACTTCACGCTGGCCGGGATGGGCGGGGCCGACCTGCGCGGGCTGGACCTGCGGGGCCTGCGGTTCCGGGAGGCCAACCTCAGCGATGCCGACCTGCGCCGCTGCGACCTGCGGGAAACCGACTTCACCGGCTCCCGGTTGCTCGGCGCGAAACTCGACGATGCGGACCTGCGCGGCTCGCGGCTGGACGCGAACCAGCTGGTGCAGAGCTCGCTGTCCGGAGCGCGGGTCGACATGGAGACCGCGCTGGCCTACGCCGCCGCCAACGGCCTGCGCGTCGACTGAACCCGAAGCCCGGAGCATCCCGCGTGCTGCCGCCTCGCTGCGGAGGCAGCGCGCGGCCGGCCCCGCTCACCCGATCTGCGGCGCAGCGGGCTCCGGCGCACGCATTTCCTTGCCGCACAACGAAAAACCGGCACCGCCGAAGCGATGCCGGTCCTCCGCGGGTGCTCGATCACTCCATCGGCGGGCGCTGCGCGTCCGGGAGTTCGACCAGCGAACCGTCCGCGAGCAGGTCGGTGATCGCCGAAGCCGTCACGTACGCCGTGCCACCGCCCGGCTGCTCGAACCACGGCACCGCCGTGCCCCGCAGCACCTGCACCGGGCGCTGCACGCGGTAGGCGGCGTACGGCCGGCTCGCCCACTGCGGCGGCAGCGAACGCAGGTTGTACGGGGTGTGCGCCGCGTAAGTGACGTTGCCGCTCGGATTGCCGAAGCGGTCCAGCTCGGTGCCCGGCTGCAGCACCAGCTGCCGCCGGTCCCGGTACAGCGTCAGCGGCGGTTCGCCGCGCAGCGGCTGGATCTCCTGGCCGGGCTGCTGTTGCGCCGGTTGCTGCTGACCGCCCTGCTGCTGCGTGCCCTGCTGCTGCGGGCCGCCCTGGGGCTGGCCCTGCTGGGGCTGGCGCGGCGGCTCGGGCGCGTTCTGCGGCGGCGGACGCTTGATCGGGCCGCCGGGGCGGTTCTGCGGCGGCTCACCCTGCGGTCCCTGCCGCGGCGGGCCGGACATGCCGGGCAGTCCGGCCGGGCCGGGACGGCGGTCCGCGCCGCCGACCGGTGCGGAGCCGGGAGTGCCCTGCGGGCCCGCCGGAGGACGACCGTCCTGCTCGGGACGAGGAGCGCGCTGCGGGAGGCCCGGCGGCGGCGTGCCCGGACCCGGCTGCGGGGCGTTCGGCGCGAAACCGTTCGGCGCCGAGCCGTTGGCCGATCCGCCGGGCTGCTGCCCGCCCGGCTGCCCGGCCGCGGGCTGCTGGCCCGGAGTCGGCATCGGCTGGAAGCGGGTCGCCTCCGATTCGCCGGACTCGGCCGGTTCCGGAGCCGGGTCCTGGTTCGCGGTGAACAGGAAGTGCCCGCCGGTGCCGGGCGCCGGTCCGCGCTGCTGCGGCTGTTCCGGCGTGCGCCGCGGGAGATCGCCGATCGGCGGACGCCCGGACTGCTCGGGGTCCGGTTCCGCCGCGGGCTCGTTCGCCGCGAACGGCTCGAACGACTGCTCCGCGGGGTGTTCGGCGGGCTGCTCGACCGGTTCGTGCGCCGTTTCCGCGGCCGGTTCTCGGTCCGGCTCGGCGGGCTCGTCCCGAACAGGCAGCTGCTCGGCGGCCGGCTGCGCGGGGACCTCAGCAGCGGACAGCGGTCCCGCTGCTGCCGGCGCCGACTCGGCGACCACCGGCGCCGGTTCCGCGGCCATCGGTGTCGGTTCCGCGGCAGCGGGCGGCGAATCCGCCACCTGCTGGGCCGCCACCGGCTCCGCCTGCTGGGCCGCCACCTGCTGGGCCGCTTCCTCGGGGGCCCGCCGCGGTTCGGCAGGCAGCGGTTCGGTGCTCGACAGCAGCAAGCTGCCCAGCAGGAACGCCGCGGCCTGGTCGGCGTGCTCGAAGCGGACGTCACCGTGCAGGTCGTCCTCACCGGCGGTGACGATCCAGTCCGGACCGTCCCGCAGCAGGCAGCGCGCGCTGTTCGAGTGGCTGCCGAGGCGGTACTCCTCGCTGGGCACGCCGAGCTCGCTGAGCCGGTCGTGCAGCCGGGCCAGCACCGCCTGCGTCTCGTCCAGGTCCTCGTTCTCGGCGGGCGCGTCCAGGACGTGCCGCGAACCGGCGGCAGCTTCGGCTGTTTCCGCAGGGCCCGTGTCGTGCGTGAGCAGCGGCGGTTCGCCTTCGAGGTGCTCGTCCGGCCCGGAATCGCGCAACGCCGGGCCGAGATCACCGGTGTCGGCCTCGTCGTCGCGATCGAACCGCGGGCCGGCGTCCGGCGCCGGGAGCTGGACCGCGAAGTCCTCCTGCGCGGCCGCGGGCGAAGGCTCGTACGCAGCGGGCTTGACCACGCCGGCGTCCAAGGCGCCCGAATCCAGTCCGCCGGAATCCCACGCGGCCGACTCGAAACCGTTCAGCTGCGGCGAATCGGGCTCGGGCTCGCCGAGCCCGGATCCGTCCGGCACGCGCTGCTGCTCGGGCTGCGCCATTGCCTGCGCGGGATCCTGGCCGGGCTGCAACGGCGCCCCTTCGAACGAGGCGGCCTGGAACTGCTCCGGCTGCTGCACGGCGTCGCGGGCCGGAGCCTGCTCGGCGGCGTCCTGGCGAGGCCGTGCCGGAGCCGCGCCCGGCTCCTCCGGCTGCTCGAACAGTTCCCGCACGGCGGCGTCGCGGGTGGAGTCGTCGACCTCACCGAGCGCGAACCGCCGCGCCCGGACGTGCTCGACGAGCTCCTGCTGCGGCGGAACGCCGTACTGCATCAGGTAGTACGGCACGGCGCCCGGCCATACCCAGGTGCCGTCGGTGTGCCAGGTCGAGGGAACCGAGGCAGGCGCGTTCGGGTCCAGCAGGTCGTCGTCGTTGTCCCGGGACGCCAGCACGATCGGCGCGTTCTCCAGGTAGTGCCGCAGCGGCCCGACTTCTTCCTGCTGCACCGGCGTGCGCGTGGTCACCAGCGGACGGCCCTGCTCGTCGAAGTCGTCGAACACCAGCGCCGTGCGGAACCGGTCACCGCTCGGGGCGGGGGAGGCGCCCCACTGGTGGCCGTTCGGCTGCGCGGGCGCTGCGGCGGCGAATTCGGCGGGGCCGGACTGCGCGAACTCGGCTGCCGCCTGCTGACCGGGCGGGGTGGGCGCCTGCTGACCGGGCGGAACCGCGGCCTGCTGCTCCGCCTGGGGGGAGGCGGCGGAACCGTCCAGCTTCTCCCGCATCCAATCCGGCACGTTGTCCTCGGTGCGCGGGTAGCGGCGCAGCTCGTCGACGTAGGCGGCGCGCGGCAGCGGCTGCTGCCACTGCGGCTCGGCGTCGAAGTTGATGTCGATGCGGTAGCTGGAGGGCCGCTCCACCACGTACAGCGCGCTGAGCCAGGTACCGACCTCCGGCCGGTACATGCCTTCGCGGAGGTGCTCGAAGATGCCCCACAGCTCTTCGGGTGGTTCCCACGGCTCCGTACCGCCGTCCTGGGCGGCGACCTCGCCGAGCAGATCGCGGTATTCGCCGGTGGCGCGGTACTCCACCGTGATCTGTTGCCAGTCCTCAGGTGCGGCCTGCAACAGCAGGACCCCGATCCTGCGGGCTATCTGTTCCTGCTCTTCCGGACTGATCGCTGTCGGACGCGACATGGGTGACATCCTCCCCCTCTCAACCAGGCACACCGACCCCACCCCGCGCAGACGCTACTCGAAGGTCCATCGGCGTTGTGTTCTCCCGGGTGAGTTAGGTGCGATGACCGCCCCCGCGGCCACCACGGTTGATCTTCGTGCGGGACAGCACCCAAGACTGCCCGCCGGGCCCGCCGAGCAACATCACACCACCAGGTGTGATCCGTTCAGCGGTAGACAGCGGAAATCCGGTGGCGGTGGCCCGCTGCCGACGGCGGCGAACTCGCGGGTCGGCGAGCTGGCGCCGGAACACCGGCGGGCGGAGGCGTTCGGCTGGTACACCAGCGCTGCCACTGCCGGTGCGGCGGTCGCCGCCCCGCTGTCCGGAGCGCTGCTGGATGCCACCGGGCCGGCCGCTGCTGCGGCGGTCGCGGCCGGGTTCGCGGTCGGCGCGGTGTGCCTCGTCGCACATCGCAGCCTCCGGGAGTCGCTTTCCGCGCAGTCCGCGGAGCACACTGCCGCTACGTGAGTGCACAAGCCCGTTCCACCGCCCGCGACCGAGTCCTCGGTCTGCTCGGGGCGATCGCAGTCGGAGTGCTGCTTTCCGTGCAGTCCCGGATCAACGGCACGCTCGGTGCGCGGCTGCAGGACGGTGCGGCCGCGGCGCTGATCTCCTTCGGCTCCGGGCTGGTGGTGCTGTTGATCGGCACCGCGTTCCTGCCCGCGGCGCGGCGGGGACTGCGCCGGGTGGGCACCGCGGTTCGCGGCGGCGGGCTGCGCTGGTGGCACCTGCTCGGCGGCATCTCCGGCGGCTACCTGGTGTTCAGCCAGAGCCTGACCGCGGCGACGCTCGGGGTCGCCCTGTTCACCGTCGCCGTGGTGGCCGGGCAGGTCAGCAGCGGGATGGTGGTGGACCGGCTCGGGCTCGGGCCCGCCGGGCCGCAGCGGGTCACCCCGCCGCGCATGATCGGCGGGGTGCTGGCGGTGATCGCGGTGGTCATCGCGGTCTCGGCGAAGCTGGGCGGGTCGGCGGCCAGCTGGCTGATCCTGGTGCCCGCGCTGGCCGGCATCGGTGTCGCGTGGCAGCAGGCGGTCAACGGCCGGGTGAAGCAGACCGCGGACTCCGCCGCCTCCGCCGCAGTGATCAACTTCGGTACGGGGACGGCGGCGCTGGCCGTGGCCTGGGTGGCGGAACTCGCGGTGCGCGGCCTGCCCTCGTCGCTGCCGACCGCGCCGTGGCTGTACGTGGGCGGTTTCCTCGGCATCTTCGTCATCGGCGGTTCCGCCGTGCTGGTGCACTACACCGGAGTGCTGGTGCTGAGCATGGGGATGGTCGCCGGCCAGCTGCTCGGCGCGCTCGTGCTGGACCTGGTGGTGCCCGCGCCGGGCACGCACGTGGCCGCGTCCACCTTGATCGGAGTGCTGCTGACGTTCGTCGCGGTGGCCGTCGCATCCCTGCCAGACCGGTCCGCGCGGGCGTGATCCGGCGGGCTTGATCCGACCGGGCTCCGCCCTGCGCCGTCTGCCACGATGAACGGCTGTGAGCGCGACGACGCTGGACGGCAAAGCCACCAAGAACGCGATCTACGACGAGCTGCGCGCCCGGGTGGCCGCACTCGCGGAACGCGGCGCGCAACCAGGGTTGGGCACGGTGCTGGTCGGGGACGATCCCGGCTCGCACTCCTACGTCCGCGGCAAGCACAACGACTGCGCCAAGCTGGGCATCGCCTCGCTGCGCCGGGAGCTGCCCGCCGACGTGACGCAAGCCGCGGTCGAAGCCACGTTGGACGAGCTCAACGCCGACCCGGCCTGCACCGGCTACATCGTGCAGCTGCCGCTGCCGGAGCACCTCGACGCCGGAGCGCTGCTCGAGCGCATCGCGCCGGACAAGGACGCCGACGGTCTGCACCCGATCAGCCTCGGACGGCTCGTGCTCGGTGAACCGGCCCCGCTGCCGTGCACGCCCCGCGGCATCGTCGAGCTGCTGCGCAGGCACGAAGTTCCGCTGGACGGGGCGCAGGCCGCAGTCGTCGGCCGCGGCATCACGGTCGGACGTTCGCTCGGCCTGCTGCTGACCAGGCGCAGCGAGAACGCCACCGTCACGTTGTGCCACACCGGCACGAAAGACCTGGCCGCGCAGGTGCGGCAGGCCGACATCGTGGTCGCCGCGGCCGGTCGCCCGCACCTGATCACCGCGGACATGGTCAAACCCGGCGCGGCAGTGCTCGACGTCGGCGTCACGCGCACCGACGAGGGCGTGGCCGGGGACGTGCACCCGGACGTCGCCGAGGTCGCCGGGTACCTGTCGCCGAACCCGGGCGGCGTCGGGCCGATGACGCGGGCCATGCTGCTCACCAACGTCGTCGAGGCCGCCGAGCGCGCGGAGCGCGGCGATGTCGGCTGAAGGTCCGCAGGAGGCGCGCGGGCCGGGCTCTACGATGACCCGGCACTTCGGTAGCGCGCGGGAGGTCGGCATGAGCGAACGTTTCAGCGACCGGTCGCGGCTCTGGGAGCACGTGCCGTTCGCGGTGGTGGTGCTGGTGACGGCGCTCGGGTTGCTGCGGATAGCGATGCACGCCTGGCGCGAAGGTTCGGTGTGGCTGAGCCTCGCGCTGCTGCTGGCGGCCGGGATGCGCGCGGTGCTGGCCTCGGATCAGGTCGGGTTGCTGGCGGTGCGTTCGCGCACGGTGGACATGGTGCTCTACGGCGGTTTCGGCCTGCTGCTGCTGGCGGTCGCGCTGACCATCGTCGGCGGCCCGCTGGCCTTCTGACGCGAACACCCGCGGCGAGCGAGGCGCCCAGCTCGGACCCGAGTGGAACTTGGCGAATCCGGTCAGGTTCGGGCGTGTCCGCGCTGCGGCGCCGGGGAGTTCACTCCCACCAGAAGGACCAGGTCCGGCGGCCGCGGATTTCGCGGGCGTAGGCGGCGATGCTGCCGGATTCCTGCAGCACCCGGTCCGGGCAGAACGCCCAGTGCTCGGCCGCGACCGAAGTCGCGTGCGCCGGATCCTGCGGCGGCGCGGCCACGCTGATGTCCACCCGGTCCGGCCCGAGCCGCAGCAGCCGCGCCCCGAACCGGTCCTCCCAGCTGCGCAGGAAGGCCGACAGCCCGGCGGTGCGCGAGACGTGGTTGGCCGCGCCGGACCAGCCGAGCACGGTCAGCACGTCCGCCCCGCGGTGCACCGGCACCAGCGCGAGCCGCGTCTCGGTGTCGGCGAAGCGCGGCGCCTGCTGGTTGGCGAGGATGTCCGGGTCCGCCAGCAGGTTCCCGGCAGGGGCGAGTTCCGGGCAGTTGGCGTCGAACGGCGCCAGCGAATCCAGGTCGTAGGCGGGGCCGAGGTCGTCGTCGGAGCGGCAGAGCCCGTCCCAGATCCGCCGCATGACGTCCTCGGCCCGCCACATGTCGATGTGCTCGAGCGGTTCCGGCGGCACCACGCCGACCGTGCACCTGCTGCCGTAAGTCTCGTTGTCGTCGCACAGCAGCAGCGGCCACAGGCCGGTGCGCCGGTGGTCGGTGCGCAGCGCGCCCAGCAGCCGCGGCGCGGGTGCGTCGAGGCTGATCCAGCACAGCGGCGGTTCGTCGCCGGTGACGCGGGTGGACTGCTCGGCGAGCACTTCGCCTTCCGGCAGCGGCATGGCCGGCTCGCTGCCGGAGCTCCTCGCCAGCAGTGCCGCCAGGTCCGCATCGGCCCGGGCCGCCAGGTCCGCGTCGGACCGGGCCGGCGGGTCCGAGTCGGCCAGCGCCGACCGGCCCGCATCGGACTGGGCAGGCAGGCCCGTGCAGGATCCCGCTGAAGACCCGGTGGCCTGGTCGTCGTGCAACTCGTCACCGCCTCCGCACCGGACGTCACGCCGCGCCCACCCTAATGAGGGCACCGGAGCTGCGGTGCACCTGCTGCCTTTTCGTGATCGGCGGGCGCCCGCCGATCAGGTCTCCTGCGGCCGCCGCGGCTCGACGATGCAGTCCGGGCCGGGGTAGACGAGCCGTTCGTGGCCGTCGTCGAAACGCACCCGGTACGGCGGATCGCCGGAATCTCCGCGCACCTCCAGGATCACGCCGGTGCGGTCGGTCTCCTCGACCGTCCGGCTGTGCACGTGGAGCTGGTCGCCGACTGCTGCCTTCATCGCCCTCACCTCCGACACCAGGCTAGGTGACCGGCGCCACAGCGCGCAGGGCTCTGCGGCCGGGAATCGGGCCTGCCCGGAATCAGGCTCGCGGCACCAGCCAGCTCATCACCTCGGGCGGCAGATCGAGCGTCGCGATCCACGGCGCGGCACCGACCCGGTAGAGCACCACCGCGCCCAGCACCACGGCGATCAGCGTCAGCCCGGGCCCGACCAGCGCCATCTCGACCTTGCCGCCGGTGCGCATCCGCAGCGCTTTCGGCGGGGCGACCGGATACCAGGTCTTGCCGGACAGCGGGAACGGCCAGAGCATCGGGCAGCCCTGCTCGGTGATGGCGTCACCGATGAAGTGCGCGATGCAGCCGAGCATCACCGCGACGCCGAACGCCGCCGCGTCGGTGGGCTGATCACCGGCCCAGTACCAGCAGGTCAGCGTGAGTCCGAGCGAGGCGCAGGCGATCAGCAGCGCGTCCTGCCTCGGCGACCAGGTGTGCATGATGCCGCGCACGGCCAGCCCGGCGAAGGTGAACATCAGCACGCCGAGCGCCGCCCCGGAGCTGCTCTGCACGATCGCGGTGGTGATCAGTCCGGCGAGCACGGCGAAGACCACGGTGTGCGTGAACCCGCGGTGGGTGCCTTCGCGGTCGCTGTCGCTCTTGGTGCGGGTGAGCCGGTAGAGGAACCCGCTCAATCCGCTGATGGCCGCCGAGAATCCGCGCGACAGGGCGCCGAACGTGCTGGCCACGGTGGACTTCGGGTGGTCGATGTCGGGCAGCAGCGCGGCTCCGGAGGCCAGCGTGGCGCCCACGACCCAGGTCTTGGGGGAGAGCTGGCCGATCAAGTGGCTGTCGGCCAACGCGGTCACCGCGGCCCATGCCGCCAGTCCGCTGATGGCGTGTGTGGGTCCGGTCGCCAAGTGCCGCCTCCCGTGATCGTCGCCCGCGCCGAGCCTAGAAGAACGATCTGCCGGTCGGAGCGCCGCCTCGCCGGATTCGTCTCATGCAGGTGTCGCGCGCCGCGGGGGCGGGGCACAATCGAACACGAATAGCAGTACGCTTGTACCGCTTGCATTCTCGCGAGAGGAGCACCCCGCCACATGAGCAAGATCAAGGTCCAGGGCACGGTCGCCGAGCTCGACGGTGACGAGATGACCCGGATCATCTGGTCCTTCATCAAGGACAAGCTGATCCACCCCTATCTGGACATCAACCTCGACTACTACGACCTCGGCATCGAGCACCGGGACGCCACCGACGACCAGGTGACCGTGGACGCGGCGAAGGCCATCGCGCAGCACGGGGTCGGCGTCAAGTGCGCCACGATCACGCCGGACGAGGCGCGCGTGGAGGAGTTCGGCCTGAAGAAGATGTGGCGGAGCCCGAACGGGACGATCCGCAACATCCTCGGTGGCGTCATCTTCCGCGAGCCGATCGTGATCTCGAACGTCCCGCGCTACGTACCGACCTGGACGAAGCCGATCGTCATCGGGCGTCACGCGCACGGCGACCAGTACAAGGCCACGGACTTCAAGGTCCCGGGCCCGGGCACGGTGACCATCACCTACACGCCCTCGGACGGCTCCGAGCCGATCCAGCAGGAGGTCGCGCAGTTCCCGACCGACGGCGGCGTGGCGATGGCCATGTACAACTACAAGCGCTCCATCGAGGAGTTCGCGCGCGCTTCGTTCCGCTACGGCCTGGAGCGCGAGTACCCGGTGTACATGTCCACCAAGAACACGATCCTCAAGTCCTACGACGGCGTGTTCAAGGACGTTTTCGAAGAGGTCTACGAGAACGAGTTCAAGGCGGACTACGAGGCCAAGGGCCTCACCTACGAGCACCGGCTGATCGACGACATGGTCGCCACCGCGATGAAGTGGGAGGGCGGCTACGTCTGGGCGTGCAAGAACTACGACGGTGACGTGCAGTCCGACACGGTCGCGCAGGGCTTCGGTTCGCTGGGCCTGATGACCTCGGTGCTGATGACCGAGGACGGCAAGGTCGAGGCGGAGGCCGCGCACGGCACCGTCACCCGGCACTTCCGCCAGCACCAGGAGGGCAAGTCGACCTCGACGAACCCGATCGCGTCGATCTTCGCGTGGACCCGCGGCCTGGCCCAGCGCGGTCGGCTGGACTCCACCCCGGAGGTCACCGGTTTCGCCAACGCCCTGGAGCGGGTCGTCATCGAGACCGTGGAAAGCGGCAAGATGACCAAGGACCTGGCGCTGCTGGTCGGCGGCGGCCAGGGCCACCAGACCACCCAGGAATTCCTGGCCACGCTGGACGAGAACCTGCAGAAGAAGATGGCCGACCGCTGATCTTCCTCGGGTAGCCTGGAACGCCACTTTCGCCCCGATTCCGGGGTGGGAGTGGCGTTTTCGCTTTCCGGGGGAACCTCGCCGCGCGCCGAGCGTCTCCCGGTGGGACCTCGGTGCGAACGAAGTGAGGAGCGGAACGGATGCCGTACCAGTACAAGGTCGTGGAGCTTCGGGAGAAGATGCTGGGCGGCAAGATGTCCGGCGATCGGTTGGAGAAGGTGCTCAACGAGCACGCCGCCGACGGCTGGCGGCTCAAGACGATCACCGGCGCCGACGTGAAGGGCCGGGTCGGCCCCGGCGGAGTGGACGGCCTGCTGGTCACCTTCGAGCGCGAGCGCTGAAAACCGCGACCGGCCCGGGCGCGTCCCGGGCCGGTCGGCCCGGCCGTCGGCGACGACCTCCGGTTCGGTAAGCTGATCGACAACGCGCCGTCGGCGCGGCCAACTTCACCAGCGCGATTAGCTCAGCGGGAGAGCGCTACCTTGACACGGTAGAGGTCACTGGTTCAATCCCAGTATCGCGCACCAAAGTTTTCATGCAGGTCAGCGGCCCTGCTCCTCCTATGGGGCGGGCTCGCTGTTAGCTTACAAATGGCGATGAAATGGCGATGCGATCTTGAACCGGCTCGCCACCGCCGGTTTCTAGGGTGTCTCGCAGGCGCGGGAACCATATCATGAGTTGGGCGCGCTCGGCGGCCGTCAACGCCGCCAGGGAGGCCGCCCATCGGGCTTCCAGTACGTCGAGGATCTGTTGTTCCATCTCCGGGGTCACGTGGTCGTAGACCCGGGCGATGCCCTTCATCTTCTGTCCGAGCCGGGCGCGGCGTGCCACCTCGGACACTCCGTCTTCGGTCAGCCAGGTGCTGTGGGTGTGCCGTCCTTCGTGGAAGGTGAACCACATCAGCACTGCCGGGACGTGATCCTCAGCCTGCGGGTCGTCCGGCTCGATGCCGTCCCAAGCCGGGCGCCAGTGACGCTGACGGAAGTTCGACCTCCGCAGGAGGTTCCCGTCGCGGGTGCAGAACAGGAACGGGTGGCGATGGGAGTCCATCAGCGCCTCGTAGAGCACGGCGATGCTTGGGGGAAGCAGGACGTCCCGGGTGCTGGCAGGGGTTTTTGTGCGTCCCTTCTTCCCCTTGCCCGGTCGTGAGGTCTTCCGCTTCGCGGGACTCGGGCCGCCGTCGGCGATGACGCCACCGGGACCGATGCGTCGGCCGCCTTTGAACAGCTTTCCTCCGATCTCCTTCAACGGTTCTTCGATCCGGATTGCCCGGCGCTCGCGGTTGTACTCGTGCCGCTGCTGACCGGCCAGCTCGCTCCAGCGCGCTCCGGTGTAGGCGTCCACCACGGCGAGGACGAAGCCCGCCGGACCAGCCGAGTGGTACAGCCGCATGGCCGCACGCAGCACCTGTACTGGGGTGGCCACGAGACGGTCCGGGGCGAACTCGCCCGAGGTCACCCGGATACCCGAGCACGGGTTGGCCGGGATGTACTGAGCACGGAAGGCCATGTTGAGGAACGTCGAGAACGTCGCGAACACCGACGACACGGTGGACTCCGCGTAGTCCTCGTGCAGCTCGGAGACCCACTTCTCGATCTCCAGGTAGCTGTTGAAGATCCCGATCAGCGGCCACGCGGACCACTGCGGCAGTAGCTGGTTGTTCAGATGGGACTGGTACTTCGCCAGCGTCGCCGCTTCCAGCCGGGGACCGATGGAGTCCAGCAGCTCCGACGCGAAGTCCTCAAACGGGGTGTCGCCTTTGCGGGGGTCGATCCACATGTGCCGGCGGATCAGGGCTTCCTGTTCGTTGCCCCAGTCCTCGGCGGCCTTTTCGGAGGTGAAGCCGGACTTGCTGCCCCAGGTTCCGTCGGGGCGCTTGTACCGGGCACGCCAGCCATCACCCTGGGCATCGCCCAGTCGTTGACCGTAGGCCATGACCACTTCCTTTCTTGCTCTTGCTCTCTTTCGTGAAGCCGCCCCGGCTGGTGCCGGGGCGGACATTTGTGTGGGCGCGGTGCCCGGGTCAGGCCGCCCGGAACCCTCTCCGTTGCGGCATGGGAGTTTTCCTGGCGAGCCGTACGATTTCTGCGGCGTCGTCGCGGCTGAAGCGGTAGTGCTTGCCGAACCTGCGGTGCGGGATGAGCCCGGCCGCGGCCTGCTCTTTCAATGTGCGTGGCGAAAGCCGCAGGAGGTCTCCGAGCTGTTCGGCGGTGAGCAACGCATCGGGGTCGTGCGGAGCGTGTTCGGCCAGCGTGCGGGCGGCGTCGGCCAGTTCACGAGCTGCCGAGGCAAGTTCGGCTGCTGCCGAGACCGTGTCAGCATCCGCAGCAGTGGCATCGGTGAGCGGATCGTGTGTGCTCATGCGACAGCCCCCTCAACCCCGTCGCAGGCGCCTTCGGCCAGGATTGGGAGGACTGCGTTGAGATGCCGTCCCGTCGACCATGCGGCGTGCAGAGACTGGTGATCGCTCGGCTGAGGAGCGCGACTCATTTCGTCCTCACCTCGTGTGATCGTCGGCTGGTCACACATGCCGAAGCTGCCGGGTCGCCCAAGGCCCGGGGCGGCATCGCGGCGGGAAGCGTAACGCCGGCGGACGGGAGCGAGTCGTGACTGCCGTGTCACACACCACTGCACGGCGTTTCGGTCACGCCGTCGTACTGGAGGAAAGCCCGCGTTGCTGGCGGCGCAGAACTGGTTCTTACGCAACGTTGGCTCCTGGATTTGTTTCGTCGGTGACCTCGATACGCCTGCTTTGCTGCCGAAGTCGCCGCAGGAAAATGTCGTGGTAATCCGCCCGCAGGTCGATTCCCTGGAACGACCGGCCCAGTTGTCGGGCGGAGAGGCCAGTGGTTCCTGCTCCGGAGAAGGGGTCGAGGACGCGGCCTTTTTCAGGGCAGCCGACCGCGATACATCGCTGCGGAAGGTCAATTGGAAACGGAGCGCAGTGCGCGTCCGGCAGCGGTCGCGTGGAGATCGACCAGACGTCGCCGACGTTCTTGCCAGCTCCCCGCGGGTGCCACGGGGATCGGACCGTGTGCGGCTTATTTCCCCCGCGGTGGTTCTTCCGATACCCCGGACGGTTCTGCGACAACGGTTCGAGCGCGCGGGTTGCGTCGAAGTAGTAGTCCGGCTGCTTCACCAAGAGGAAAACCATCTCGTAGCGCGAGGAGAACCGATCCGATGCCGGGTCCGGTATGCCGTTGGGCTTGTGCCAGACCATCGCGTTGCGAATGATCCACCCGTCTTGTTGCAAAGCGAGAGCCGCCCGCCACGGAATCCCCAAGAGACTTTTGTGCCGAACGACCGAAGGAGCCTCTTCGGTCGTGATTTTGCGCGTGCTGCCCGTGCCGCTGTTGTGGTAGCTGAAACCATCTCGAAGATTGAGCCAGTACGTACCCCGTGGGGTCAGGAGGCGCCAGACTTCCGCACTCACCTCCCGGAGGCGATCGACGTAATCATCGATCGTCGGCTCCAGGCCGTATTGCCGATCGTGCGCACGAGCGCCGCACTTCCTGCAGTGCTTGTTAATGCTCGAACGAGGCCACCAGTGCGTACGTTTCCTGGTGGTCCGGCGTTGATGGGGTGTTGTTCCCAAGGTGTGTCGGCACTCGGGGTTTCCGCCGATCCAGACCGCGGTTCCGTAATCGCGCAGTCCCCAGTGAGGCGGAGAGGTGACGACACAGTCCACCGAAGCGTTGGGAAGCGATGCCATGATCTGAAGTGCGTCGCCAATATGCATTTCGATGGTCTCGTCACGATAGTAGAGCCTATTCACGCGGCACCTCGCTGAGGAGTTTCACGACGTGCGGTTGTGGGGAGGCGGAAAACGAGCACGTCAAGATGAGCCGAGATGGCTGTGGTGCGGCCGTGGATATCGGTGCTTTCCGGGAGGCGCCCCGCGCGGCTGACGATTCTCGGGCGCACCCGGTTTCCTCGAATGGGTGCGGTCAGAGCGATGCAGTGGTCGGCGGGCGCGAGGCCGATCGCGGCAGCGGCGTCGCCGACTTTGCCGGGTAGGTCGAGCAGGCTGCCGTGGCGGCGCCAGGGGCGGCAGGTGATCACGATGTGCCCGCCGGGCCAGACCCAGTCGGCGACGGCGTCCAGGTCCTCATACAGCCCGACCAGCACCCGGCTGGGGTCGCTGGCCGGGGTGTGCCGCAGGCCGGTGAGTACGAGGTCGACGGCGCCGGGCAGTTCGGCGGTGCGGGGGTCGTCGACGCTGTCCAGCAGGGTCGCGGTGCCGACCGGGCCGGCGAGGCGGGCGAGGTCCAGGTTGGCCTCCAGGGCGGATTCCCACCGGGGCTCGGTGGGCAGGCCGAGCACGTCCCGGCCCGCCCGGAGGGCTTCGGCCAGGACCAGTCCCGGTCCCGGGTTCGGGTCGCAGACGGTGTCGCCGGGAGCGGTGTAAGTGGTGATGATCTGCCGCGCGACGTCCGGGGTCAGTGCGGTGTCGGCGCGGGTGGCTCCGACGTGCCGGTCCGCGATCTGCCGGGCTGGGGTGGTGCTGCCGGTGTCCCAGACGCTGCCGGGGCGCAGGAGGGTCTTAGGCATGGCGAACCTCCGGGGACAGGGTCGAGCGGCGGAAGACGCTGGCGGTGGTGTGGATGCGGCGGTGGCCGCCGAGGGCGATCGCTCGGAGGCTGCGCCGGGTCGCCGGCCGAGGGGGCGACGGGGGTTGGTGGGCCAGGATCAGCCGGTCGGTCAAGATCAATCCGGCCAAGGCTGCGGCACGCGACAACTGCCCCGAATGGCCGACTCGCGCTTCGCGCTGATCACTACTGTGCGTGAGTACGACGACGGTGCCGGCAGGGGCGAGCAGCGGTGTCCAGTCGTCCATCGCGAACGGGTCTGCGGGGTGGTCGGGCCAGCCCGCGATGATCAACTCGAAGCCGTCGAAACCCGGGCCGGGCGACTCGTCGAGCGGTTGCTGGTCGGTCGGGTTCGCGACCGGCTCGGCCGCGTCGCCGGGCCGCGGTCCGAGTCCGGACCCGGACCCCCGGGCGCCGGGCAGGCCCTCACCCGCCGTGGCGGACTCATGATCGCCGTGAGCGCGGTGGTCCGGCGTGGCGGTTGCGCCGCGGCCGAGTCGTAGGACGGACTCCACGAGCCGGTCCCGACGCGTCCGGCTCGAACCCGTCGCTGGGGCCTCGCCGTCGGCGAGCATGATCCGGTCGCCGGGCGCGGTGTAGGTCGTGGTGATCATCGAGACCGCGGCGGTGACGATCTCGTCGGCGTCCGCGGCGGGGTCGACGAGACACAGCCGCACCGTCGCCGACACCGGTGGGCCGGCGGGTTCACGGCGGGGGGCGCGAACCGACTCGACGCAGGGGTTCGGCGGGTGGCCGTCGGGGGTGTCAGGAGGCGGTACCTCCGGGAGCGGGAGGGCAGACATCGCGTGCTCCGGTGATCGGTCGGTCTTGCCAAGGACACCCCTGAAGTCCGCGAAAACGGCCCCGATCGGTCACCGCCGGGCCAAGATTTTTCTCGCCATCCCTCAACCGGAACTGACACCCAGCGTCACTGGCGTCTCCGGTTCCACCAAGATGCTTGTTGATCTCGTGATGAGGCGATGAAGATCGACAGTCGCGGCTGTTGGCAGGGCGCCAATGATCCCGCGGTGGTGCTGTTCAAGATCGCTCCGGAAATTTCTCAAGATCCTTTTTCTTGTTCCATTCCTCCGCTCAGTCGGAGTGACAGCAACGGAACAGCGTCTGACTAACGCCGCAGCGCACAGGCTTGCTGTCCCCTTGGAGCGCGATCTCTAAGTTGATCAAAAGATGATCTCCTTGTTCCGGAACAAGAAGATCATTTTAGTTTCGTCTTAGTACGGAACCGTGCGCTGCGCTGTTCCTCGCCTGGCCCTCTCGGCGGCGTCATCAACCGCCGTTCGAGAGGAGCCGAGCAATGGCTCTCCCTATCCACTGCGAGCACGAAGAGTGGCCGGGCTACCCGCTGGATGCCGCCCGTGAAGCCTTCGGGTGGCTGACCGCAGGGGACCACCCGGTGGCTGTGGACGGCCGCCTGTTCGACCACCTTCCCGACCGGATCATCCCGGTCGACGAACTCCGAGACCTGCTGCTAGCCCACGGCTGCCCCCGCCGGGTGTGGGACCAGGTCTGGGCACACGTGATCAGCCGCGCCCGCGTCGAGGGCGGAACCTGGACGATCACCGCGGTCGGTCTGGCGCTGCCGATGCTGACCTCCCTGGCGGCCCGGCTGACCGAGCGCTACGCCGACGACCCCAGCGACATCCACGCCGAGGTGCTGCGCGGGTTCCTCGACGGGCTGCAGACCGTGGATCTCACCGAGGGGCGGATCACCATCCGGCTGCGGTGGGCCGCCTACCGCGCCGGGCACCGGGCACTGCTGGACGGGATGGACGGGCCGACCCCGAAGCCGCCGGGGTTCCACTCCAGCGAACCCAAGCCCCCGTCCGGGCATCCGGACTTGGTTCTGGCGCGGGCGGTCGAGGCTGGGGTCCTGACCCAGACCGAGGCCGAGCTGATCGGCGCGACCCGCCTGGAAGGCGTCGAGCTGGCTGACTGGCCACACCACCCCGGGCTGACCTACGAGGGACTGCGCAGCATTCGCCGCCGGGCCGAGAGCCGACTCGTTGCCTGGCTTACCGAGTCCGAAGCGAGCCCTGGCGACAGTGATCCGACCGGCGATACCGCCGCGGCACGACTGTCCCCCGACGAGCAGACCGAGGACTCAGTCCAGTCACAGAGCGTAGTGAAAAAAGTCGGCGGCCCAGCGACCGATCAGGCCCCGAATTCCGGACTTCAGGGACGCGGGTGAGCCCTACCCGCTTCGCGCTCCTGCCGCTTCGTACGCGCTGTCTGGAGGTCTCCCTGATGCACTTCTTGTCTGCCTCGTGCCCCTGCCGATGCGGTGGTCTCCGGCTGCTGATGATCGCCGGATTGGCCACCGCCGGCCTCCTGGCGATCTCGATGCCCGCGGTCGCCGAGACCACCCACGTCCTCGCGCTGGCCCGCACGATCGACGACGTCCTCAACAACATCCGCAACTGGATCATGGGTCTGCTCGCCCTGCTGGCCACGGTCTTCTTGACCATCGGCGGCGTCCGCTACGTGCTGGCCAACGGTGACCCAGGCGAGGTCGAGAAGGCCAAGCAGTCTTTCAAGTCCGCTGGGTTCGGCTACGCGCTCGCGGCGCTGGCGCCGCTGGTCGTAGAGATCCTGCGCGGAATCGTGGGGGCCTGATCCCATGCCGGCCACCGCGTATTCCACCCCAGGGGCGGGCCACCGCCTGGGCCGCGTGTGTACCGCGGTGGCCGCCCTACTCGTGCTCGTCGTGGCGGCGGGGCTGGCTTTCACCGGTGCCGCGAGCGCTCAGCCCGCCCCGCCACCACCTGCCGCCCCGTCCGCACCCGTTCCCGCGCCCCCTCCGCCGCCGTGCCAGGGGCCGAGCTGCATCCCCCAACCCGTTCCGGTGCCTCCGGGCAACCAGCCGCCCGGAAATCAATCGAGCCCCCATCAAGCTCCGGCCCAGGAGTCGTCGTGCGGGATCACTGACATTCCAGCGTGCGTATCGGATGCGATCGAGTCGTTCTTCCGCGATTTGGTCACGCCCGGTTTGAACAGCCTGCTGGACCTGCTCGCGAAGTCGCTGTTGGTGACTCCTCCGCTGGACCAACTGCCGGTCATGGGACAGATATGGGGCAGCTCGCAGCAGATCGTCATCGCGGTCTACGCGACGCTCATTCTGGTGGCCGGCATCATCGTCATGGCCCACGAAACACTGCAGACCCGGCATTCCATCAAGGAGATCCTTCCTCGGGTGATTGTCGGGTTCCTTGCGTCCAACCTGTCGCTGTTTTTCGGCGGCAAGGTGATCGAAATCGGTAACGCGCTCTCGCGTGCAGTCCTCGGCGATCAGTTGAGCCCGGAGGTGGCGGGTCGTGCGATGCGCGACACCTTGATGGACGACCTCGATGTAGGCGGAGTGTTCGTCATCTTTATCGCGCTCGCTCTCATTGTCATGCTCGTCGCGGTTCTGCTGACCTACATCGTCCGCATCACGCTGACCATCATTTTGCTCGCGGGCGCCCCGATCTTGCTCATGTGTCACGCGCTTCCGCAAACCGAAGGTATCGCGTTCTGGTGGTGGAAAGCCTTCGCCGGAGTGATGGCCATTCAAGTTGGTCAATCGCTCGCCTTGGTTGCGGCAATCAAGCTCTTCTTTTGGCCCGGCGGAATCACGCTGTTCAACTAACAACAAGGGGGAAGCGCTGTGATTCAGTTTCTGGTCGCACTCGCCTTGTGCTACGTCCTTATCAAGATTCCGTTCTGGATTCTTGGATCTCTGCGCGGCGGCGGAGGCCGTTCTCTGGTCGGCAGTCTCGTCCGAGGGTTCATCGCCTACAAGACTTTCGGTTTCCTCAAGGGGATGGGAGGTGGTGGCGGAAAGAGCCCTCGTTCCCGTGGGGGTCAGAAATCGGCCGAGCCGTCGGACCCGTATGCCACAACGCGGGCCACTTCCAACGGGCAGTACATGTTGCCGCTGAACGTCAAGAGAGTGCGGAAACCGACCCAACGGCGACCGGCGCCGCAACCGTCCTCGCGTTCTCGCCCAGCCCAGCAGGGTAAACAGTTGGAGCTTCCGTTGGATGGCGAATGGCCGGAGAACAAGCCCCGGCTCGGCCGGGACGGGCAATACCAGCTTCCGCTGAATGTGCAACGGCAACCCAAGCCGAAGTCGGCTCCGGAGCCTCCCCCGGAGCGGAAGTCCTCGACGGGACCGCGTGGCCGGCAGATGAAATTCCCGCTCGACGGGGAATGGCCGGAGAACAAACCACGAGTCGGCCGCGATGGGCAATACCGGCTGCCGATCGAGGCGCGGCGCGTGCGGCGACCCGCGCCACCCCCGGAGCCGCCGAAACCGACCCGGCCAGCAACGCGGGGGCGACAGACGAAGCTGCCCGCCGATGGCGAGTGGCCGGAGAACAAGCCTCGGGTGGGCCGGGACGGGCAGTACCAGCTCCCGCTGAACGTGCAGCGCACGCGGAAGCCACCCCGCAGTCAGCCCCAGGCACCCCCGCCTCCACCGCAGCGGCCGGGGCCGCGGCAGCAGGAGTTGCCGCTGAACCTCCCGAAACTCCAACCGCCCCGGCCCAGCACAAGAAGGAAAGGAGGTGATCCGCGGTGAGCGTGCGGATTCCCGCCGACGTCGATCGTGAGGACCGGATTCTGGCCGGCTTCACCGCCCGGCAGGTGGCCGTGATGGCGGTGACCGCACTGCTGCTTTACGGCGGTTGGCAAGCCGCCCGCGCCGTGATTCCGGTGATCGCCTACGTCGCCGTCGCGGTCCCGATCGGGGTCGCGGTGACCGCGCTGGTCGTGGTGCGCCGCGACGGCGTGACACTGGATCGACTGCTGCTGGCCGCCGTGCGGCAGCGTCTGCAACCGCGTCGACGGGTCGCGGCAGGGCAGGTCCCCGCCGAGGTGCCGGAGTGGTTGTCCGGGGTGGCCCACGGGCACGAAGCCGTCGCCGCAGGCGGGCTCGACCTGCCCGCCCACGGGGTCGCCGAAGCCGGCATCGTCGATCTCGGCGCCGACGGCGTGGCGCTGGTGGCCGCGTGTTCGACGGTGAACTTCGCGCTGCGCACGCCGGCCGAGCAGGAAGCGCTGACCGCAGCGTTCGGCCGGTACCTGCACAGCCTCGGCGCGAGCGTGCAGATCCTCGTCCGCGCCCAGCGGCTGGACCTGTCCGGCCAGATCGCGGAGCTGCGCGAGCGGGCGGCGGGGTTGCCGCACCCGGCGCTGGAGTCCGCCGCGCTCGATCACGCCGGCTACCTGGCCCAACTCGGAGCGCAGGCCGACCTTCTGCGCCGTCAGATCCTGTTGGTCGTCCGCGAACCGGTGCGCACCACCGGCCAGGACTCGTTGACCCGGCGCCGCCGCTTTGGTCGTCCGCGTAGCGGTAGTGATCAGCCGTCGGACGGAGCGCGCAAGGCGGCGGCCTCCCGGCTGCTGCGGCGGATGAGCGAGGCCACCGAACTGCTCTCGCCCGCGGGCATCAGCGTGACCCCGCTGGACGCCGCCCAAGCCACCGCCGTGCTGTCCACCGCCACCAATCCGGACAGTCCACTGCCGCCCTCGGCGGAGATGGCCGGCGCCGGCGAGGTCATCACCACTCCCATCGGCTCGGACTGGGACCTCGATACCGAGGAGGACTTCTCGTGATCACCACCAAGAAGCGTCGCCACCAACCCGCGGCGGCGAGCGCGTTCGCGCCGGACGCGATCGAGGTGCACCCGCGGCACCTGCAGATCGGCCAGGACTGGGTCGCCTCGTTCGCGGTCACCGGATACCCACGCGAAGTACACCCCGGATGGCTGCAGCCCCTTCTGACCTATCCGGGCCGGTTGGACGTGTCGCTGCACATCGAACCGATCGACCCGCGCATCGCGGCCGACCGGTTGCGCAAGCAGCTCGGCAAGCTCGAATCCGGCCGACGGCACTCCGCCGCCCACGGCCGGTTGCAGGACCCCGAGGTGGAGGCGGCCACCGAGGACGCCTACGACCTCTCCGACCGGCTCGCCCGCGGCGAAGGCCGCCTGTTCCGCCTGGGGCTGTACCTGACTGTGCACGCCGCCTCCGAGGACGAGTTGGTCGAGGAGATCGGCGCACTGCGCGCGTTGACCGCATCGCTGCTCATGGACGCCAAGCCCACCACCTACCGCAGCCTTCAGGGGTGGATCACGGCGTTGCCGATGGGCCTGGACCAGATCGGCATGACCCGTACCTTCGATACGGCGGCGTTGAGCGCGGCGTTCCCGTTCACCAGCCCGGACCTGCCGCCGCCGGATGTCACCTCCGCGTCGACCGCGGCCGGGGTGCTCTACGGCTGGAACCTCGGCTCCCAGGGACTGGTGCACTGGGACCGGTTCGCCTGCGAAAACTACAACTCGGTCATCCTCGGCCGCTCCGGAGCGGGCAAGTCGTACCTGGTCAAGCTCGAAGCGCTCCGCAGCCTGTACCGGGACGTGGAGATCGCCATTATCGATCCCGAGGACGAGTACGCTCGCCTGGCCGGCGCGGTCGGCGGGACCTATTTCCCGCTGGGTGCTGAGGGCATTCACCTCAATCCGCTGGATCTGCCGATCCATGTCCGTCCGGATGGGCGCCGCTCCGCACCCGCCGATGCGGTTACCCGCCGCAGTCTGTTCGTCCACACATTGTTGTCAGTCCTGTTTGGTCAGCCGTTGTCTGCGGACGAGCGGGCGGTGCTGGACCAGGCGGTCACCGCCACGTACCAGCAGGCTGGGATCACCGACGACGCCCGTACCTGGACGCGGCCCGCACCGCTGCTGTCCGACCTGCGCACCGTTCTCGCCCGCCTCGGCGGTGACACTGCGGGCGAACTGGCCGCTCGGTTGCAGCCGTTTACCGACGGCGCCTTCCGCGGTCTGTTCGACGGCCCCACGACTGCGCCGCCGGAGGGCCACTTGCTGGTGTTCTCGCTTCGGAACCTGCCCGACGAACTCAAACCCGTCGGCACCCTGCTCACCTTGGACGCGGTGTGGCGCCGGGTGTCCAACCCCGCCGTCCGTCGGCCAAGGCTGTGCGTGGTCGACGAAGCCTGGCTGCTTATGCAGCAGCAGGCCGGGGCCGAATTCCTGTGGCGCATGGCCAAATCCGCCCGCAAACACTGGGCCGGGCTCACCGTGGCTACCCAGGACGTCGGCGATGTCCTCGGCACGGATCTCGGCAAGGCCGTTATCGCCAACGCCGCCACCCAGATCCTGCTGCGCCAGGCACCTCAAGCCATCGACGACATTGTCCGCACCTTCGCGCTGTCGGAAGGCGAACGGCAGTTCCTGCTGTCAGCAGGTACAGGCCAGGGTTTGCTGTCGACGGGGACTCAGCGGGTCGCCCTGCAGGCCATCGCCTCCGACGGCGAGCACGAACTCATCACAACGGACCCTGCCGAACTGGCCTCGTTGTCCGAATCTTCCGACGAGGCAGGCGAACTCGCCGATATCGGCAGCTCACAAGACCTTCTTCTCGACTGAGGCTAGGAGGAATCTTCCGTGCCTTCACAGCTTGCCACCACAGTAGTCGACCAGGACACCTTCGGCTCGTTCCTGGACATCCTCGTCCACGACTTCCTCCCTGTCTTCGCGCTGGCGGCCGGATTGATGGCCGTGATCTGGGTTGCCTGCGCGGTGATCGTGATCGCTGGGTACCTCATCGGAGCTGCGGTCGTCTTCGGCCTACGTGCACGAGTCCACGCGTGCGTGCGGTACGTCCGTCGCCGGCGGGACGTCGAGTACGCCCAGCTCGTCACCGTCGACGCCGACGGCGCCCACACCAAGGTCGTCGACCTCGACGGCTACCGCCGACGCCGCCAGCACCGACGTTCCGACCGATTCCAGTCCGACGGCACGCCTCAGCCTCGCTGCGACGACGATCCAGCGTAAGCGCGCGAATGCCCCTTCGTCATCTGACGGTCCACTGTGGATCGTAAATAAGTTTCTTGAATTGTCCTTATTTCCACGGAGGACACGCATGTCTTCATCTGCCCACGGCCCGTCAGAGACTTCCTCTGCCGGGCGCCCGCGTCGGTTGCTGACTCAGAACCGGGAAATGCGCGCCATCGGCGTGCACAACTGGTCCCTGCCCGCCTGGGCCGGACGCCTGCCCGATGGCCGCACCTACAACACCTGCCCCAGCGCAGGGATTTGCCGCCACGTCTGCTACGCCCGCCACGGCACCTACACCTGGCCCGCGGTGCGGGCTAAGCACGAATCGAACCTGCGGTTCGTGCTCGACGACCTGCCCGGATGGGAACAGGCCATGCTCGCCGAGCTGGCCGCACCGAAATTCCGCGGTAGCTGGATCAGAATCCACGACTCAGGCGACTTCTTCAGTTCGCCCTATCTGGAGTCCTGGCTGCGCATCATGCGGGCGCGTCCGGACACCAATTTCTACGCCTACACCAAGGAAGTCCGGCTCTTCAAAGATGCGGTGGAACCGGACCCGCCCGACAACTTCCTGTGGGTCTACAGCTACGGCGGAACACAGGACGCGCTGCTGAACCCTGAGGTGGATCGAGTGGCCGATGTCTTCCCCGACGAAGACGCCATCGCCGAGGCGGGCTGGTCTTCCCAGGAAGCCTCGGACCTGCTCGCGGTACTCGGCCCCCACCTGGTCGGCGTTCCCGCGAACAACATCCCGCACTTCCTGAAGAAGCTGGCCGGGCGCCGGTTCTCGGAGTGGCAGGCCGAAGTCGATGCACACCGCCGCACTCGCGGAGACGCGGCAGTTCGTCCGATCACCAGTGCCCCATCGGCTCGCGGACGCATTGTCCCGGAGACCGACGAGCGTGCCGCGTGATCACACCGAGTATCGCGTCTTCTCTCCTGGCAGGAAGGAGATTTCCTCGCATGGATTTCGCAAATCCGTCCATCATAGACAGTCCACTGGGGAGGTTACTGACCGATCCGTGGGGAGCGATTCAGGCTGTGCTGGACCAGGTGTGGTCGTGGCTGCAGACCTGGGGGCTGATCGCGGTCCCCGCGGTCGTGCTCGTGGCGACCGGGCTGGGGCTGCTGCGGCGGTGGTGGTTCCTGCGCTGCCAGGATGCGCTGCACGAGCGGTCCCGGGTGATCACCATCCTGGCGCCTCCCACAGTCGATTGCGACGGTGCCGAGGCGGTGTGGTCGAACCTGGTCGGGCTCGTCCGGCCGATGGTGCAACGCCTGACCACCGGACAACCGCATCTGTCCTGGGAGTACGTCTTCGGACACGACGGAGTGCAGCTCCGGCTGTGGGTGCCGGGCGCGGTGCCCCCGGGCATGGTGGAGCGTGCCATCGAAGCCGCCTGGCCCGGAGCACATACCCGCACCGACGCGGCCGACCCGCCGGTGCCCGCGGCACCGGCCGAGGGGCGCCGGCAACTGGCCACCGGCGGCACGCTGCGCCTGGCGCGCTCGGAAGCATTGCCGATACGCACCGACTTCGACGCCGACCCGATCCGAGCCCTGCTGGGCGCTCCCGTGGGGCTCGGTGTGTACGACACAGCGTGCGTGCAGGTCCTGACTCGCCCGGTCACCGGTCGTCGGGTCAAGCAGGCTCGGCGAGCCGCCCGCCATCTCAATGCCGGGCGGTCAACGCACTTGGTAGGCCGGTTGCTTGACCTGCTGACGCCGGGACCATCGGGCACGAAGCCGTCGGGTGGCCAGCCGAAGCTGGACCCGCAGACGTCGTTGGAGTTCCAGGCTCAAAACCGCGCCATCGTCGGCAAACAGCGCGGGGCGCAATGGGACACGCTGATCCGGTACGCGGTGGCCACAACGGTGCCGATCGACACACCCAGCGATCAGGTAGCGCGGGTGCGTGAACAGGTGCGGGGCCGCGCCCACGCCATCGCGAGCGCGTTTTCCGGGTTCACCGAGCACAACCACTACCGCCGTCGACGGTTGCGCAACCCCGTGAGCAGCTTGGCGCGGCGTCGGCTGCGGCGGGGTGACCTGCTGTCGGTGCCCGAGCTGGCAGCCGTCGCCCACTTGCCGACCGATGAGGCGCTACCGGGCTTGGCCCGCGCCGGGGCGCGGGCGGTGCCGCCCCCGCCGAACACGCCGACCGAGGGCGAGCTGATCCGCCCGGTTGGGGTGTCCGACACCGGCCACGCCCGCCCGGTCGGTCTTCAGGTCTCCGACGCGCGGCACCACCTGCACGTCCTCGGCGCCACCGGGTCGGGCAAGTCGACGATGCTGGCGAGGATGATCCTCGCCGACGCCGAGTACGGGCGCGGGGCGGTGGTCATCGACCCCAAGGGCGACCTGATCACCGACCTTTTGCAGCGGCTTCCCGAACACGCCGCCGACAAGGTGGTGCTCTTCGACGCCGACTCCCGCGGACCGACTCCGTGTCTGAACCCGCTGGAAGGGCCGAAGGAATCCGCAGTCGACAACTTGGTATCGGTGTTCTCCCGGGTGTTCGCCTCGGCCTGGGGGCCACGCACCGAGGACATCCTCCGCGCCGGGTGCCTGACCCTACGGGCTGCCTCGGACACCCCCACGCTGGCCACCTTGCCGCAACTGCTCACCGACCCGGCGACGCGGGCTCGGCACCGGGATCGGGTGTCCGACGACCCGACCCTGCGGGGGTTCTGGGACTGGTACGACCAACTCTCGGATGCGGCTCGCGCTCAAGCTGTCGCGCCGCTGCTGAACAAGCTTCGTGCGTTCTTGTTGCGGTCGTTCGTGGTCAAGGCTGTCGCCGCTGGTCCCTCCACAGTGGATCTGAGCGAAGCGTTGGATGGTGGTCTGTGCTTGGTGCGCATTCCCAAGGGCAGCCTCGGGGAGGACACCACGCGACTGCTGGGGTCGCTGATCGTGGCGCGGGTGTGGCAAGCCACCACCGCCCGCGCCGCACTGGCACAGCGCGAACGCCACGACGCCGGACTGTATGTCGACGAGGCGCACAACTTTCTGAACCTGCCGTATGCGATGGAGGACATGCTCGCTGAGGCCCGCGGTTACCGGTTGAGCATGACGCTGGCCCACCAGCACTTGGGGCAGCTTCCCAAGGATCTCAAGGAAGGCATCTCCACCAACGCCCGTAGCAAGGTGTTCTTCACCGCCTCCCCCGAGGACGCTCGCGAACTCGCCCGCCACACCGCACCGCGGGTGTCGGAGCACGACCTCGCGCACCTCGGCGTCTACCACGCCGCCGCCCGCCTGGTCGTGGGCGGCGAGGAGACCCAGCCGTTCACGGTGACCACCCAACCACTCCCGCCGGCCATTCCCGGCCGCTCCAAGGTCGTCCGCAAAGCCGCCGCGGCCCACACCCGCCCATTGGAGTCACGAGCCGAGGACACCGGCGACCAGCCAGGAACCACCGGCACAGACCCGCGCCGCGCACGCCGCGCGGCCTGACCCCTGAAGCCCCAGGGCGGTCCTCCCAACACCGGGAGGACCGCCCTTTTATGCCCGCATCCACTCCAGGAGGAACGATCGTGTTCGCCCATCACCAGCAACGCGACCTGCGTGCCCCCATGCCGGAACGGCCGAGCCTGCGCTTCGCGGCCTCCGCCGAGCATCAAGCCCAAGTCGCTGCCCATCTCACCGCCCGCGACCGGTGGCTGGCCCGGGTTCTGGCCGAGCACCGGGTGCTGACCTCTCCGCAGATCGCGGCGATCGCGTTCGGTTCCCGCCGCTCGGCCAACCACCGGTTGCAGAAGCTCTACACCTGGCGGGTGCTGGACCGCTTCCAGCCTTACATCGGCCGGGGCCGAGCCCCGATGTGCTACGTCCTGGACACCGCCGGTGCCCACCTGCTCGCCCACGAGGACGGGCTCGATCCCAAGGACCTGAAGTTCCGGCCCGAACGCTCGGTCGGCATCGCCTACAGCTTGCGCCTGGCCCACCTCATGGGTGTCAACAGCTTCTTTACCGCGCTGCTGGCCGACGCACTTGCCAACACCAGTACCGGCCGCGCGGTCACGGCCTGGTGGTCTGAGGCCCGCTGTGCTCGGCACTTCGGTGATCACGTCCGCCCCGATGGCTACGGACGCTGGCACGAGCACGGCCGGGAGATCGAATGGTTCCTCGAATGGGATACCGGCAGCTATCAACTCAGCCGGTTCGTCTCGAAACTGCCGGGCTACACCAGCCTCGCCACCACGACCCACATCGTGACCCCGCTGCTCGCGGTCTTCGCCACCCCGGCCCGGGAGGCGCACGCGCGACGACAACTCGCCGAGCACCTACGCACTGATCCCCGGCGGCACGAGCTACCGATCGCCACCACCACCGCCGAACACCTCTGCACCGCAGGCAGCCCCGCCCACGAGGTGTGGCTTCCCCTGCACCACACCGAGGCAGGCCGCCACCGGCTGATCAGCCTGCTCTCGGCTTGGCCCCACCTCGAAGCACCAACCAGCTCCACAGGCACCGATCCCAGCTCTGCGGACACCAGCGGCACCGATCCCAACCCGGTCCCGCGCTTGAGCCCGCCGGCGCCGATGCCGCCCTGGCACGCCGACGAGCTGACCTGGAACCCGATGAGGTGATCCGTTCATGGCCAAAGTCGCGGCCACCGCGATGTTTGCGGTCGTAGCCCTGATCGCCATCATCGCCGCTGCCGTGTCCGGAGTCGTCGCCGCCATCTTCGGCGGCGACGACTCCGCAGCCAGCAGCCAACCCAGCCCCGCCGCACTCGCCGACATCCCCGGCAACTACCTCGCGCTCTACCAGCACGCAGCAGCGACCTGTCCAGGGCTTGACTGGACGATCCTCGCAGCAGTCGGAAAAGTTGAGACCAATCACGGTCGCCTCGATGCCGAAGGAGTCCATAGTGGAGAGAACTCGGCGCACGCTGCCGGCCCTATGCAGTTCCTGCAGCCGACTTTCACATGGGTTCTCGAACAAGCCGCAGGGCAAGGGAAGCACATTCCACCAGGCGGTGCCACGCCACCGTCGCGATACAACGTCCACGACGCCATCTACGCTGCCTCGTTCTACCTGTGCATGTCGGGGGCGGATCGAGGCGATCTGTACGGTGCGATCTTCACGTACAACCACGCCGACTGGTACGTGCGCAAAGTGCTCGACCAGGCAAACGCCTATAAGGCGGCACAACAGAGTGCGCCCCAGCAAGGAGGATGGGCCGTGCCGGCGCGCGGCACGTGTAGCTCGGGATTCGGATCACGCGGCGGAGAGTTTCACCGTGGTCAGGACATCGCCGCGCCCATCGGTACCCCGATTGTCGCCGCGAGCGGCGGCACTGTGATCGACTCCGGACCTGCCAGCGGTTACGGACTCTGGGTCCGCATCCAACACCCGGGCGGCGTGATCACGACCTACGGGCACAACAACCGGAACCTCGTTCAACCCGGCCAGCAAGTCCAGGTAGGCCAACCGATCGCCGAGGTTGGAAACCAGGGCGAGTCCACCGGTCCACACCTGCATTTCCAGATCGACGTCGGCAATCAAGCCGCCGACCCCATCGCGTTCTACCAACAACAGTCAGCACCACAGCTGCTGTGTGGCTGACCTTGTCCATGTCCTGCTCCTCCGAAGGTGTCGACTCGTACGACGTTCGCTTGCTACGACGTAGTTGTAGTAGCTTTGTGGTATGGGGCACTGGGAACGCACGTCGGGTCTCGGGTCGTTGGAGGCCGAGGTCATGGGTGCGCTGTGGCGGGCCGAGTCGGCGCTGCGGGTGCGCGAGGTGCTTGCCGAGCTCAATAGGGTTCGGGATTCAGCGCTGGCCTACACAACGGTGATGACCGTGCTTTCGCGGCTGGCGGAGCGTGGTGTGGTGCGGCGGGAGCGGGCCGGTCGCGGATACGCCTATCTCGCGGTCGCTAGGAGTACCGCCGAGATCGCGGTGCGGCGTCTGTTGGACGACTACGGCGACGCGGCCCTGGTCTCCTTTGTCGATCAGGTCAGTGACGACGAGCAGCTACGGGCGCGACTGCGCCGGTTGGTTGACGAGTAATGAGACTCGACCGTCCCTTGTGGCTTCTTGTGACCGTGGCGGCGGCCACTTATCCGGCGCTCGGGCTTGCTTGGTGCGTGGCCGCGCTGCTCATCGCCTATCCCGAGGTGCGCGCTCTCGGTTTCGGGGGCCATCCTCTCCCGTTCTTCGCGATGTTGCTGGTTTTCATCGGGCTGGTTGCCGTGGGAAACGCGGTGCGCGTCGTGGCCATCGGGCTGAGTCAGACGCACAGGTTCCACTTTTGGGTTGAGTCCCGGCAAGTGGCGATTCCCGGTCCAGTCGCCGCGGTCGTGCACGAACTCGGCCTGCGTGAGCGGGTTGTCGTCGTCGACACCCGTGCGCAGATCGCCGTGACCGTCGGGCTGCTGCGACCGATCGTCGTGATCAGCACGGGGATGGCCGAGGTGCTGAGCAGTACCGAGTTGCGCGCGGTGTTGGCGCATGAGCAGGCCCATGCGCGGCGGCGAGATCCGCTGCGCGTGCTGCTTGCAAGGATGCTTGCCGCGCATCTGTGGTTCCTGCCCGTGGCTGAGGACGTAAGAAGCCGCGCCCGGCGCGGTTATGAGCTGGCAGCTGACCGCGGTGCCGCACACCGCTACGGACGATCGGCGCTGGCAGGGGCGCTTCTGCGGGTGATGTCCGCTCCGGTCGCAACCCAGGGGTTCGTGGTCCCGTTCGTGGATACCGATCTGCTGGAGGCGCGGGTGGTTCAACTGGAGTCAGGGCAGGCTCCTCGCCCCGCCCGGGTGTCCTCAATTCGCTCGGCATTAACTGGAGCGGGCGCGTCGGGCTTTCTGGCCGCGGTGGCTGCGGCGTGGCTCTTTGTGCTGCTCGCATGCCCGTGTGCGGCGACCTAGCCAATGGGTGCCTCTAGGGATGCGTCCACCGTTCATCCGACGGACGTGCTGGAGATATCCGCTGTGCAAGATCGTGCCAGCGGCAAGAGCCGCGACGTCTGTTCGTGGTCGGCGCCCTAGGCACGCATCCGATCGATCAGGGTTCTGCCAGCCGGTCAGGCTCGGGTTTGCGGGCAATCAGCCGCTCGACAATCCCGAGCTTGAATCGTTGGTGCTGCTCGATGGTGAACCCGGCATCCCGCACATGCTGGATGGGGCGGCGTCGGAAGTTCTCCCCGGCAGTCGGCACGGTCACCAGATCCAGCAGGCGCTGCACAACCCGCGCTGAGCGGGAGGTGCTGATGACGTGGTCGGCCAGCAGCAGTTGACCGCCAGGCCGTAGGACGCGCTTCATCTCTGCGACTGCTCCGCGGTCATCGGGCACCGCGCATAGTGAGAACGTGCAGACCACGGTGTCGAACGAGTTGTCGGCGAACTCCAATTGCTGCGCGTTGCCGATTCTCAGCTCAATCTTGCGGCCAGTGTCATCCGCGCGGCGACGTGCGTGGTCGAGCATGCGGGGGCTGAGGTCGATGCCGGCCAGCCGCACGTCATCGGGATACCAGTCAAGGTTCAGTCCAGTGCCGATGGCAACCTCTAGCACCTTGCCCTGGGCCTGGGAGCACACCCACTTCCTGGTGTCACCGAAGAACTTCCGGTCCATGAAACCCATCTGTTTGTCATAGCTGCGGGAATGTCGGTCCCAATGTCGCCGCCGCCGTTCCAGGTCCTTCGAGTCCGTCGGCACCACGCCCACCGCCTTTCGCTGTCCGCCGAGACCAAACTACTACGAGCCCGTAGTAGTTCACCATGTTTCCAGCGGCATCTGTTATTCGCGTGTCCGCGAGCGGCGGTGGCCTTAGCGACTGGGCGTTCGCAGCGACTGGTTGTGGGCCGTGCGGGCTGGTGATTCTGGTCAGTCGTCGTAGGGCTGGGCGGGAGCGGGGATGGTTTGAATCCGTCGACGCGGCCGGGAACCCGGTCGCGTCCTGGGCTCGTCAATACCGACGGTCACGGAATGCGTACTCCCTGGCTTGCTCGCTCGTCAGGTGCTGGTTCGTCTCGATTGGAGTCGCCCATGCTGTCACCGCGAGCCGGTCGGGTATCGCACCGGTGTGGGCGTGAGCCGGCCGAGCCCAGGCAGGAAGCGGCCGGCACGCGTGGCGTAGTTACGGTAGGCGTGGCCGTGCGTGGCGAGCAGGTAGGGCTCTTCCACGACACGGACCTGGATTTCGATCGCGAGCACCAACGCAGCCAGCGCGGTAACCTCCAGTGGGTTGGGCGCCAGCAGCGCAAGCCCTGCGCCAGTGGTGATCATCGCCGTGAAGACGGGGTTGCGCACGAGCGCGAAGGCACCACTGGTGACCAATGTCGTGGTTTCCGCGTGGTCAACGCCGACCCGCCAGGAGTGTCCCATGTTCTGCTGCGCGGCCAGCGTGGCGGCGATGCCGATCACCGCCATGACCAAGCCGGCACCGTGGGCAAGCGGGCCGTCAACAGCGCCGATGGGGGTGAGGATGCCGGCGAGTTGCAACACGGGTGCGGTCAGTCCACAGAGGAGTGCCAGTGCGAACAACGCGCCGCCCCACCACTCCGCAGAACCCGTTGTTCCGCCGAGTCCGCAGAATCCGGTCGATCCGGTTCTGCGCCAGCATCGCAGCACCCATCGTCGCTGGAACGACTGGCGGGCTTGCCAGCGATGACGGGTTGTGCCGCCGTGGCCGCAGGCACAGGCGTGGCTTGCGGGAGTGGGCGGGTGCGGGCGGCGCGGATGGCGTTGCCGATGACGAGGACCTCGGCGAGTTCGTGGACGAAGACCACGCTCGCCAGGCCCATGACGCCGAATGCCGCGAGCGGGATGAGGACGGTGATGATCGTCAGGGACAGTCCGACGTTTTGCAGCATCACGCTGCGGGCGTGCCGAGCGTGGGACATGACTTGCGGCAGGTGGCGTAAGTCTTCGCCCATGAGGGCGACGTCGGCGGTTTCGATGGCGACGTCGGTGCCCATCGCGCCCATCGCGATGCCCACGTCGGCGGTGGCCAGCGCTGGTGCGTCGTTGACGCCGTCGCCGACCATCGCGATCTTGCGCCCGTTACGCAGCGACTCCAGCAGCCGTGCCTTGTCTTCGGGGAGAAGTTCGGCGTGGACCGTGGTGATGCTGGCCTGGGCAGCCAGGGTGGTGGCGGTGCGGGTATTGTCGCCGGTGAGCATCGCGGTGTCGATGCCCAGTCCGCGCAGCTGCTGGATGGTCTCGGTGGCTTCGTCGCGCAGATCATCGCGCACGGCAATGGCTCCGAGCAGCTTCTGGTCATCTTCGATGAGCACGACGGTGGCGCCATCGTGTTGCAGTCGCTCGACTTCGCCGGCCAACGGGCCGGTGGCTATCCAGCCGGGCTTGCCCAGCCGCAGGGCGGAACCGTTGCGTCGGCCGTGCAGCCCGTGTCCGGGGACCGCGGTGACGTCGTCGGCGGCTTCTGGTGTGTCGCTGCTGGCGGTGAGAATGGCGTGCGCGAGTGGGTGTTCACTGCGGGCTTCCAACGCTGTGGCGGCGGCCAGGACCTCGTCGCTGGCGGTGCCGTCGGCGGGAACGACCTCGACGACGCGCGGGGAGTTGCGGGTGAGCGTGCCGGTCTTGTCCAGGGCAACGGTGCCGATACGTCCCAGTTCCTCCAGTGCCGCGCCGCCTTTGACCAACGCCCCGGTGCGGCTGGCCGCACCCACCGCGGCCACGACCGTCAGCGGCACGGAGATCGCCAACGCGCACGGCGAGGCTGCGACCAGTACGACGAGCGCACGTTCGATCCACAGCAGTGGGGCACCGAGTATCAGGCCGAGCCCGGCGATGACGACGGCGAGGATCATGATCCCGGGGACCAGCGGGCGGGCGATCCGGTCGGCCAGCCGTTGCCCCTGTCCCTTGCGGTCCTGGGCTTCTTCGACGATGTGCACGATCCGGGCCAGCGAGGAGTCCGAGGCCGGAGCGGTCACGTCGACCTCGATCGCTCCGCCGCCGTTGATCGCGCCGGCGAACACGGTGTCGCCCGGTCCGGCTTCGATCGGGACGGATTCGCCGGTGATGGCCGACAGGTCCAGGCTGGTGCGTCCCGAGTGGATCACGCCGTCGGTGGCGGCTCGTTCCCCGGGGCGCAGAATCATCCGGTCGCCGACCACCAGGTCATCGGGGGCGACCTGCTGCTCGCTGCCGTCACGCAGCACCGATGTGGTTGGCGGAACCAATCCGAGCAAAGCGCGCAGGCCGCGGCGGGTGCGTGCGATGGCGTAGTGCTCCAGCCCTTCGGCGATGGAGAACAGCACTCCCAGCAGCGCTGCCTCGGCGAACTGGCCCAGTGCGACTGCGCCGATGGCGGCGATGGTCATCAGCGTGCCGACACCGATGCGACGGCGCAGGAGGTTGCGCACCGTTCCTGGCACGAAGGTGGCGGCGCCGACCACGGCCGCGGTCAGTTCGAACCCAATGCCGATCTGATCAGCACCCGTCCGACCGACCGCCCAGCCAATGCCTAACAGCACCGCCGCGGCAGCGGCCAGCTGTAACTCGCGGACCTGCCACAGGCGGTCCGCACCGTGCTCGGTGTGTATCTCGCCCGTGCTCGACGGCGTGGTCTCTTCCGGTCCGCAGCACTCTGCACCCACGGGTTAGCCCTCCACTAACTCATCGACAGAACCGGCAACCGGGGCGGCGGAAACGTGGGCACCCAGCACCGCGGCGGCCAGCGCGCGGCCCTGCTCGGTCAGCGTGTACATCACCAAGCGGCCATCCCGGCGGGAGGAGACCAGCCCGGCGTTTTTGAGCTGCCGCAGGTGGTGCGAGACCAGGTTCTGGGCGTACCCGGACACCCAGGAGGCGTCGCAGACGCACAACTCGCCTCCGCGATACAGGGCAGCGGCCAGGGTGAGCCGCGTGGGGTCGCCCAAGGCGCGCGCGGCTGCCGCGGCTGGCTCCACGGCGTCGAGCGCGGGCAGGTCGGTTCGGATCTCCTCCGCGTGCGGCAGATCCAGGCACAGCAGGTCGCAGGTGTCGTCACGTTCCACAGCCATATGAACATCCTAACGTGCGTTGCTATGTTGAGCCAAGCATTGCACTCGGGGAGGTGTCTGGCGGCACGGCAAAGCGTCCCTGTGTGAGCCGGGGAGTGCGGATAACTAGCAGGCAGCGCGCTTGCGGGCGCGCACCCATACAGCCACGCCCGTGATCAACGGGAGCGCGGCGGCGATCGCGGCGTAAGCACCGGCAAGCTGCTGTTCAGCCGCGATGTCGCTCATCCAGTCCAAACCCAGGCCCCGGTAGTAGGAGCCGCCGATCACGGCGGAGGTGCGAACCAACGCCGTTCCGAACGCCGCGAGCCCAGCCCCCGCGACCACGAGCCCCAGCAGCCTCACATGGGTACGTGCCCGTCCTGGTAGAGGATCGACGCCCAGGGTCGTCCAGTAGAGCAGGCAGCCGGCGAGGAGGAAGCTGCCTTTGAGCACGGGCTGCAGCCAGTATTCGTAGAGGCCCGTTTCCAGTAGCCCGGTGAAGTACACCCCGGCGAACAGGCAGACCAGCAGCACCGACGCTGCCAACGGGCGGACGAGCAAGCGCAGCAGGGACGTTTTCCCGATCACGCGTGCCCAGTGGATCGGTCCCGGTGGGGCACCAGGATCAGCGTGCTGTGCGATGCGCTGCGCCAGCGACAGCGGTGCGGCGGACATCAGCAGGGCTGGTGCCACAAGGGCGAGCGCGAGCCAGCTCGCGAGCTGGACGCTGGGCAGGGCCGGTGCGTACCGGCCGATTCCCGACGACGTGGCCAGCAGCACGACCGCGCATCCGCACAGCCAGGCAACGATGCGCCTGGTAGGCCATACTTCCGCGCGGCTGCGCAGCTGCCGCACCGACCGAAGGTAGAGCGCTGCCAACCCGACCGCCAGGACTCCGTAGATCAGGTCGAAGCGCCAATCGAACATCATCCTCGCCAACGTCGGCGGACCAGCGAGGTCGTAGCCGATCAGTTCCTCGGTGCGGGACGGAAGCCCGGTCTCCGCAGCAGGCGGTGGTGTCCGGCCCAGCGCCACCGCGACTCCGACGGTGACGGACATCAGCAGGACCTCGATCGCTCCCCACCGAAGCAAGTCCCCTTTTCGCCGCCGGGTAATGACAGCACGCACCGCACGAGAACGTTGCACATAACCCGCGACCCCCAGCAGGGCGAGGCAGGCCACCTTGACGAGCAAGAGCAGCCCGTAGTCGCTGCTGACGAGATCGGGCAGCGTCAGCCGCGTGGCGGCGTTGATCGTTCCCGAGGCGGCCATGATGATCCAGCACGCCAGTGCCAAGCCGGAAAACCGCCGGACGACCAATCCCAGATGAGCTCCGCCACGGGCCGTGTGCGCCAGCACCGCGATCAGCCCGCCGATCCACAACGACGCGCCCACCAGGTGGTACAGCAGGCTGCTGGTGGCGACGTCGTGCGCGCCGCTGGCCGAATGCCCGGTCGCGATCACGGGCAGCAACCCGGCCACCGAGAGCAGCATCAGCACCGCGGCGGTCGTCCACGACAACGCCAGTCGGCAACCGATGGCGACCACGAGCGCGATCCCGGCCGTCAGCAACCACGACTTGGACTGTTCGATCGCATCGACCAGTCCGAAAAGGACCATCGGGTCGGCCAGCTCGGAAATGGGCCTTCCCGATGCGTCCGCAGCCAGCAGCGGCGCAACGAGCGCAGCCCCCATGAACCACACGGCGCCCGCCCATCCGGCGGCACGCAGCGCCGCATACCCGTCAGCAGCAACGAATCCTGATTGCTGCGGGGGAACTCCGCAGGTGGCCAGCCACAGCGAGCCGATGCAGACCACTGCGGCGGCCTCGGCGACCACCCGCACCAGCGGCAGCCCATAGCGGACAACGGAGCCAGGATCGGGCAACCCGTACGCCAAATAGGCATCGCTGGCCGTCAGTGCTGTCAGGACCACTGCGATCATCGTCGCCAGGCCAGCGGCCGTGAGCAGCAGGAGTCCAAGGCTTCCCGACTGGTTCCGCTTCGCGCGCCTGGTCTGCTCGGGGGATTCGAGCTGTCGTTCGCCATGAACGAGCGCCTGTTGATGGACACCGTTGGGCGGGAAGTTGCTCGGTTGGCTCATTTCTCGTGCTCTCACTCGAAGCCTGTGGTGCTGAAGTCGATTTAGATCGGCAGGGTCACGCCGGCGATCGGACCCCGCAGCCAGGTCAACATCGCTCCCCACAGGCCAGTGACGAGCAGGAGCCCGATGACGAGCAAGAGCACACCACCGGTGATCTGGACGATGCGGACGTGTCGGCGCAACCAGTCGGTCATCGACACGGCCCAGCTGGCTCCGGCGGCCAGTGCAAGAAACGGCAGGCCCAATCCCGCGGAGTAGGCAACGACGAGAATCACGCCGCGCACGGTCGTGTCCGTACCGGCTGCCAGTGCGATCACGCCGGTCAGCGTGGGACCCAAGCACGGTGTCCACCCCAGGCCGAAGACGGCTCCCAGCACCGGCGCTCCCGCCATGCCCGCGCCAGGCCGTCGGTGCAGGCGATAGTCGCGCTGCAACGTGGGAATCAAGCCCAGGAACGCCAGCCCCATGATGACGGTGACTACTCCGCCGATGCGTTGCAGCAGGGCTTCGTTGCGCAACAACGCATCTGAGGTACCGAGCACGACCACCGCTGCCGCGGTGAAGACCACGGTGAAGCCGGCGATGAACAGGGCGGTCGCCGCCAGTAGACGTCCCCGCTTCCGCCGTGGCGTCCCGGTGGGTTCCGCAGTGCCGGGCGCCGTTCCGGCCAAGCCCGCCAGATACGCCAGATACCCCGGTACAAGCGGCAACGAGCATGGTGACGCGAACGAGATCGCACCCGCAGCGAGCGACAGGCACATCGCCAGCAGCAGTGGGCCGGAAATGACGAAGTCGGTCATCGTCTGTCGGTCTCCTCCGCCGCGACACGGCGCACAACGGGTAGCAGCTCGGTGTCCAGCAGCGCGGTCAAGAAGATCGCGGCCACCCGATGGCGCCGATCAAGCACGACCGTCGCGGGCACGACGCTGCGAGGGAAGCCCGCCAGGGCGAGCAGAGAACGTCCGGACGGGTCGAAGATCGAGGGGTAGGTGACCTGGAAGTTGCGCAGAAAATCCTGCGCAGCGCGACGATCATCGCGCACGTTGATGCCCAGGAAGGCAACGCCTGAGTCCTTGGTTTGGGCATAGACCCGTTCGAGGTCGTCAGCTTCACTACGGCATGGCCCGCACCACGAGCCCCAGATATTGAGTACCACCACCTGGCCCGGGAAATCTGACAACCCGACCTCGCGTTGCGGGTCGGCCACGCTCTGCCCGGACAGGTCGGTGAGGCGTCCGCGAGTGTGGGGTGGATCGTAGGTAATCCGCGTTTGCCCGCCGGGGCTGACGAAGGTGAACTGCCCCTCCTCGCGGGAGGCGCCGCCGCACCCAGCCGTGACCAGCCCCACGCCCAGCCCCGCCATCAAGGCTCTCCGTCGAATCGGTACCGTTAGCACAGCCTCAACTATGCGGTCTAGTTGAACCTGGTTTGACAGCGGGGTCTTCCTCCGGAGCTCGGCTGCCCCTCTGCCAACGCGACCGCTCCCGGGGGCAGACGTCGAAAGTGAGAGCGATGCACATCCATAGCCGTGTGGGCGGACGAGCTTCTCGCCGGTGGTCGTCGCCGCGCCGGGTCGTGACGGTCGCCGTCCTGATGCTGGTCGGGGCGTTGCTCGCCCAACCCCACGCCTGGGCGCATGCTGAACTCACGGGCAGCGACCCGGTCGGCGGAGCCACGCTGCAGCAGCCGCCCGCGCAAGCCCGACTGACGTTCAGTGACCCAGTGAATCCCCAGTTCGTCACCGTCGCTGTGACGGACCAGGACGGAGGCCACCCGTCCCTGCCTGCTCCGGCTGTCGAGAACAACCAGGTCGTTCAGCCCCTGCCCAGCCTGAGCAACGGCGGGTACACGATCGCTTACCGCATTGTCTCCGCGGATGGCCATCCCGTCGCCGGGCAAATCCAATTCACGATCAGCGCGAGCACCCCGCCGTCGACCGCTGCGCCGGGCGTAAACGCGTCTCCGCCGCCGTCCGCGACCGGCACCGAGGAACAGTCCAGCGGTGCGTGGCTGCTGTGGGCTGGAGGTGCCCTGGTGGTCATTCTGCTGATCGCCGGTGTTGTCGTCAGCCTGCGTCGGTTGGGACGCGAGGAGTGATCTTCCGTGCCCTGGCCATGTCGGGGTGTGCGGCGAGGCGAGGAGGAAACGCCGGTGAAAGCACGTAATGGTGATCTGCAGGCGGCCGTCCTGGACGTGCTCTGGGCAGCCGACGAGGAACTGACGGTTCGTGAGGTCCAGCAGAGGCTGAACGCAAGCCGGGAACTAGCGTACAACACCGTGCTGACCGTCCTGGACGCGCTGTTCAAGAAGAACCTCGTCCAGCGGCGACTGGTCGGCCGTGCCTTTGTCTACCGGCCGAGCGATTCGCGGGAGGCGCACACCGCCGAGGTCATGGCGCACGCGCTGGACAACGGTGGTGATCGCTCAGCTGCGTTGCTGCATTTCGTCGGCAAGATCACTGACGCCGATCTCGCCGCCCTGCGGCAACTCCTCGACTCCGAGGACGAAGAGGGGGCGGACTCGTGACCTCGCCTGCCGTCGGTCTGCTCTGTGGTGCGGCGCTCGTCGCCACCGTCGCACCGAGTTTGCTGCACAGGCAGCGCGGTCTGCTGGCTTCGCCCCGCCTGGGCCTGGTCGCGTGGTTCGGAGCCGCGGGCGCGGTGCTGACGATGCTCGCGGTCGCCGGTCCCGTGACCCTGGTGGCCCCGCGCGTCGACGTGTTTTCCGTTCAGCCCCAGGGCTTGACGTCGTTTCTCGCTGGCTGCGTCGGGCTGCTCCATCGGCCGGGGTTGATCTCGCTGGGCTCCGCCGTGCTCGCTACCGGACTGACCGGCTATACCTGCGTCGTTCTCGCCGCACACGTTCACCGCACACGGCAGGCGTCCCACGACCACCGTGCCGAGCTCGCCGAGGTGGGCCGCGTCGATCCCGGAAGCGGGACCATCCTCGTCCCGTACGCCCGGCCGGTCTGCTACTGCCTGGCCGGCTCGCCGTCGCGGATCGTTCTCAGCACCGGCGCACGGGACACCCTCAGTGCCCGTGAACTCGACGCGATGCTCGCGCATGAGCGTGCGCACCTGGCCGGTCACCACCACGCCCTGCTCACCCTGGCCCGCGGGCTGGCGAGGGCATTGCCGGTCGTGCCGCTGTTTCGCGCGCTGCCCCAGCAGGTGGAACTCCTTGTTGAACGGCTCGCCGACGAACGGGCGGGGACACGCTGCGGCCGTGGCACCGTGGCGCGAGCCCTGCTGCGCATGGTCGATCACGCGGTTCCTGGCGCCGCCCTGGGGGCTACCGGCGGCGATCTCACGACCCGCATGACCTACCTCCTGCACCCCGCGCCGGTCACCCGCACTGGGCGTCCGGTGCTGCTGCTGTCCCCGGCGATCGCAGTGGCCATCGCGCTCGGCCCGACCGCGGTGTTGACCCTGGCATGCGTCCTCAGCTGGGCACCGTGATCAAGGCAACCGCACGACACCGACACGACGACAGAATCGCGAGAACAAGGGCATGACAACCAATCTCAAGATCACCCTGGCGATCGTGGTCGCCGCTGTGATCGGCCTCGGCGGACTGCTGGCCTGGACCAGCAAGGGTCCTTCACCTGCGGCGCCTGGCGGACAGCCGAGCGCCACTGCGCCGGCTGACGTGCTCGTGCGCCCAGACAGCCACCGCCTGTCCACCGCCGCGGACGGCAAGGTGACGGTGGTGGAGTTCCTGGACTTCGAGTGCGAAGCGTGCAAGGCGATGTTCCCGGTGATCGAACGGCTCCGCGCCGAGTACGGGGACCGCGTCACGTTCGTCGTCCGCTACTTCCCGTTGCCGGGTCATCCGAATTCCGGAACCGCGGCCCTGGCCGTGGAGGCGGCAGCTCAGCAAGGGGCGCTGGAGCCCATGTACCGCAAGATGTACGAGACCCAGGACCAGTGGAGCCACCAGCAGACCTCGCAAGCCGAGAAGTTCATCGGCTATGCCCGCGAACTCGGGCTCGACATCCAGCGTTTCCAGCAGACCGTGAATGATCCCGCCACTGTGGACAGGGTCAAACGCGACATGAACGACGGCGCAACCCTGGGGGTGGAAGGCACTCCCACGCTGTTCCTCAACGGCCAGCAACTGCCGTCCATGCCCAGTTACGAGCAGCTGAAGGCCCAGATCGACGCTGCTCTCGCGCGGTAGGAGCACGCTGATGCCCACGACATCGCCCACAACCGCCGCTGCGGCTCCAACCCAGCGAAGCGTGAACCCCGCTGCCACACGCGCGTTGCCGTACATCCTCGCGATTGGCGGGGGCATCGGTTTCCTCGCCGCGTTCATTCTCGCCGTCGAGAAGATCGCGCTTCTCAAGGACGCCACCTACACGCCGACGTGCAGCATCAACCCGATCCTGTCCTGCGGGTCGGTCATGAACACCCCGCAGGCAGAAGCCTTCGGCGTCCCCAACCCGCTGATCGGCATCGGCGGGTTCGCCATCGTCACCACCATCGGCGTGGCCTGCCTGGGTGGTGCGCGCTTCCCGCGCTGGTTCTGGCTCGGACTCCAAGCCGGCACCGTGTTCGGGATCGTGTTCGTGCACTGGCTGATCGCGCACAGCCTGTACACCATCGGCGCCCTCTGCCCCTACTGCATGATCGTCTGGGCCGTCACCATTCCGATCTTCTGGTACACCACCCTGCACACGGCTGAGCACCACCTACCGGGACCGTCAATCATCAAGAAAGTGGCCAACAAGCTCGCCCAGTACCACACCGTGTTCCTCACCGTGTGGTACATCGCCATCGCCGGGCTCATCCTTCAAGCATTCTGGAGCTATTGGAGCACTTTGCTGTAGATCAGAGTGCGGCCCGCCTACGCGGCACTCAAAACAGGGGATCTGCCCAGGACCGTCAACCCAGCCCCGTAATCCCGTACCCGGCCAGCGCTCGTCCTATGAGCCGGAGGTGTTTCCTTCGTCCAGGAGCTTGTAGACGTTGCTGCGCTGCATACCGACCTCCTTGGAGATCGTCAGCCGGGGAATCTTGGCTGCGTCTGCGGCCAGTACCGCGTCGTTGCGCTCCTTGCGGGCTTCCCGTTGCTGGGCGAGCAAGCCGTTGATCTTGTCCTCGATCCGGGCTTGCTCCTCGCGCGCCTCTTTCAGCTCGGTCTTGATGTTTTCGAGCTTGGCTCGGGCCGAGCGCAGTTGAAGGACCTCATCGGGCGTTCCGTCCGGTTGGGTCACGTCGACGCCTCCGTGTGCCGTGATCGCTCCTGGTGAGCGACACCCTGTTGCTGTGGCCTGTCTACCACACATGTCTATCACGCTCCTGTGTAGGACGTTCGTGTCAGTGGGGTCGGCCTCGGTACGCGAGCGGGAGGTGCCCACTTCGTGAGCGTGGGGGTTGTGGGGCCGTCGGTCGTCGCGACGGCCCCCACAACGGATCAGTGCTGGTAGTAGTCGCCCATCCACGCGCGACGCCCAGCTTGGGCGAGATCGGCTTTGCGTCGGCGCCAGTCGGGCAGCCACAGGTTCATCTGGCGTTGCCAGCCGTTCCCGTGCTTGCGGCCCGGTGGGCGGGTGGCATGGGCGAGTTCGTGCACGAGCACGTACTCGATCAGCTCGCGCGGGAGCCCGAACAGCGGCCAGTGGAGGCTGACCAGGTGTTTCGTCGGGCTGTAGGCGCCCCAGCGGCGACGGCCGAGGTCGCGCACCTCGTAGTCCAAGTCCTGGATGCCGCCGCGGCGTTCGTACTGCTCGCCCCGCCGCCTGGCCCAGGCCACGCCACGGTCGCAGTACAGGTTGATCACCGCGGTGCGCATCGCCTCCGGACGGTCGCGCCGGACGCACAGGAACAGGTCGGAGCCGCACGCATGGGGCCTGCGCTCGATCCGTGCCGACGGGCCGTCCTCGGTGACCCGCAGCCGGTAGGACCGGCCGAGAAGTGCGAAGCCCTCGCCGTTGACGAACTCCTTGACCGCGAACTCCGGAGCAAGCTGCCGCGCTTCGGGGATCTTCCTCGCCAGCCACCCCCGATGGGTGCGGACGAAGTCCGCGACCCGGTCCGGGGTGGTGTGGAGCGGTACCAGGACCTTCACCGGTTCGCCGGGCTTGAGTTCCAACCCGAGCGTGCGGCGTCGCGGCCGGATCTCCACCCGCACGCCCCAGTCCGACGGGAGTCCGAGCGCGTCTACCGCGTCCGCGACGTCCGCGGCCAGCTCGGTGTGCTCGGTCATCGGATGCCCTCCTGGCAGATGATGTGCTCGGTAGCGGCGATCGGGGTGGCCACTCCGGTGCGCAACAGGTCGATCACACCGGCCGAGGTGGCGGAGGTGATCGGTCCGGGCACACCGTAGACGTGGCGGCCCATCGCCGCGGCGGTGTGCGCGATCGGGAGAGCATTGCTGCGTTTCCCGGCTTCCACGACGACGGTGGCCACCCCGAGGGCGGCCAGCAGCCGGCCCCGGGCGGCGAAACGGGCGCGGATGGGCTTCGTACCGGGCGGGTATTCGCTGATCAGCAGGCCGCTGTGGGCGATCGATTCCAGCAACGAGGCGTGGCCTTGCGGGTAGGCGATATCGGTGCCGCAGGCCAGCACCGCGATCGGGGGCGCGGAGCCGAGCAGCGCACCACGGTGGGCCGCGCCGTCGACGCCGTAGGCGCCACTGGCCAGAACCGTGACGTCGGCCGCGGCGAGGTCGTTGCCGAGCGTGGTGGCGACGTGCTCGCCGTACTCGGAAGCGGCGCGGGCGCCCACCACCGACACCGCCGAGCGGGTACTCGCCGCGAGACTGGCGGACCCCCGAACCCATAGCCCCAACGGTGCGCCGAGGCCGTGTTCGGTCAGGCCGCGCAGCGCGCCGTGCGGCCAGTCGGGATCTTCCGGCGTCAGCAGTCGGAACCGGTCGGCATCGATCGCGGCCAGGTCCTCGTCGATCCGGGGCTCGGGGTCGCGGATCTCGTGCAGGACGGATCGAGGTGCGGCGGCTCCGGTCTGGATGCGCTCGACCGCCTCCACGGGGCCGTGGGCGGCCACGAAGGCGTCGACCGCAGGAGCCGGCGGCTCGGTGGCCCGGAGCAGAAATGCGCGAGCAGCGAGAGGGTTCATGATGAGTGCTCCTTGTCATGACGCGAAAAGCGGGCCGCGCCAACCGGAGAACCGTGTCGGCGCGGCCCGCACAGGGGAAGGAAAGAGGGGACGCGCGTACCGAGTTGTGCGTCTACTCGGTGCGGTCGTGCAGCGGGATCGGCAACGAGTGGCCGATCAACTCGCCCCACCGGGAATCGCCGGTGTGCAGGAAGGCACCGGAGGCCATGAACCACCGGTCCGGGTCATCCGTGGGGCGCCCGACGTACCGGCCGTACTCGAACCGCAGCGACACCGCCGGGGCGTCATCGCTCGGCTCCCGGATGCGTGCGAACTCGGGAACCCGTTCGCCGTCGATGTCGACGATCACCACGCTCCGGGCACGGGAGGACAGTCCACCGTTAGAGAAGGAACCCCCCGGCTCCGTGAGAATGTCGACGGGAAATCCTCGCCGGATCACGGGAATGACGATCTCGCCATCACCGGCATCCGGGACCTCGTCGAGAGACGCGATGCCCCACGGGGTGTCCTCCCAGACCGACAGCGTCTTGTACACGGGGCGCTCGATCCCCGCGATGCGCGTGACCTGCTTGGCAGCTTCTGGCAATCGACGTAGGGCTTCGTCACGCAACCGTCGGCACCATTCCCGCGCTGGGCTCGTGTCCCAGCCCCGGCCTTCGCACGTTTGGTACTCGTAGCACGCGACGAGGTTGAGGATGGCGACCACGTGGAACAGGAACGGTCCGATCTTGACCGCATAGCGGGGAGGCGGCTCGTCGTCGAGCAGGAAACCGACACTGCGGTAGTGCTGCTCCAGCAGCATCCGACCGGTGTCGTTCGCCTCGTCCACATCGATCACGGAAAGTTGGATTCCCGCGTTGACCAGTCCATCGATGTGCGCCTTGCTCAACTGGAACACAGACATGCAAAACCCCTTTCAGCGAGGGAAAACCAGAAGCGCTGACCGAAGAGCGGATGCGTGCGGTCGTGCTGCCGTTCTGGTGTCAGGCAGCCCGACGGACCGGGCGATCGGTCGCGCAGCGTGCGGGTGTCTGGCCGGATTCCGCGCGTGCCGCCGCGATGATGTCGGTCATGGACAGGTCGTTTCGGAACCTGTGCCCGATCTCGGCTTCCACGTCCGCGTACTCGGCGGCCAGCGCGGGACGGAGCCGCGCGGCACGGATCAGGTCCGCGCGGCTCGCGAGCACGCACAGCGAACACGACAGGCGGGTCATGCCCTCGTCGTAGGCCGGGTGATACGACACACCGCTGGCGTCGATGCGTTGCCACACCTCGGTTTCCGTCCACTCATGGATCGGAAGCCAGGTATCCACGATGCGCTTCCCGCTGCTCGCTGCCTCGTCCCGGCTGAGACGGACTTTCTTCAGCCGTGCCCGGGATTCCTCCGCGCGGAGTCCCATGCAGTTCAACACCCGCGCGGGACGGTGGAGCGGGCCAAGTTCGGCGACGAGTTCCGTGATCAGCTTGCGCGCGGGACCGCGTTTCTGGTCCGAGGTGCAGTAACGAGCCGCTGACGACGGCCAACGGCCCCGCTGCCGCACCTGATCAAGGAGTAAGCCGCGTTCACGGTGCCGCTCCTCGTAGCGCACGCCGTAGTGCTCCGCCTGGAGCCGCGCGAGCGCGGCGGTTCCCGGCCACTCCACATGACCCAGCGCGCAATGCAACACCGTGACACGGTCAAGCACCGCCGCCTTCTCCGCTCGGACGCACACCTCGTCCAACATGGCTTGCGAGTCCTTACCCGCACTCGAATTCACGAGAATGACGTCATAATCGGCAAGTCTGGGTCGGTCTGGGCTCGTCGCATACATGGTCCCGCCTCCTCTCGGAAACTCAGATTTCGTCGCGTGGGAAAGAGGAACGCCCGCCGCATCTCAAAGTCCGAAAAGGACTAGGGGATGCGGCGGGCGGGATGGTCGCCAAGAGTCGCCTGCCGTCAGTGGCGGTCGGTGAGCCGGCGGAGGGCATCCAGGGTCGCGAGGGTGCCCGCCCAGTACCAGACGTGAGCGGGCTCGTCACCAACTCCCCAGGCATACACACGGAACCCGTAAACACTGGGGCTTTCCCAAACGCCACTGGTCCCGGTGCCGTCGGGGCGACGGATGCCGCGACGGTCGCAGGGATGCTCCTCGACCGGGGCGCCCCAGCCGGCGGCCCGCATGTGGTCGGCCACCTGGTCGTAGGTGGCCCCGAACGACACGGCCGAACTCCTGCGGGATTCCGCGTTCGCCTCGCGGATCGGCGTCGGCGCCGAGGTGATGACCGCCTTGACCTCCTGCACGGTCCACAGCCGCCCGTGCCCGCTCGCGGCGCCGTAGGCCAGCGAGTAGGGACCGGTGAACCACAGCGTGATCGTCTGGTCACCGCGGCGCCAGCCCCGCCGATAGCCGCGGTGGTTGTCGCCCAGTTCGCTGATCGGGATCGGTGGCAGGGTGCCGTCCAGGTCCCGGTCCGGCCGCGCGGTCCAGCCATGCTCGTCCAGGTCCTCGAAGACCCGCGGATAGGCCATGTCGGTCGCGCGGGCACCCGCGTATCCCCGCGCGGCGCGGGAGAGCGTGTCCGCAAGCCGGCTCAGGCGGGCGGTGACGTTCCGCAGCCTGTCCGGCGGTATCGGATTCGAGCTGTGCGCGTCGTCGGTGAGATCGTCGACCTGGCACCGAAGTTCCCCGGCGAGGCTGGCCAGTTCGTCAAGGCTGGCTCCGCGGAGCCGGGCGAGTCCTTCGCCCGCATCCGCGCGGGCGCGCTCGCGGTCAGCTTCGGCCACCATGTCGGCCGCGTTGTCGTGGTTGTTCATCGCAGGGTCCTTGCTTTCGGTGGGGCGATGGGAAAAGGGCGCGAGAGGGCCGCTCCGGTGCGCATCGGGTGGCCGCGCACCGGAGCGGGAGGCAACGAGGTGTCTTAGGGCGTGTCGTCCCAGGCCATCCCGACCACCCGGGGGCCGGCGCCGTTCATGCGCCAGGCGTGCACGGCCGGGGCGAACTCGCTGGCCACGGCGCGGTCGAGGTCGCGGAGGTCGATCTCGCGGCGGCCGTTGCGGCGTGCGTCGGCCCACAGATCGAGGATCTTGGTCAGGGCAGCCGCGAGGTGTCCGGTCACGGTGCAGGCCGGGTAGTCCTCGTCGACGGCGGCCAGCAACGCGGCCATTTCATGTAGCGGCATCGCTTGGGTGCCGGTCTGCAGTTGCCGGACGGGCAGCCGTACCGCGTTGTTGAAGCCGGGTTCGGTTCCGGCGAGCGTGACCGTGCCCCACACGGGATCGCCCCGGAGCTGGAACACGTAGAACCAGAACCCGAACCGGTCGTGTGCCCGGGTGACGGACTGGACGGGGAGACGGTGGTCCTTTGCGACCTGGACCGCGTCCGCGCGGCGCGAGGCCACGCGCAGCACGCCATCCAGCTGCACGCGGGAGAGGTCCAAACGGTCGTAGACCTTGACAACAGACATGGGTGACCTCGATTCGTCGAGTACCGAGAGGGGTGGGAACGAGCCGCCGCGATCAGCCGAGCGGGCTATGCGCGGAGATCGGGGCGACGGTCCGGGCGAACGACGGGACCGCTGCCCGCGCGTGGCGCGGGCAGCGTGGCGCGGCGGTAGCCAGTACCGGGCGCTCGGTTGTCGCTCTGCCAGGTTCAGGCGCGCACTCGGCGCAGGCGCACGGCCATCCTGGGGCCGTCGTTGACGCCGTACCACCGTCCGCCGTGCGGGTCGGTGGCGTGCCAGACGTGGCGGGTCCAAGACCCGCCGGACGGCGTGTACTGGCGTTGGCCGCGCTGCCGCCGGTCGGCCGGGTCGACGGCGGCCAACGTGCCCCCGATCCAGGTCGTGACCGTGGAAGCGTCGCCGGAGATGTAGGCGACCACGCACCGGGACGTGCGCATCACCGCGCGCTCGTGCTCGTCGGCGCACGGGTAGCACATCGTGTCCCCGGTGCCGGCCTTCTTTGCGAAGCCCGGGGCACCGATCCCCGATGTTGCGGAGCCCAGGGGCGTCGGGGCGTGCCCGCAGTCCAGTACCGCAGGGGTGACCATGTTCCCGCTCATGACCTCACCTCACGCGGCTTGCACAACTATTTCTCCCGATCCACACTTGGACGCTGGCCGCGTCTGCGTGGCGGAAGGTCTCGCCGGTCATCTCCCGGCCGCGGTCGGAGTTGCGGACGTAGTAGATCCGGACTCCCAGGATCGCCGCGATGCGGAACAGGTAGCCGGCGAAGTCGTCCGCGGCAAGGTAGCCGTGCTCCCGAGTGGCTTTGTCCATGCCCTTCTGGAGCTTGCGGAGAACCTTGACGATGGATTCCGCCTAGTCCAGATCAACCCGGAACGGGTCGAAGTAGTGCCCGGGGCACCAGGCGCGCTCGTTGTCGCGATCGAGGTAGGCGGACACCTCGAAATCCGCAAGGTGCGCGCCCATATCGCCACTACCGAACGAGGGACGCCGCAACTCGCCGGACGTCGTCACCCGGCACACCTTTGCGACAACCCGCCGTATGTCGTAGCGCTCTTCGATCTGAACGACAAACGCCAACTTCTCTTTGCTGGACATGCGAATACCTCCCCAAAAGAGTGCGGGTGCTTCGGTGTGATCAATGAACTGGATTCGTTCCGCCGCACGGTGTAGGCGAAATCAGCGTTCACCTACACCGTGCGATTGCGGGACGTGGCGCCTGTCGGGGGAGCTGCACCCCCGCTAGCCTCTGCGGACAGGCGAAAGGACATCAGAACTGGACCGGTTGCCGCATTGCTTCCCGGTATTCGGCAGGCGTGACCCGAAGAGAACACAGTTCCCTGACGGCCTCGCCGGTCGCTTTCTCGACAGCACGCAGCGCGGCGGAACCGCGGTAGCGACCGTCGGCGAACCCGCGAACCTCGCCCGTCGCCGCGTAGACCAGAAAGCCCCGACGGGGCTTTCCGCTCCTGGCGTGCTGGGCATCAATGGCGACCGCGTACAACATTCCATGACCCTCACAATCAAACGAAGATGGCTCGCGCGAAACTGGGTGTGTCAGGCGGTTTTCCCGTAGGGAAGAACCTGCGAGTAGCAGTGTTCGCAGCCGCGCAGTGTTTCCCGCACGTCTGCCCACGTCGTCACGACACCGTTGTGTCGGTGGGTATCGACGAGGAGGGAGACGCACTCGCAGTCCGCTTCTTCGTAGAACTCCGCGCACTCGTAGTGCAGCGGCTGATCGTGGCTGGTCTTGATGTACCCGTCGCACTCGGCGCACTCGCGGTAGCCCAGGTGTTCCCTGATCCGGTCGAGGTCCCAGCTACTGCAGTCGGTACACAGGCTCTGTCCGTCGTCGGACAGGGCCGCGGCGACGTCGCCGGCGATCTCGTCGGGCACGTCGTAGCAGTCGGTCAGCGCCGAGATCGCCGCGTCCCGCTCCCGCTGGTCGAAGTCCTCATCGTTGAGGACCGGATAGCCAGCCAGGAAAGCGCCGATGCGTTCGGCGGCCTCCCGTGCGGCCTTGTCCGCGTAGTCGTAGGCCAACACCCCGTGGAACTCGGATGCCTTCCCGGGTGCGGCCTCTTTCATGATCGCGGCTGCAGCCTGCGCGTTCGACGCCTCCAGCAGGTGAGAGCACAGGTGCCCGAACACGTACTCGCCCGGGACAACCAGGGGTTCCCCATCGGAACCGGTAACGAAATCGAAACCGGACCAGTCGTGATCGCGTGCGAAATCGTCAGCGTCCCATTCGGTGTATCGGTAGTTCTGGCCGAACCACCGCGCGGCATCATCGGAAAGCTGAACCTTGATCTCGTCCATGACGCACCTCTCTATGCTGCGGGCTGTCGCTTGCGTGAATCGTGGCCAGTGGCGGAATGGTCAGAGTCCGCACGCGGCGAAAAAACGGTCCCGGTCGAATCGGGGATTGACACTCGCAAAGTAGTTCGCGAGCCGGTCTGCCAGTTCTTTCCGATCGTCATCTGTGGACACAGACTCGCGAACGGACTCGGCAATGGCGACAAAGTCCTTACGGCTCACTTCGGACACTTCCTTTCGTTTCCGTTGGGCATGTCTCCAGTGATTCAGGCCAGTTGTGAGCTGGTGTCAGACGGCGACACGTGCCATGCGCGGATGTCGCAAAGGGGACGCATCCTGAGTCCGTGCAATACGCATCGCACACGGGCACATGTCGCCGCTGACAGCACATTCCCTGAATCTCTCCACGGTGCCGAACGTGGGAATTCCGTTGTGTCTAGCGCACGATGCAGGGAACCATGCCCGTAAGGATTAGCGTGCTATGGACGGGCGAGAGTGACATTCTCCAGCCGTGAATCGTCCAATGTCGGCAACCGCCTAAAACAGCCCGAACGCCCACGCATCGTGACGTCTTTCGGTGCTAGACCACCATGAAGTTATCTTGGGGGCACTCCGGGCAGGAATGCCATTTGTGCGCGCTTCTCCGCTTTGAGCAAGAGCTATACGAATGGCGCTGCAAGCGCAGTTACTACACATCCCAGGAAGGAATGAGCGTTTGGCTACGCGTCGTTCACCATTCCGCTCTGCACGGGTTCGCTGCTGTCCGCACGGCCCAAGCCGTTGCCCGCGCTTTACGGGGACTTCTCTGGTCTCAGCCGGCCGTTCCTCCGCGGAAGGCGACTCGCAGGGACGCCGTGCCCCGGTCCTCATCGCTTCCTCTTCGGTCTGTCCTGCTGATGTGTCTATTACACACCTAAACAGGACACTCCGCAAGGGGTGGCGAGCGTCCGTTATCTCGCCGTTATATTTCCGCGAAAGGCCAGTTCAGCGTCCCGCTGTGCGGCGTTGGAGCCTTTCGGTGCCGCTTGCCGTCCGTGTGGCTGCAAGGCGCAGACAGCGTCACTCGGCGGCAGAGAAGGGGGTGTCCGACGCCTTACGCGCGGGTGCGCGTGCGCGGGAAGGCGGGAAGCTGCGGAAGTGAAGGACGCCCGCCTTGCCTGGCTCACCTTTGTGGCAGGCGCAAGGTGCGCGCGGATCGCTTGACGCCTGTTCGACTTATTGACAGAGATGCGCATCGTTGACTGATGGCGGAAGTACTGAACGTATCCAATTTGTCAACCCTACGAAGGATGTTGGTGTAGTGAAAATGATCAACAAATTGAATCGAACTGCTGGCGCTTGCACCTGCCGAGCGAGGAGCGAGGTGAATGAAGTGATCAACCGAGAACCGGCTAAAAGGAATCGATGGACAGAACCTTCGCAGGTGAAGTTCTGGTCTCTCCAATCAGAGCTCATTGGTGCACATGATTGCCCGCACTGTTTATTGTTCCGCTCCCTCATATTCCCTCCCAGTCGTCAACAAATTCCCGTGGGGTACCGAGGCTGGGTAGATTCAGGAAGGGCCAGCGGCGCGCTGACCTGCGACAACGTCGCGCGAGGGGGCTTCCTGCTTATCGGGTAGATGAGTGAGCGCATGAGTGGGCGCATGAGTAGGTAGATGAGTAGGCGCGCAGGTACCAGGGAGATGCTCTCGGTGGCGGCGCGGGAGAGCGTCAGGCAAGCCCATGGCGGGCCGGTGTCCGCGGTGGCGAAACCGTGAGGCTTCAGCTGCTGTCTTAGGCGTGGAGGGCGGGAGGGTGCGGCCCGCAGGAACTCGCGGTTCTCTGCGTTAGTGTGTCGACGTCAGGATACTAGTAGCAACCTGTTTCCGGGCATTGTCAGGAACCCCTCGGCTTCTCCCGCCGAGGGGATCCTTTGTCTGCTGGCCCCTCCGCCGGTACTGCCTGCGTTGGTGGGGCCGTTGAGGACTTACTGATCGCACTGCCGGGTTTTGGTGGGTGTGGGCGGTGTGGTTTGGAGCGTGCGGGCGAGAGTGAGGGTAGTGGCCTCGGGGCGTTCGCCGATGTTGGCGAGGGTGTGGGTGAGAAGGTGAAGGGTGCGAGGGATGGCATCGGTGTGTCCGAGTTGGGCCTGGGTTCGAATGATGTCGCGGTAGAGGTGTTCGTTTTCCGGGCTCAACGTTCTGGCGTGTTCGAGGAGTTGGAGCCGTCGTTGTGGATCGCTGGTCCGGTAGTGGTCGGCCAGCGTGGTGACGGCGTCGATGGTGGTGCGGTGGGTGGCTTCGCGGGGCGCGTCGAGCCAGAGCGTTGAGTGGCCGGCGGCGAGGTGACCGCGGTAGAGCGCGATGATGCGGGAGCAGGCGTCGAGCCGTTGTTGCTTGGGGGCCGCGCGGCGTTGGTCTTGCTCGGCCTGGTCGAACTGCCAGTAGTCGACGGTGACGAGGTTCGGGTTGAGGGTGACGGTCTCGTCGTCGTGGAGGACGAGGTCGTCGGCCCCTTCGTCGGTGGCGTCGGTGACGGTTTTGCGGAGTTGGGACAGCGCGGCGTAGAAGGCGTTGTAGGGCCGCGATCCCCGGGAGTCGGGCCAGAGCGCGTCGCGCATGGCTTCCCGGGAGGCCCCGCGGGGGTGCAGGGCGAGGAACACCAGCAGCGCTTTGTGTTTTGGGGCGAGCGCGGTGGTGAGGTCGTGGCTGGTGCCGTGGGAGGTGTGCCAGGTCAGCGTGGGCGGGCCGAACACCGCGAGATGCAGGGGGCGGTTCGAGCTTTCGGGATGGTCGGTGGCCGGGGCTGGCTCGGTGTCCGGAGCCTGATCGGCGCTGCCGGGCTCGTCGTGTTCGTCGTTGATCGGCGTGCTGTCCGGCAGCGTGGGGAGCTGAGCGTTTCCCGCGGGCGCGGTCGGGGCGTCGTGGTTGCCGGGTTCGGGGGAGACGGCGTGGTCCACGGCGGTGGGTTCAGCGGTGTCGTCGGTGTCGGTGAGCAGGTCGATCAGGTCGCGGGTATCGGTGGCGTTGAGGTGGAACATCCGGGTGCCGTTCAGCTCGTTCAGGGCGGGGCTGGTGGCGGTGACGAGGCCGTCGGCGCGCACACGCACCGTGGCGCCCGTGGGGTGGTCGCCGAGCAGGATGCCCGCAATCCCGCTCGGGGCCAGCGCGGTCGCCAGGTGCTGAGGGACGTGGTCGAGGCTGGCGACCAGCGCGATGTCCTGCCGTTGGTCGGTGTCGGACCGGTCGGCGAGCGTCGCGAGGGCTTCGTCGAGGTCGCCGGTGATGTGCAGCCGGGCCGAGGTGGGCGGGTCGTCGCCGATCAGGGCGCGGGCGTCGTGCTGGGGGATGAGCACGGCGGCGTGGGTGGTGCCGAGCAGGTGCACCAGCAGTGCGCGGGCGGTGGCTTCGGCGCCGGCTCCGGTAAGTCCCAGCCCGTGGAGCGCGGCGAGGTCGAGCGCGCGGGACCGGCCGTCGCCGACACCGACCTCCATGGCGAGTGCGGAGACCGCCTTCGCATGCGGCTGGGCTCCGGTGGTGTCGTTCTCGTCGGAGTGCACGGTGACCGGCTCGGCGAGGTCGGGTTCCTCGCCGGTCACGACGGCGCGGTCCTCGGCCAGCCGAAGGTGGCGCACCACCGGCGCGGGCTCGGGCGGCGGAGTGCGGTCACCGCTACCGGGGAGGTAGGTGCGCCGGCGTCGACGACGTTGCAGAACCATCCCGAGTGCGACCGCCACGGCCAGGCCGGCCGCAACCAGACCACCGGTCGGCAGCGTGATCGCAGGACCGACAGCCCCCTCAGCCTCAGTGCTGTTAGCGGTGTCCGGCGACGGCGGCTGCTGCTGCGGCGGCTGCGGGATGTCAGGCGCAGGCACGGCCGGTGCGGGAGACCGCTCGGTTTCGGCGTGGGCAGGTGGGATCGCGAGGCGCCAGCCAGGCATGAGGAAGCCGGGGCGTCGCAGGGTGCGGTCGGCGTCTTGGGTACGGCCACGGTTGAGGTCGAAGATCTCGCCCCACCGGTCGGGGTCGCCGAGGTGCTGCTGGGCGAGGCCCGAGAGGGTGTCGCCCTCGGTCACGGTGATCCACCGGACCCCGTCGGGCAGGGGAGCGGGCTCGATGCGCACGGCGTCGTCGGGCATCCGCAGCCAGTCCCCGGCACGGAGGAACTGCGGCTCGGGCGAGAGATGCGGGTTGAGATCGGTGATCTCGCCCCACCGATTCCCGTCACCGAGGTGGATTTTCGCAAGCTCCCACAGCGAATCGCCGCGGTGGGTGCGCAGCATGGGACCGGAGGCAGGCGGACCATCGTGGTGCCCGCCCGCCTCCGGTGCGGCACGCAGCGGTTCGGGAGCGCGTTGCGGGCCGCTGGGGTGGCGGGGAGCACTGGCCGCCACCGGATGTGCGGGGAGAGTCGAGGCGAGGCTGGGACCGGCCGTACCGACGAGGACGGTGCTGGTGACCAGCGCGGTGACCCAGCCACGGACACTGTGGGGACCGTGCTCGCGCAGGCGACGAGCGCCGAACCGCAGCACGGCCGCGGTGTCGGCGACCAGACACCAGATCATCGTTAGCCAGGTTCCCCAGAGCGCCAGCAGGCCACTCGCCAGCAGCAGCCCTTCCGTACCAAGGCTGAGGCGGCTTTCGTGGTACGTGGCCACTAGCCAGGCTTGGAAATCCGTGGGCGAGAACTCGCCGAGGAATCCGGACTGTAGTGGTGGCCAGGTGAGCTCGGGCCAGTCGAACCACCGGGTGCAGAGCACCAGCACCGTGGGCATCACGGTGACCAGTAGCAGGATGCCGAGCACGGCGGCCACGCGGCGAAGAACCGTCGAGATCATGGCGCGCGTCCCGGCGTGCTGGTGCCGATGCCGAGTTCGGCGTCCGCGCGCCCGGTGACCTCGTGGGTTGCCCCGAGCAGCCCGATGGCGGCGGGTTCGGAATGCGCCACGGTCACCTGCACGATGCGACCATCCAGGCGTATCTCGCCGCGGTGCCCGGTAGCGGTCAATGCGGCCTGCGCGGCGTTGCGGGCCTGTCCGGCGTCGAGCGTGATCTGAGCAGAGCGCGTGTCGAGAGCGGTCAGGGCCGCGCGGGCGGCCTCGGCCGCAACCGCGTCGGCGCGGGCCAGTGCGCGCATCCGGTCGGCCCCGTCGACCACCAATGCCAGCACCAGCAGCAGGCACGGCAGCAGCACGGCGACCAGCAAGGTGATCGACCCGCGTTCGCGCTCGTTCGGGTTGGTGGTCATGTGCGCTCCCGGTACGGGTCCAGGGGGCTGGCGAACTCGCTGGAAAGCCGCACACTGCCCGGCATCCCGGGCGTGAGGTCGGCCAGTGGCACAGTGCAGGAGGCGGTCACCGTCACGGTCGCGGTCTGGCCCGGTGCGGTGGTGAAGGCACCAGTGTCCACAGTGGTCTTCTGCTGGGTGCAGTGCAGGCCATATTGGTCGAGGGTGTGTTCGGTGGCGCGGTGCGCCGCCGCCTGGGCCGCCGGTGCGGTGCGGGCAAGGGTGGCGGCGCGGGCGGCTGCGGCGGTGGCGGTGTCCAGGCTCGCGTGCGCGGTCACGAGGCGTCCCGCGGCGACGACGACCGCCAGCACCAGCAGCACGACCGGTGTGAGCACGGCCAGTTCGATACTGGCCGAACCCCGCTCGCTTGCCGGGGATTTCATGGGGTGCCTCCCGGGGTGGTGAAGGCTTCGCGGGTAGCACTGGCGGCTTGGGTGAGGCGGAACTCCAGGCCGGGGATCGGCAGCACGCGGGGTGCGGTCGCGGAGACTTCGACGACGACGTCGCTGCTGGTGGCCGAGACCCTAGTGACGGGGTCGGTGGCGGCGCTGGGTGCGCGGTTGAGGAACTCGGCGGCGGCTCGCTGGCCGGATCCTGGGGTGGCGTGCAGGGTGCGGGCGGTTTGCAGGCCGGTGGCGGCGGCGTGCAGGCACAGGGTGCGGGTGTGCCACCACAATCCGGCCTGCACGACCGAGACCAGCAGTACCAGCGCGAGGCCGACGAGCACGGCGGTTTCCACGGTCTCCGAACCCCGCTCCGGACTGAGGTGTCTGGTGTGGACGGTCATGGGGTGTCCTTAGTGGATTTGGCCTTGGTATTTGTGCACGACGGCGGTGATCACTCCGGCCAGGCCGAGGGCGAGTCCGAGCACGAGCGCGGTGATCACGGCCTTTTCGACGGTTTCGGAACCGCGGTCGTCGACCGCGAGGCGTCGCGCGCGGTCTCGGGCGCAGGTGACGGTGTCGGCGAGTGCCCAGACCAGGGGCAGAACCAGGTACCAGGCGGCGTGGGTGAGGCGGGCGGGGGTGGTGCGTGGCATGGCCGGTGCCTTTCGACGGGTTAGGAGTTCAGGAGTGCGGCGGTGGTCGGGTACAGCAGCAGGCCGAGGAAGGCGAGCATGAGCAGTGCGACGGGGATGGTGAGTTTTTCGCTGCGTGCGTTCGCTGTGGTGGTGTCGTCGCTGAGGGCGGCTTGCCGTAGGGAGGTGGCTTTGGTGTGCAGGCTGGTGGCGATGGCGGCGCCGTCGGCGGCGGTGTCGGCGAGGTCGGCGACATCGACCAGTTCCGGCACCCGCAGCCGCGTGCCGAGGTCGCGCAGCGCGTCCCACGGGGTGTGCCCGAGGCGGTGCGCCCGAGTCACAGTGGCGCGGATGCGCACCAGCAGCGGGTGATCGCTGACCTCAGCGGCTTCCCGCAACGCCGGGGTAGCCGCGCGCCCCGCACTACGCTCCTGCGCGACGAGATCGAGATAGACCGCCAACACCCGCCGGTAGGCATCGCGGCGCTGCTTGGCGGCGTCGCGGACCTGGACATACGGCAGCATCCCGCCTGTTGCGGCGCCGGCGAGTGCGCACAGCACCGCAACTGCGGCCGGAAGCACTTCGGCGACGAAACCGAGTACCCCGAGCACGGCCCCGGCCGCGAGTCCCAGTGCGGCCGCGCGCAGGCGCCGGGCGAGGTACTGCTCGGGAGCGAGTTCCAGCAGATCCAGGTCCGCCTCGGGAAGCGCGAACCAGGGATGCTGCCCACGGCGGGCCAAGGCGGTGAGCCGGGCGACGACAGCACCGCCTGATCCCGCGGCAGGGCCCGGTGCGGTGCGGGTGGCGTGGTGGAGCGCGGCGACGAGATCGAGCCTGCCTGCCGGAACGGTGGCAACGAGGCCGGTGGCGAGTCCGGTACCGGCCAGCAAGCCGAGCACGATTCCGAGCGTGATCATGCCTTGCCCCTTTCCCCGGTGATGAGGTAGCGCTGGATGGCTGGTGGGGTGGTGATGCGGTGCATCCATGCGATCGATCCGGCCCCGAGCGCGGCGATCACGACCAGCGCGGCTTGCCCGGTCGCGGTGGAAAACGGGGCCAGGTAGTGCCCGGCGAAGGCCACCAGCCCGCCGAGCATGACCACGGTGATGGCGATCAGGCAGCGCACGGTGGTGCGGGGTTTGGCTCGGTCGGCCTCGACCTGGCGTCGGGCGGCGACCTCCCGGGCCTGCGCGTCGGCGTGGTGGTGCAGGAGGTCCGCCAGGCCGCGGCCGCCTGCGCGCAGCCGCAGCAGCAGGGCGAGCACGACCGCGTCGACAGCGGGATCGGCGAGTTCGTCGGCGAAGGCACGTAGCGCCGCCTCGGTGCCGTCGGTGCGGAGCTGGTCAGCGAGGCGCTGCACGGGTCCCGTCAAGGGCTCGGGCGCGGTGGCCGCAGAGCGTGTGATCGCCTGCGAGAGCCCTCCGGCACCGGAGGAGAGCAGGTCTCCGAGCCGTCGGGTCCAGGTCGCCAGGGCTTCGGCGCGGGCGATGGCTTCTTTGGCCGCGGTCGGAGCGAGCACGCGCGGCAAGCCCACGGTGGCGGCGGTGACGATCACCGTGGCCACGGGCCATCCGGTCGCCCACCACGCGCCCGCACCCAATACCAGCCCGTTAGCGCCGAGCCGCAGCCACCGCGGGGACCACCGTGCCAGCCGCAGCGATCGATGCTGCGGAACCCCGGTGCGTCCCATCCGGACGAGCAACACCGCAACAGCTAGTGCCAGGCCGCACGCACCGGCGGCGAGCAGATCCGGGGTCATCGGTACTCACCACCCCACGCCGGTGGGCAGGTCGAACACGCCCGGATCAAGTCCGGCTACGGTCAACCGCTCCAGCAGCGTCGGGCTCGGCGGACCGATCGGGGTCGGCTGTCGCTGCCCGGCAGCGGTGGCGAACAGCGGGGTGAGATCCGGGGTGTCGGCATCGCCGACCGGTCCGACTTCCACGATCTCCCCGACGGTGCGGTACCGGCCGTCCGGTTGGTCGTGGCGCGCGACGTGCACGATCACGTCCAGTGCCGACGCGGTCCACCGGTGCGCGGCTCCGATCGGCAACGGCGGGTCGGCCAGCTGTCCGAGCGCGGCGATCCGGTCCGGCACTGCCCGCGCGCTGGTGGCGTGCAGGGTGCCCATGCCTCCGGCCGCACCGTTGCCCAACGCCCGCAGCAGCGCGGTGATCTCCCCGGCACGGACCTCGCCGACGACCACGCGCGAGGGCGAGTGCCGCAGGGCTTGTTTGAGCAGGTCGTCCAGGGTGATCGCTCCGGTGCCTTCGGCTCCGGCGGTGCGCGATTCCAGCGCGGTCACCAGCGGGTGCCGCGCGTGGTCGAGGTGCAGGCCAAGTTCGTAGTCGTCCTCGACGGTGACCACGTGCTCGGCGGCGGGAATCTCTTGGCACAGTGCCCGCAGCAGGGTGGTTTTCCCGGCATAGGGTCCGCCGGTGATCAGCAGGTTAAGCCCGGCCGCGACCGCGGCGGACAGGAACTCCTGCAGCCGCGTGTCGAGGGTGCCGTTCGCGCGCAGATCGCCCAGAGTTGCGTGGGCGAGCCGGTGTCTGCGGATCGCCACCCGTGGCCGGTCGCAGAGTTCGCGCACCGCCGCCACCCGCGCACCCAGCGGACCACCGGCCGCGATACGCACGTTCGCGATCGGATGCGCCGGGGAGAACTCCCGCGACGTGCGCCCGGCACGGGCGAACATCTCCCCGAGCAGATCCAGCAACGCTTCGTCGGAGTCGGCCACCGGATGCGGCCACCGCGTCGTGGTGCCCTCGGCGGTCTCCACGAGCACGTGGTCGTAGCCGTGTATGTGGATGTTCTCGATCCGCTCGCGATCCAGCAGGGCCGCGAGGCCGCCGAGCCCCGCGAGGGCGCCGTGCACAGCACGGATCAGGCGACGCTCGACGGCCTCGGACACGGGCGGGCGTCCGGCGGCGGCGCGGTCGGCCGTCCAAGCGGACACCTCGTCGGACACGACCGCCTGCTCATCGTGCTCGCGCGCGTCGAGCCGGGCTGCGGAGCGTTTCCGGATTGTGTCGACCGTGGCCGGGTCGGGAATGGGGTCGCCGTCGTCGAACCACGGCAGGACTGGTCGGTTCATTCGGCAACACCTGCCTGTGTGCTGTCGAGTCCGCGGGTGCCGCGAATGGGGGAGTGAGCTTGAGCGTGCAGGGCGCGCGCGGTGCGGCGGGTGGCTTTCCACAATGGGCGGCGTGCCAGGCCGAACGGTTCGGTCGCGCCGTCGGCGAACACGCGAGCGCTGGAGGCGTCATCGGGCAGGGCAAGCCCGCGAGGCAGATCAAGCGCACGGGCGGTATCGGCGGCGCCGGGCGAGTCCGCGGCCAAGACCGCCAGCTGGACGTGCTCGAATCGGTCGAACAGGTACCGCGCCAGGTCAGCGCTGCCCGAGCAGGACCGCAGGCTCGGCCGCACCGCCAGCAACACTCGATCCGCGACGTTCAGCAGGGGCCAGGGTGTGTGCGGGCACCACCGGCCAGCGTCCACCAGCACATCCGGGCCTGCGTTGGTGAGATCGCGTAGGGCGCTGGCCAGCCGCGCCCACCCCTCGGAGCCGATCGCGATCGCCTGCTCGGCGTGCAGGACCCCGGGCAGGACTCGGATGTGCCGGGCGTTGGGAACCTGTGCGGTGTGGCTGGCCAAGCCTTCGGCGGGCACCGAGGTCATGCGCCGGGTGCTGGCGGCGAAGGTCACCACCCCTGTCTCGGTCGTGATACGCCCGTCGACCCACCAGCGCGACAGCCAGCCCGGCACCAGCGAACCGCGGACCGGATCGGCATCCACGGCCAGCACCGGACCGGGCCAGGCGGTGGTCAACGCCGCCACCGTCGTACTTGCGCCCGGCGCGCCGAGCGCACTGATCATCGTCGTGATCGCCATGCCAGAACTCCTTTCAGAAAGCGGGATTCAGTGCGGTGGACCGAGCAGGCTCACTTGGGCACCACTCACGGCCGCTTGGGCAGCGGCGGACGCGGTGTCCTCGGGCACGAGCAGGTCGACGGTGATCGCCCCGTCGGCATCGGGTGGGGAACTGCGCACGACGCGAGCGATGAACTCCGTGCTGTGCGCGCCGGTCGGTGCCCCGGGGCTCGCTGCCGTGCTGGTGTCTTCGGGAGCGGGGCGCACGGCGACCGGGTCGTTGGGCACCAGCCCGCGGGCCGGGAATCGGCCCGGTTCAAGCCGCAGCCCGATCACCTGCTGCCCGGGACCGGGGATCGCCTGTCGGGTCAGATCACTGTGGGACAGCAGGGTCCCGGCTTTCAGGTTGTGCCCGGCGACCAACCCCTCGATCTGACCGCGCTCGGCATTCGGGACGGCGAATACGCCGACTGGGGCGGGAAGTTCTGCTTGCCGCACATCATGTCCGGAAATCGGCTGGCCCCAAGCGACATCGCGGGCCAGCACCAGCATCGGCTCACGATCAGCGACCTGGGCGATAAGTGCGGTGTTGCCGCCGGCTGCGCCGACGACGAGCACCACGGCAGTGCCCCACATCCACCAGCGCCGTTTCCGCGGCACTCGCGGTGTTGACGGTTCTCGCGACGTGGGGCCGCTGGAAGTGCGTGGCGTGTCTGTTGTGGACATAGGTCTCCCCAAAGAAGAAAGGAAAACGAAGAAAAATGAAGAACAGTGGTGTGGTGTGTTAGCCGGTGGTGAGGGCTTGGGCCTCAGCCACCGCAAGGTCCGCATCGGCCCGGGAAGTCATGGGCGGCAAGATGCCGCCGGTCGGTGCGGTGCCGTCGAACCCGCGCCAGGACACCTGCCAGGTGATCGCCCAACGGGCCTGGACCTGCTCGCCAGGCCGGTGCGCCGAGGAGTGGGTGAACACGACATCGCAATCCGGGGAAGCCGCGTGCAGCCCGAATGACCGGTCGTACGGGGTGCCCGGACCGGCGCAGGACGCCGCTGGTTGTCCGGTACCCGGGGCCAGGCTCAAGGTGCGTGGTGTGGCGGTGACTTCGGCCCACACCGGCCCGGCCTGCACCCGCCGCTGGACGGGATGCCACCCGGCGGGTTCGGTCCAAAACCAGGTGTGCTCACCGACCACCGTGGCCGCGCGCCCGTCCGGCAACCGCAGATCCGGCGAATGCCGCGGAACCGGCAGCGGCAACCGCAACTCCTCGGCCGCCTGCCCGGCCAGCACACCGGGTGAGCGCGCCGCGGGTTCGGTGAAGTCGGGGAAGCGGAATTCCGGCAGGACCGAAAACCACTCCGGCACACCGCCTCCTGGAGACGACCAGCTCAGCCCCAACGGCGGCCCCGGGACACCGCCACCGGCCCCGCCCGACTCCGCCGAACCCGGGTCTTCCGGGGATGAGGGCTTCCCTCCGGCCACGGCGCCGAGGTCAATCGAGGGCGTGCCGTAGTAGCCCTGCGCATCACCGGGAACCACCGCGACGCCGTCGGCGAAGGCAGGCACCGGAACCAGCATTCCCACGGTGAGCCCAGCCAGCACGGGCAGCACGCTGCGCGTTCGCATCAGCAGCTCCCGCCTGGGTAGTCGATGCGCGCCATGCGCCATTCCCCGTCCGTGCCGCGGTGCAGCGTGCCGGAGACCGGGTTGCGGGCCAGGCCGACCGTGCGGGGCTGGCCCGAGGCGTCGGCTTGTCCGGAGTGGCTGGCGTCCTGGCAATCGGTCACCACCGCCCGCTCACCCTCGATCCGTACGTCGCTGATCCGAGGCTGGATCTGGCCGTAGAGCGTGATCCCGCGGGAACGTTGCTGGGCGAGATTGCCGAGCATCGTGCTCGCCAACGGGTCGGCAGCGACACGGGCCAGCTCAGGCTGCTGCTGTTCGGCCGGATAATGCGGCACAGCCTGCGAGACCCGCCAAAACCGCTCGTAGCTCGCGGAGACCCGGGCCTGCTGGCCGCCGCGATGCGGCTGCGCTTGCGGAGGCGCATCGATCGCGGGCTGCTCCGGTCGCGCCGACGGTGCCGGGTTCGCGCACGCGGACGAGATTCCCGCAGTCAGCACCAACCCAGCAGCGATGAGACAGCGTCGAAATCGGGCTACACCAAAGGAATCCACGCTCCTAACAGCAGCCCTGGTCCGGCTGCGATCCGCATTCTTGGATCGCGGAGCCCGATCAGCCACGCCAGCCCAGCAAAAGCTCCGAGCACCAGGTGTGAGGCGATCAGTCCCGTGAGGACGGTCAGCCAACCGTGCCAGGCCCAGAACGGGGCCAGGGCGGCCAGCAGGAGCGTGTCGCCGAACCCGACCTCGCCCGGCATCGCCCACTGCACCAACAATCCCCACGCCAGCACCACCAGCGCCGCCGCGATCAATCGACCCAGCAGCTCGGGCCGCACCACCGCGAACACCGCCAGCCCGCCGATCGCCAAGATCGTCAGCCACGGGTGCGGCAGCCGGTGATGACAGGCGTCGATCAACCCCAGCACCGCACCGATCACCGCCAGCCACCACCACGCCGCCCACGCCGGGTCCGCTCCGAACCGCGCGTGCACCGCCGCCGACAGCATCGCCATCCCTGCGCCGATCAGCGCCGGTGTCCACGCCGGCCAGGTGGGAAACCACGGCATCAGCCCTACGGTCACCAGCGGAGCCGCCACCAGGCCGCACAGCATCGTGCTCGTGTCCAAGATTGCGTTCACCGCGCACGTTCACCTCCTCGCGGCTCATCGCGCTGCTCCCAGCACCGCAGCCGCCGCAAAGCCCTTACGGGAGCGGGGAGTCGGCGCCGCGCCGACTTCGCCGCTGCGGTGGGGTTTGTGCGCATAGGATGCTGCGTCGGCGCACCGCAACAGCTCCCATCGCCCGGTCTCGTGCGGCAATTCACGGGCGTGCGCGAAACCCACCGAGGCAGCGACGGGCACTGATCGTCCGTGCGGCAATGCGACCGGCTCTTCCATCAATGCCGCGAATCGCGCTAGGTCGGTGTCTTCGTCGAGATCGCGCACAAGGACCCCGAACTCGTCCCCGCCGAGGCGAGTCACCACCGGCTCACGCGCGGCGAAGGCTTCCTCCAACCGCCGCGCCACCGCGCGCAGCACCGCGTCTCCGGCCAAATGTCCATGCCGGTCGTTGACCTGCTTGAACTGATCGAGGTCGACCCAGACCACCGCGGTGCGCTCCGGCTCTGCTGTGAGCCGGGCATCGACGAGCGACTCCCACGCCGCTCGTAGCGGCACTTCGGCCACGGTGTCCCACGCCTGCTTACTCACGCATGTGAGCTGCCGTTCGAGCTCGGCGATGTAGATCCTCAGCGAGGCGAGATGCCGTTGTTCGCGCGCTTTATGGGCTTCAAAGGCGTAGCTGCAGATGCCGACCCAGGCGAGCGAGCACGTACCTGTCGCCAGCATCGCTGTGGCTTTCCACTGCATAGCGATTCCTTTCAGAGCATCGTCGAGCCCGGTACGGCAGCCGGATCGCTGGATCGGTCTGCCTCGATGGCGGCGCCCTCCTGCCGAACGGGTGCGCCGAGATGCCGAGCGTGGACGCTTCCTCAGATCATCTTACTATAGTGAGCTAATGACAGAGTAAGCCCACTATGTCGGGCTATCAACCCGGTATGTGGTGTCGAGTAGCCAGGTGACCCGATATACTGAGATCGCTACGGAGCGAGGCGGTACCTGCACGGTGCCGCACAGCTGAGGAGGACGGATGCGCAGGGACGATGCCGCTGAGCACGGGCAGTCCGTGTTCGTGGCACGGTTGCGCAGGCTTTTCGACGAGATCACCTACGTCGACGAGGCGGGCAGGCGGCGACGGTTCTCGAACCAGTACGTCGGGGACGGAACCGGCTTGTCGAGAAGCTACATCGACGGGTTGCGCAACGGTCGCAACACCAACCCGGGCCTGAACGTCCTCACCGCGCTCGCGCAGTTCTTCAATGAACACCGCAGCCCGGATACGCCGTCGATCACGGTGAGCTTCCTCGCCGGCGACGACAGCGGCGCGTCCGGCGAGAACGCCTCGCTACGGGAACAGCTCGCCGACCGCGATGTGCGCGCCATCGCCATGCGTGCCGGGGAGGCCAGCCCACGGACACGGCGGCAGATCCTGAAGATGCTCGACGCTCTGGAATCCGATCAGGAGTGACCGGACGGTGCACGGCCTCGACGAGGCAGGCTCTGCGAGAGTTCGACGAGCCATCGGATGTCGCCGTCCATGCCCGCGCCGTGGACGCCTTGCGGGATCGGGGTGGCGATCGGGCCACCGACGGCTTCGCTGCCGTCCTGGCGGGCTTCGGCACGCGCGCGCAATGCTTCGCGCACCTGCTCCGCGTGAGTATCCGTTGAGAGAGTCCCGGCCGGTGTTCGCACCGGGTAGTACGGGGCGAGCATGAGCAGCCCGTCCCGGATTTCGCAGGCCCGGCGGTAGCGGCGAGCGTGAATGCTCCAGGGGCGTACCGCGCCGATCGGACGGCGCAGGGTCTGGTCCGGGAACGCCTCGTGCATTTGCTTCCACAGTGGACGCAGAGCCCGGAACTCCCGCCAGTGCCGCCACCACAGCGGGATCGCAGCGGCCATGCTCGTCACGATGGGCAAGGTGAGTCCGATCGCCAGCCCAGGGATCGCCACGAGGATGACGACGATGTAAGCGCGGCGAAGCACTGCAAGCGCAGCACTGTCGGGGCCGAGCGCGACACCGACCAGGGTCATGGTTGCGGACAGGAGATTGGCCAGCACTGCCGCGGCCAAGCCCACGGTCAGGATCCGCAGCCCGATCCGAAGATGACGCTGCTGGACCCGGCGAGAACGCCGCACGGCGTGCGGCAGAGACGCCAACAGCGGATACAGCAGCGCGAGCACCGACACGAACTGGAACAGCGCACCGTGGACGCTGCCCTCACCTGAGACCCGCACCGACGACGGCGCGGTCGCCCAGGCCAGGCACTCCAGCAGCAGGAGGACCGCCACGATGGCACGGTGCCGTCGCATTTCCTGGTTGGCGCTGTAGCGCCCGTGCGTGCTGTACACGAAAAACGCCAGGAAGGAAAAGAACGCCAAATTCATGCCGAGGTTGCGCAGCAAGTTCGGCGTGCCGAGCACCAGGTTGTCCAGCCAACCTTCGATCGGTGCGCGTCCGACCGTGAAAGCCAGCGCCGCAGCAGCGAGGCCACCTGCAACCGTGCGCAGCAGCCGATCATCCGGTGCTCGCACGAGCTGAAAAGCCTTCACAGCAGTCGCCACCCACAACAGCACGGTGAGCGCAACCATCAGCATTTAGCGCCAGCCCTGATGATGCGACAAGCTCTGGCTGATCCGCGCCACCTCGGGTTCCTCGGTGCTCTCCGGTGGAGCGGTCAGCACGGAACCCCACTCTTGAATGATCGTGGCGTGCAGCTCGGCCTCACGCTCGAACCGGCTCTCGTAGCAGGACCGGCGTCGCCTCGCCACATCGTCGCCACCCTCGTCCCAGTCGAGTCCGGCAGGCGGGTTCTGCCGAATCGCCGACGTCGCGGTATCAACCACGCCCGTATCGCTGGGGTGATCACCCAGCAGGTGGCCCAGCTCATGCAGAATGATGTGATCTTGGTGCCAGCGGACGCTCTCCTGCTGAAAGAAGATCGCATCCCGATTGCGCAGCTTGAACCACAACCCGAACGGGCCCGGCACTTCGATCGGATACTCGTACAACTCGATAGGCCGCCCACGGGCCACACCGAGACGACGGCACAAATCCCGCACATCCAGCGGTGTGGTCACCTCAAGATCACGCAACAGGCGGCGGCACTCACGGCGAAGCTGCCATTCCCGGACTACTCCAAAAGGGGTAACCATAGGACCTCCTTCCGGCGAGTGTAGAGGCACCAGCGCCTAGTGCAAGAACATTGCGATCACGTCCTCCAGTAGCGGTACGGTCCGTGCGTGCAGCAGATCCTGACCGCGCCCCAACTGCTGATCGGTCCCCGCGAACAACAGTTCGCCCCAGGCGCGCTACTCATCGAAGACGACACCATTGCCGCGGTCGGCACCGTGCCCGAGATTGAGTACCGCGTCTCCAGCACAGCAAGGCGCCGCGACTATCCCAACGGCACGATCCTGCCTGGGTTGATCAATTGCCATGTGCACCTGGCCTTCGACGGAAGCTCCGACCCCGCCGGTACCCTCAAGTCCACTGAGGACCCCGACCTGATCAACGACATGGGTCGCCGTGCTCGCCAGCACCTGAAATCCGGCGTCACCACAGTCCGCGACCTCGGCGATCGCCGCGGGCTGATCACCGAGTTGCGCCACGCCATCGAGCACGGCGCGGTCGCAGGCCCGCGCATCCTCGCCGCGTGTTCTCCGCTCACTCCGCCAGGAGGCCACTGCTGGTTCCTCGGCGGCGAAGTCGCCACAGATACCGACATCCGCGACCAAGTACGCCACAACGCGGAACACGGCGCCGACCTAATCAAAGTCATGGGCACCGGCGGACAGATGACCCCGGACGGCCCAGGAATGCGCGACACGCAGTTCTCCCCAGTACAACTGCACCTCATTGTCGACACAGCACGCGCAGCCGGCCTCCCGACAGCGATCCACGCTTACACCGCCGACACCATCGCCGCCGCCGTCGAAGCCAGGTTCAGCACCATCGAGCACTGCACCTTCCTCGGCCAAAACGGAGCACCGGACCTCCGCGACACCGTCGCCGAAAACATGGCCACCTCCGGCATCGCCGCCTCACCCGCACTACCCACCGGATGGCGCCAGATGTGGGACATGCTCGGAGAACAACGCGCCGAATCCATCGCCCACCGACTCCGATGGCTCGCCAACCACGGCGTGCCCCTGCTCTTCGGCAGCGACGCCGGAGTCCCCATCTCTCAGCACGGCGACCCAGTCAGCACCCTCGAACTCTACGAACACATCGGCTTCTCGAACGCCGCCATCCTCGAACTCGCGACAACCACCAGCGCACACCACATCGGCCTCGGCGACACCACCGGCACGCTACGCCCCGGACTCGCCGCCGACATCCTCGTCACCAACGGAAACCCACTCCACGACCTGCAGGCGCTACGCGACCTCCAAAGCACCATCCGAGCAGGCAAAGACGTGCCTACCTGACGGTATGCGGAGCGCTCTGAGGTGTCGGCAGTGCCGTAAGCATGACTTTGTCGCCAGGTGATCAAAGGAGCAGGAATGAGATGGTTCCGTCGAGAACGACCCTCGCGCCACGAGGCGAAGACAAATACTGCGACGCCGCTGCCGCGACAGACGCCACAGGAAATGCTGGATGATTGGCTGCGATCGCTAACCCTTCTCGGCGAAGGAAAAAGCCTAGAAGACACGTTCGCTCTGATCGCTGAGGTCAACCACAGCGGGACACACCGCGTACCGATCCGCACCCCACTTCCGGAAGACGACGCGCGCGCCCTAAACGACATTCTTGCCTGGTACCACACAGCGCGTGATCGGCAAGCCAAGATCAACCTGTTGGTCGAAAGCCTCCTGATCAGGTGGCTGGCCGAGGCCACCGGCCACACCTGGAGTGAGGTCGTGCAGGACCTGGCGAAGTACATCAACACGGCGATGCCACCCGAATCAAAGCCCGAGTAGGCCGTCGGCGTGCACCAACCGTTGCAAGATGTGCTCTCCAGTCTTGACTGCCGACCACCAAACACGCCGCCGGGTTCGCGAGTCGATCTATGCGAAACAAGCTCGGCTAGCCCGAGCGACTGGGCGTTTTCATTACGCAGAAGCACTGGTGCGCATGCGCTTCAGAGCCTGATGGACTACCGCCTGATTCAATGCTACGAGAACAGTAGAAGCTCCGGCGCTGCGGAGGTCGTCGGTGGAGTATTTGCCGGAGGCGACGGCAATGCTCTGCGCCCCTGCCGTGAGAGCGGCCTCGATGTCGCTCGGGGTATCTCCGACGATCACGACATTGCCGATGGGGAGTGTGGTGCCGCGGTGTTGCTCAGCACGGGCGCGGGCGATGGTGACGAGTTCGGCTCGCTCGCGATGATCGTCTCCGTAGGCGCCAATGGCGAGGTCGAGGTAGGGCTCGAGGCCGAAAGCTTCGATCTTGGTCCGGGCTACCGCGGTGGTGTTCCCGGTCAGCACGCTTTGGTGGAGTCCGGGGTCAGCGGCGAAGGCTTCGAGGGCTTCCAACGCTCCTGGTAGAACTCGGCCCTGTTGGGCGAGTTCGTCGGTGGCAGCTCGGTAGCCGTCGGCGAGTGCGGCGGCGACGTCGTTGATGGCCTGCTCGGTCGGCTCGATGTCGTGGTGTTCGAGGGTGTCGTGGATGATGTCGAGCTCGGTGCGGCCGTGCACTGTTGCCAGCTGGCGTAGGTGGTGTCCGGTGGCCTTGGGGAAAATGCGTTCGTAGATCGTCCGGCCCATGCCGCGGCTCTCGATCAACGTGTGGTCGATATCCCAGAGCAGCAAGAGTGTTCGATCATTGGCTAGCATAAAAGCCAGTGTTGCAGGTGATCGCTGCCGTAGCATCCACCTCGCAGATCCGGCCTGGTCGAAGGGCTGACAGCAGTGACGGACGAACTGGTCCACGACGTTGGTGAGCGGGTGCGGTTCCATCGGCTCGCAGCACGGAAGACGCAGCCGGTGGTCGCCGGACTTGCCGGGATTACGGGCGATTACCTGTATCAGATCGAGCGCGGCAAGAAGGTCCCCACGCTGAAGGTTCTCGTTGCGCTTGCTGCCGCCCTCGGGGTTCCACCATCTGTCTTGATCGACGAGGGTTCGGGTTCAGCAGCGCGACCGGCCCGGGGTTTCGCTGGCGTCGATCTGCATCGTGCGATGAGTCTTCCGGTGCCAGACATTGAGGAGTCGATGCCTCTGGCGGATTTGCGAACACAGATCGACGGTGCGTGGCGACTCTGGCAGTGCTCGCCGAGGCGCTACAGCCAGGTTCCGAGCGTTCTCGGTGACCTCGTCGTTGAGGCTGAGCGAGCGCTCCGTGTTTCAGATGCAGCGGGTGAGGCGGTGCAACGGGCGGTGGCGGATCTGTATGGCCTCGTTCGGACGGTCGCCAAGCGCACCGGTCGAGTCGATCTCGCAGTCCTGGCTGCGGATCGGTCATGCAAGGCGGCTGAAGCCAGCGGCGATCAACTCCGGGCCGGAACGGCGCAGTGGAACACGGCGCACGCTGCTATGGCCGGTGACCACGTGGATGTGGCCGAAGAGATCGCAATGACCGCCGCTGAGCGGATGCGCGTGCAGTCCGGACCGGACGCTGCCGCCGTGCACGGATCGCTGCTACTCCTCGCAGCAGTAGCTGCGGCGCGACGACGGGACCCCTGGGTTGCTCGCGATCGCATCCGAGCAGTCGCGCCTGTCGCTTATAAGACCGGTGAGCGCAACACGCTGTGGACGGCTTTCGGCCCGACCAACGTCGCCATGCACGCGGTCAGCGTCGAAATCGAGACCGGCGAGATCGGCCAGGCGGCACAGCTCGCCGACGAGGTCGAGCATGAACGTTCACCGTCGATCGAGCGCCGCGTCGCATTCCTGCTCGAGCAGGCGCATTCGTATCAACAGCTCCGTGATCACGCTGGCTCCCTGATCCTCCTGCAGTCGGCGGGAAGAGAAGCACCCGAAGATGTCGCTCATCGGCCGCTCGCGCACGAGTTGATGCGCAGCGTCGTACAGCGCGCGCCGCGGACCACCGCTCGGGAGGCGGTGCGCCTCGCCAAGCGGCTCGGTGTTCCAGTGGGCTGATACCGGTCCGGGAGACAACCCGGACTGACAGCTCGGGTTGTCGGCCCGTCGCCGCCGTAGCTTCTCCACGTGGCCCGGAGCCAGGATGCAGTGCTTCCACCCGCATTACCCCCGCTCTGCTCGGGTGCGGGGCACATCCTGGCTCGGGGTCACTTCCACCGTGCTGGAGGGAGAACGATGGCCTCGCAAACGCCCGCCCATGTCGTCGCGATGCAAGGTCCTGACCCGGCTCAGTCGAGTCGCGTGTGGACACCGATCGTCGACCAACATGCGACCTGGATCGCGGTCAATCCGATCCAGGGCTGCCCGAAAGCCTGCACGTACTGCTTCCTCAACGAGCGTGGGCAGACAGCGGTCCGTCCACGTCACCTGACCTCGTCGGAAGCGACTGCGGATCTGCTGGTGAACTCGTCGTTCTACGCAGCATCGCGACCGGTGGCGCTCTACACCTGGACCGATGTCATGGCGTTGCCGGCGTCGCGCGCACACCTGGCCGAGCTGCTGGAGAACCTGGTCGCGCGGCAACTGCTGAACCCGATCGTGCTGATCACGAAATGCCGCGTTCCTGATGAGACGGTCGAGCTCATCGATTCCGTCCGGCGACGGGGCCTCACAGTGCTGGTGTATGTGAGTTACTCAGGGTTGGGACCGGACATCGAGCGAGGTATTCGCCATGAGGAGGTCGCCGAGAACTTCCCCCGCCTGGCAGATCGGAATATCCCGATCGTGCACTACTGGCGTCCCAGCTTCCCGTCCTCGGCCGACGAAAGCACGATGCAGCGGGTTCTGGAACACGCCGCACGCTACGCGCGCTGCACAGTGGCTGTGGGGTTGAAGGTCGAGCCGGCCGCCCTTACCCGTTTGTCGCAGCTCTGGCCGGAGCTGGCGACCACGCCTGCGGCAACCGAGGCCGAAGGCGTCTACCCCCGGACGTTTTGGCGGTTCATCCACCGCACCTGGCGCTATCGGCCGGGGTATCCGGTGTTCCACACGAACTCGTGCGCGCTCGCCTTCGTGTTGGGGCGCCCGGATTCCTTCGGAGTGTTCGGTTCCGAGGTCTGCCGGATGCGCAACGTCTGTCCGGTCGGGCAGCGGTACCGGTGTACAGCAGCCGACGCCGAACGTCGGGCGCCGACCGACACCGAGGTGCGCGACGTGCTGGCGCGGCGCGGACTCACCGAGGTGCCGTACAGCTTCGACGCCGATGGTCGTGAGCTGATTCTGGACGCTGCGGTCGAGACGAACTTGGTGGCGGCGCTTACGCACGATCTCGGGATCCCGGTTCGTGCACAGCGTCATCACGAGGATGCCTACTGGAGCAGCGGGACTGCGGGGGCCGTGCCCGTGATCATCGAATGAGTGCATCTTTGTTGAGCGCGAACCTGCCTGAAGTGCTCGCCGAGGTTCGACGGCTGCGCCGACGCTTCGCGCCTACTGCCGAAGCCTGGGGTCCGTGTACAGCCGCAGTCGAACTCCAAGTCCAGATCGGCCACCTCGCTCTGTGCGTCCTCCGGCGGCATGGCACTGACGTGTCCGCGCTGGAGGACCCGGATCGTCCGCTCGACAATCTCGGCGATGAGCTGGCCGACGTCGTGCTCGCAGCGTTGAGCGTCGCAGTGTTGGCCGGTACCGAGCCCGGTCCGATTGCGCGCCCCGCGGCTGCGACGCACGAGACGGAAGCGCTACTACGGCTGCTGGTGTCCGCAGGAGCACTATCTGAGGTGGCCTTGGTCGATCAGCAGTTCCGGCATTGCCCGCCCGGCGCGCTTCCGTCGTTACCGGAGGTCGCCGCGGCCGTGATCGCGTCCTGCGAGGATCTCGCGGACCGATGGGGACTCGATCTGTTCGCCGAGTTTCGCTCGATGATCGTCGACGCGGATGCCTTCCTCGACACCCACGGCGGCACCGATGACTGAATCCGCACCTGGTGAGTTCAGCACGCACACCCGGGTCGGCGACCACGTCATCAAACGGCTCCACTCCCACCACCCGGCAGGAGCTCGATTTCTTGCGGCAGCGTCAGGTGCCGGAGTCCTGGGACTGCGGTCGTACCTCGACACCCTCCGGCGCGCGGAAGTCGCCTTGCCCGACGAGTTGACCGTCTCGGACGCGCAGCCGTTGACCATCCGGCACCGGTGGGTGCCCGACCCCACCTTGGTCACGGCGGTGTCCTCACAGACCGCGACGTTCACATCGAATGTTGTCCAAATAGGACAATGGATCGAAAGGTTGGCGGATACCGACGCCCGGCTCGACGCCAACCTCGCGAACTTCTGCTCGACCAGTGGGGGACCTGTCCTGATCGATGTCCTCCCGCCGCTGATCCCCAGCGTGCGCCCTGAACCTCGGAACCTGTTCGAGGAGCTTTTCGCAGCGCTGTGCTTCGACACCGCCACAACTCTCGACGCCCTGGCCGGGTACGCGCTGAGGATCATCCTGCGGGCCGCTGGACCGGCCGCGGCGGCAAACCTCGTACACCGCACGCGCGATACGGTAAGGCGCGGGAGGGCCAGCACTTTCCCAGCCCGTTGGTTCGATGCCCGCCGCACCCTCGCGACCCGGGCAGCGCACGGTGAGGTCGATACCGACCTCGTCCACGAGTTTTTCGCGTTCACCTCCGTCCTGCGATTCCGGCAGCTCACCGAGCGCGGACGGCACGCGCAGATCGAGTACGTCGAACAACGCATGCAGGAGCTCGACCTGTGATGACACTGAAGCCTTCAACGACCTGGACTTGCCACACCGGTGACGTCGCTTTCACTCTCACCAGCCCATCCGCGCGGGCGGACGCACAGCGGCGCTATCTCGACGACTACCTCCCCGGCCCAGTCGGCGACCAGAACCTCGGTGCGTTCGGGATGACGCTGCATTTCAGCGATGCTGCCTTTGCCCGCATCATCCGGAAGGTCAGCCAGCTACCCACCTCCCGGCGCATCGAGTCGGTTCCCGGGGTTTTCCTGCTGGAGAAGTCCGATGGCGATGCGCGCTGCTACAGCGTCGACACCGACCGGCTCGAACACGAACCCGGTAGCTGGGCGGTTCGCGTGCAGGACCGCGGCATCGACCTCTACGTACGCCACACGGCGCGCAAGCCGTACAGTCACGCACTCCGCCTGATGCGCGAAGCGATGCTGCGCTCGTACGAAGACCACGGTGGTGTGATCGTCCATGCGGCCGGAGCAAGTATTCGCGGGGACGGCGTGATGATCTGTGGTCCCCGGGCTGTCGGGAAGACGACCTTGCTAACCTGCCTGACCCGCTGCACCGGAAGCTCTGTTCTCTCCAACGACCGGCTCATCCTCATGCCCGGGCAGCGATTGATCGCCGTCCCGCTTCCGGTCCCGATCGGCAAAGGCACGATCGATGCGGTTCCGGAGCTGGAAAAAGCAGCGCCGATCTTGTCGAGGCCGCAGCGAGCGGTCGACGGGCTACCCGCAACCTTCGGGAGCGCTGAGAAGGCAGAGTTCAGCCCGCGCGAGTTCGCCGCGGCGCTCGGCGCCTCACTCGCCGGACGATCACGGCTGCGCACGATCCTCACTCCGCGCCTTACCGACGACAGCACGCCGGCTCGGGTCCGCGAACTCGACGTTGATGAAACGCGACGAACTCTCACCGAAAACTGCTTCACACCACACGACGAGTTCTGGCGCCATCCTTGGTTGGTGCCGCGCCGCACCACCGACGCTGATCTCCGCCGAGGCGCCGCGCAGGCCATCGACGAGCTCGCTGGGCAGGTTCCCTGCTACGAGATTCGCTTCGGAGTCCGCAACCCTTTGACCGAGCTCGACACGCTGCTGCGCGAGGTGGTCGCATCCCGATGAACACGTTTCCCGCTGTTGTCACCGCAGCTGGTGCTGCCACCCGATTCCATCCCTTCGCCCGCACCGTGCCGAAGGAAATGCTGCCGCTCGGCCAGACACCGGCGGTCGGGCACGTGATCTGGGAATGTCTCCAGGCTGGCGCTTCTGAAGTGATCGTCGTGACCCGCCCGGGAGATGACATCATCCCGGCGCATGTGCGCGGACTCCGGGACACGGGAGCTTCGGTGTCCTGCGTCGAGGAAGACCTCGCTCACGGCTACGGCAACGGCACCCCGCTGCTGACCCTGCGCGACCGACTCAGCGCCTGCGAGACCTTCGCCGTCGCCTTCGGCGATGACGTGCTGCTCGGCGAGCCATCACCAGGCGCCAACCTCGCTGCCATGCACCGACGCATCAGTTCCGGCATACAGGCCGTGATCGCGGCCCAAGAAATCGCCCGGAGCCGGACGCGGTCGTTCGGCATCATCGACACCGACCCTGAGCACCCCCAGCGCGTCGTGTCGATCCGGCAGCGTCCCGAACCCGACACCGTGAGCGAGCCCCTCGCCGTCGTCTCGCGCCTGATGCTGCGCCCGTCGATCATGGACCTGCTCGCTCCGACCGACCTCGCTCACGGTGAAGTCGATCTAGGGATCGCAACCAGCCACCTCGCCGCCGAAACGCCTGTCGACGTACACCGAATCAACGGACAGTGGGTCACCGTCGGCGACCCTCCGCACTACGCCGAAGCCATGAACACCTACCACCGACTGCACCCGGCTGGAGACGAACACTCGTGACACTGATCGACATCTTCAACGATCGCTACGAGCACCTCCGCACCGAGGACAAAAAGGAAGCCCACCGTAGAGGTCTCTGGCACCGTACCTTCTCCGCGCTCGCACTCAACCCCGCACAGCGGCGCATCCTCCTGCAGAAGAAGACGCCCGGCCGGTACTCCTTCGACCGGCCCGACTACGCCGACATCACCGTCGGAGGCCACTACCACGCGGGGGAGGACATCCCTGATGGGATCCGCGAAGTGCACGAGGAACTCGGCCTGCCGGTGACCTATGCGGATCTGCATCCGATCGGGCTGCGCCAGACCGCGGTGACCCTTGCTTCCGACTATGTCGAGCGCGAGTTTCAGCACTGGCACCTACTGCCGCTCGAGGTAGACCTGGAGCAGATCCCGTTGGCGGACGCCGAAGTGTCCGGCCTTGCCGACATCGACCTGGACGAGGCGATCGCCTTGGCCGCCGACGACCGCGACAGCGTGCCCGCGCGCTACCTCAGCCGCTCAACCGACGGGCTGCACCACATTGAAGGCGCACTGACACGCAGCGAGCTCGTCCCCAACTACCTCGCGCTCGATCAGCTCTACCTGCGCCTGTTCGTCGCCGCCCAGCGCTATATCAGCGGCGAACGTACCCACCTGTTCTGGTAGAAGCCGAGGTCGCCGAATGCGTGTCGCCATCGTGGCCGGCACCCGCCCGGAATTCATCAAGCTCGCCCCTGTGCGCGCACTGCTCGGTCAGGACGCGCGGATCATCCACACCGGACAGCACTACAGCGCAGGACTGACTGGTCGGGTCGGCCCCGATCTGGTGCTGGATCACGACCCCGGAACATCTGTCGGCGGGAAGCTCGGCTCGTGGACCAGCGCACTCGACCGTACGTTTCGCGAATACCAGCCCGACGCTGTGCTGGTGCAGGGCGACACCACCTCGGCACTGGCCGGAGCCCTCGCCGCCAACACCACCCGCACCCCGCTCGTGCACATCGAGGCAGGTCTACGCAGTCGCGACCGCTCGATGCCCGAGGAACACAACCGGATTCTGATCGACCACCTCGCTGACCTGTGCTGCGCACCCAGCGAGCAAGCACGCGACAACCTTCGTGCTGAGCGCATCTCGGCTAGCCGGATCGAGACCACGGGAAACACCATCGTCGAAGCCGTCGAAGCCGCCCTTCCCGCCAGCTACCAGCAGGAGGCAATACTGGATCAGCTCGGTCTCACCCCCGATCAGTACATCCTCACGACGATCCACCGGCCCGAGAATGCCGACGACGCTGACAGACTGGCGACGATCTTCGGGGAACTGGCCAAGCTGCCCATAGAGGTCGTCGTCCCACTTCACCCCAGGACCCAGCAGCAGATCGAACCGGTAAGCATCGCCGGGTATACGGCCAACTTCCGTATCACCGGACCGCTCAACTATCCCGCACTGCTCACGGTGATCCAAAACTCCGCGGCCGTCGTCTCAGACTCAGGCGGAATCCAGGAAGAGATCACCGTGCTCAAGCGCCCCATCGTCGTCGTCCGCCGCAGCAATGAGCGACCGGAGATCGAGTCCACCTTCGGCACTCGGGTTCCCGTCGGGTCGGAACTCCGCACTGCTACGGCGAACTGCTTGGCCGACGTCAGTCGGCTCCATGCTCGTCTGGCCGCGCTGCCGTCCCCTTACGGCGACGGCAGCGCGGCTGTACAGATCGTCCGTGCGATGCGCGGAAGGTTTGACTCGTAGGATCTTCTACATGCAAGACATCGCCGCCCGCGTCACCCGTTACCTGCCGCGGTAACCGGACTCGGCACGATGAGGGACAGCGTCGCCGTTGCCTCCGAAGCTTGAACGACACGATCTGCGCGTCACTTCCGGGGATCCTCGCCATCTTTGATCTGTCGACGCGGCATTTCTCACCTGCGAGGAGGGGCAACCGTTGCTCGCGGCGGTGGTCGACGGACGCGACTGCCCCATGCTGCGGCTGGCGTTTTGGCCTCACCGTGATCCCCGTACGAAGGACAGGTGCTGGACGTGGGCGGGACTTCCGGCCCGTTGGAAGGCGTTGGCCAGACGGAGAGCGACCGCGACGCTGCGGTCATGGCCGCCCTGGCAGCCGAAAGCGACGGTGACCAGTGGTTCGCCACGAGTTTCAGCTGCCGCGACTGTGGGGCCGAGGACGTCGAGCAGTGCTTCAAACCAGACGGCGACGCCGCGTTGCGCAAAGATCCAGTCTTGGACCGGGGCGTCGAGGCCGGATAGGTCGCGGAATTCGTTGCAGTGCCAGGGATTCGGTATCCAGCGCACGTCGACGGTCAGGTTCGTCTCCGGTGCAGGGGTGCGGGCGTAGCCGAAGGTCAGTACGTGCAGGAGCGGGTTGTTCATCGGGTTCCTTCCACGATCATCACTCCGGTGCAGGCTGGGTAGCTGCATTTCCCGTGGCAGGGCAGGAGCTGGGTGCGGAGTTCGGTGAATCCGAGGTCGGCGAGCCGGTCTTGCCAGTGGCCGGGGGTGTGGTCCCAGCGTGGGATGTCGAAGGACGGGTAGCCGGGGGCGAGGTGGGAGAACACGAGCCGTCCGCCGGGTTGCAGCCGCGTGGTGATCAGGGGGAGGAGCTGGTCGGGGTCGGTGAACCAGATCGCGCCGAATCGGGAGTAGATGGCGTCGATTGAGCTCCCGGCTTGCTGGGTGAGGTAGTCCAGCGCGGTGGCGTGGAGAAATTCGGCAGTGCCGCCATGGGCGTAGGTACAAACGCCGGCGCGCCACTCAGCTTCGTGGTCGATGCCGATCCCGTGCGTGTGGTGGGTGCGGCTGAGGTAGGCGAGCTGGGTTCCTCGTCCGCATCCGAGGTCGAGCACCGTGTTGCCGGGACGGAGGCGGAGGAGGCGTTCGTCGGGTCCGTGGTCGGGCCGGTGGGTCCAGCAGAACCGGTCGGGCAGTGTTTCGGTCACGGCAACTCCGTTCTTAGGTTGAAGAGTCAGCGGGCGTGGGCGATGTGGTGTTGCCAGCCGTGTGTGCGTCCGCAGGCGATGCGGTGAATCCGGTCGGCTTCGGCGGGGTGTAGCAGGCGCAGCGCCTCGTGGTGGCCGGCCCAACGGATTTCGGCGACTTCGGTGGGGTTGGGTACCGGCACACTTGTGCCGAGGATGTTCGCCTCGAACAGGAAGTGGACCTTGTTCTCGCCGTCGGACGATTCGGCCTCGGACCATCCGGTCCACACCAGCTCGCCGGGGACCACGGTCAGCCGAAGTTCTTCGCTTACCTCGCGGGCCATCGCCGTGGGCGGCGCATCGGGTCCGAGCTTGTCGCATCGCCCGCCGGGTAGTGAGAAGTCCTCGTCGTCGGGTCCGCGGACGAGCAGCAGTCGCCGGTGGTGGTCTCGGATGAGTGCGGCGGCGCGTACCGGTAGTGCCGGGCGGGGTTGGCTCGCCGGGATCCACTCGTGCAGCACGCGGATCGCTTCGGCGAGATCCGGGGCAGTGCGGTAGCGGTCCGATCCGGCGATCCGGCGGTGCGCGGATGTGGTCGGGGTGCACCCATAGGGCACGTGAACCGGCTAGGAGGGGGCCGTGGACGTCTTCGGGGAGCTTGTCGCCGACATGGACGATCTCGGCCACGTCGATGCGGTGCCTGTTGGCTATGTGCTCGAACACGGCTGGTCCGGTGCCTTTGGCCAGCCCGGTCTCGCAGGAGAAGTACGCGCCATCGAGCAACGGCCCGAGTTCGGCACGCACCGATTCGGCATGGCCGAGATCGGCGGCGGCGAGATTGGAACACACCACCACGCGAAGATCGGGGCAGCCGTCGCGTAGTCCGGCCACCAGTGCTCGTGCGGTCGGGTCCAGTACGAATGGCCGTGGTGTGTTGAGGATGTCCGCGACCTGCCGGGGTGCAAGGGCGAGTTCGCCCGCGACGTGCTGAACCACGTCATCGGTGATCGTGGTGGCGGTGTGCAGTCGGGTCCGCACGACGTGGGCAACAGTGGCCGCGTCTTTTGGCGACGCGGCACTCAATGCTGCACCCAGGCTGACACCGTCAGTGCGTCCCAGCGGCCCGCCCACATCCAGGGACACCACTCCGATACCGGGGTTCATGACAACACCGGGCAGCAGGAAACGCCGCAGTCATCATGGTCATTGTTCACGTTCCGGATCACGCACGATGGGTCGGAAATCGCCCAAGCACGCGACAAAGTCGGAGTGGGACTGAGTGCGGCTAGTAGGGCATGAATGCGTAGGGACGGTGATAGCACGGCTGTCCTCGTTCGAGGGTTGGTGGCAGTAGGGGCAGATGGTGATCGGGGCGTCCTGTACGTGGCGCGGAACGTCGAGACCGGAGAGGGGCAGCGTTTCGGCGGCGGGTGCCAGGGGGTTGCCGCAGGTGGTGCAGCTCGGCATCTGGATAGACTCCTTTCGGTCTCGTCGGGACCACGGCACTGAGAACCGGTTGGTGTTGGAGCGCGAACCGGGACTCAGCGATCGGGCGGGACAGTGCGGTTGGCTCGTCGTGACAGCGACGAGCCAACCGTCCACGGAGGATATTTCTGCGGTGGTTTTGGCTGGCACGTAAGCGAAATGCAGCCCAGGGAGCTCGATCACCGCACGCGGGTCCCCCACGCTGGGATCCGCTTCGGGGTGGTGAGGTGATCGAGCCCCCCGCATTTCTCAGGAAACGCCAGTTCTCGTTCGGGGCCGAGAAATGACGCAGGCACGCACTAAAACCGAGGTCGGAGTCCGGGGAAGATTGGCTCCGCGCGTGACCGTGTTACGTAGTCCGGTGCTCGATTCGTCTTCGCCGGATACGGCTACCGCTGCTGGTCGAGGTCGAACGACGTTCGCGCTGCCGCCGCGGTAGTGGCTGCCGCCGCGGGTCCGTCGTCAGCGTCGATCGGACAAGTCGGGGCGTACTGCTCCAGGACCTTCGCATACAAGCGCAACCTCGAGGCGACGATGCGAGCTTCGCCCTGGGGGACCGTGCGGCGCCCCGGCAACGCGAACACCAGCTCCCCCAAGATCTCGTGGATCCGTTTGCCTTGCTCGACCACGTCACGCGTTGTGGGTAGGGCCGACGTGTGCGGAATTTTCATGCACATTCCCCATGTCTTCCGAAGTCCGGCCGTGGCGTGATTACTTGGGCAGGCCGAGCGGTAATACTGTCGCCGGGCAGACGCGGTATCGGGCTGGTCGGCCGCTCTCTGCTTGATTGGCGCGGGTTTTCGACGTGGAATGGCATGGTTGTCGCGGTGGCTGGTTCGTGGGCGGGTTCGGCACGGTGTCTGGCCGGGTAGGCCGCGGCCTCGACCCCGATTCCGGTCACGAATGCGCATTCCAGGCACACCACGAAACCACCGGCCCGCGGCGGCATCGCACCGCGAAACTCCATCATCTCACCCGCTCGCGGTGCGCAGGCGGCTCCCGCACGGTGCCACTGCGACCCCCGAATCAACCGGACCCACACGATCGCGACCGGGCCGAAGGCCACGAGATCGGTCAGCTGCGGTAGATGGTCAACGCACTGACGATCACCGCGATCATGGCCAAGATCAGCAGCGTCACCACGGTTGTCATGACGGGACTCCGGTCTCCGCCCATGCGACGACGATGTCCGGGCCTCGGTCCGTGCCGTTGTCGTTCGGCACCACCAATTGCGCCAGCACCGTCGCACCAGGTCCTGTGCACGGCGGTGAGCAGCGCGCCGTACGGCCCGGCAATAGCCAACGGGACCTCTGGCCCGTACTGCTCTGGACCGAGCACCCGCGTCGGGACCGGGCGCAGGCTGGTCGGTCACGGTGACGATCGGGGTCTTCCTCGCGATTCGGCTGGGCGTTCTCACGATCGACTACCTCCCCGGTCGCGGTTGGTCGGCGGCCAGACGTGGCCGCAGTGGCACTCGGACCAACCACCGGTATTCGGGACACTGGCCCACGTGGAGCACGTGTGTCCCAAAGGCGAGGTGGAACCGGCGTGATCGGGATCGGGGCGGCACCCGGGCTCGGGATCTACAGCCGTCGACACGGCCGATCAACTCCAATCATTCGGTGGGGAACGTTGCCGGGGGCAGGCGGCGCGACGCCGCGCACCTACGTCCGATTGAGAACCCGGCGGGCAGTGGCCACGACTGCCGACCACGGCGGCAACGACGTGGTGGGCTGGGGCTGCTGCCACCACGACATGGTGGCCGTCCTCGGGGGAATGATGAGTTCCCCGCCGGGCGGAACGGCGTGCATTCGCTCGGCGTGCAACTCGTGGGGAAGTTGGACATTCGCCCGATGCCGGGGCTCAGTGATGACCGTCCACCAGCGGTCACGGTTATCCCTACTCACAGGACCGGACATCAAGCTGGAGGCCAGCTCCAGCGCTACCGGCTCGGCCAAAGATCGAGGAAGGATGAGCGCCTCGCAGACGTCGCCGGTCCGCATCACCAGTCGCTGGTGTTGGACGTCGATGGTGATGGGCCAGCCCATGTGCTCGGAGAAGAAGCGTGCCTCGGCGGCGAGATCGGGCTCAACGACGTCGGATCGGGCAGCGGGGGAGATCGAGATCGCCATGTCGTTACTCCGTTCCGTTCATGTGGCGCTCTGCGGCGGTGGTGGGTCTCTGTTGCGGAGTCCGAGGTCGGCGGTGGTGGTGCGCGGCGGCCCCGTCGGAAGGAGGGGTTTCAGCGGCGGGGCCGCCACGGTCTGGTTCTGCCCGATCCGGTCGAGGGAATGCTGTGCGGGCGACGGATCGGACAGAGTGGTGGAACAAGCGACGAAGCAACGTCGGCGCCCGATGACGGCACGGCCGGTCCGCACTCCGGAGATCGGGGTCGGACAGGGTGGCGCGGGCTCTCACGAACAGCAGGCATCGGGTGCAGTGCGGACCCGGCGGCACAGTGAGCGACCGCGGTACAACGCGGTGCCCGCACAGGGCTTCGCACAGGCCGGAACCGGCGTGGAGCGCCCGCGTGAACTCCTCGTCGACGACGGCGTGGTCCTGATTGTCGGTACCGCTGAGAAACCAGGTGAAGAACAGCCGCTCGTTCGGCGCGGTCATCGGACCACCTCTCGGCGAGGAAACAGGCGGCGCGCGGAGTCGGCGGCTGCGGGTGACTCGACGCAGCGTCGCCTGCCCTCATGTGCCCGATCCGGTTCGGGGGCCGGACGGGCTGGTCTTAAGGGAGGGGCGGTCGTGGACGGGGCCTGTCCGATCCGTCCGGCGGGCTGGCGTGCAGGTGATGGATCGGGCAGCGCGATTGTGGCGCCGTAGTCGCTCCAGAGGAGATGAGCGGACAGCGTGCGGAGTCGTCGCTCGCGGGAAGGGGACTCGATCCGATGCCGCCCGCCGCCGGCAGCTCGGCGCCTCAGCCCTGCTGGGGCGCGTGGCAGAGCGTGCTGGGACTGGTGGCTCGGGAACCGGAGTGACCTTCGTGCTGGGTAGGAGAGCCTCCGGGATCCGCCATCATCGCCCGGAGCCGGACCAAGTAGGCTCGTAACTTGTGTACTCATAATCTCGATCTCGCAGACGTAGCGGTCCTGTGTCTGGCTTGGGAGAAACCGTAACTCGTGTACTCAAGTTGAGTACACGTACAAATGGGTGAATTAGTCTGTACTATGCGTGATCAGGCTGATCGCGAAACGGAGGTAGGCGTGGCTCAGCAGCAGCTTCCACCGGCGGTGATGAAGATCGTGTTGGGCAATGAACTCGCCCGGCAACGCATCGAGGCCGGGTTGAAGCAGGATGAGGCGGCGGAGGTCCTGCGCTGCACCCAACAGAAGATCGCGCACATCGAATCCGGTAGCGGCATCCGGCCTGTGGAGCTGGATGCACTTTTGGAGCGCTACGGAGCCACCGAGACAGACAAGGCGTACGCCCGGGACCTGCAAGCCGAAGGCAACCGTCGGACGAAGCGAGGCGCGTTCAGTACGAGGTTTCGCCAGCACATGCGGCTATTGGTTGACATGGAGGCCAGCTGCCAACGCTTCTTTTCCTATCAGGCCATGGTCGTACCGGGCTTGCTGCAGACCGAGCAGTACATGCGCACCTTGTTCCGCGCCTGGCGCCCCTCGCCGAGCCAAGAGCAGATCGACCAAGACACCTCGGATCGGCTGGCACGCCAACGCGTGCTCGACGACGCCGATCAGAAGTTCTGGTTCATCATCGACGAAGCTGCACTGCGTCGGTGGAGCATCGGCAGCTCGGAGATCATGAAGGGGCAGGTCATGTGGCTTACCGAGGTCCTGGATCGCCCGAACATCGAGCTTCAGCTCGTTCCGTTCACTGCCGGGTACTACATGGGGCAAGGCCACGACTACTCGGTCTTCGAGTACGACACCAAGACTCCAGTAAGTATCGTTTACCTGGAGCAACACGATGGTGGTACCTACGTGGATGACAGCAAGCGAACGGCGCAGTACCTGGCTCTGTGGGACCAGCAGAAGGCAGCGGCATCTGGCCCCGAGCAGACCCGCCGTGTCCTGCTTGATCTTGCTGCCAGCCTCTGATCGCCAGTCACGCAGCAACATAACGAAGGACAGCAGCGGAGATGACCTCCAACAACGCCAGCACGGCTCGCCGTGACAGCCCTATCGGGGTGTGGTTCAAGAGCTCGCGCAGCAACCCAAACGGCAACCAGTGCGTCGAGGTTTGCTTCGGCACCGATCTCGTCCACATCCGCGACAGCAAGGACCGCGGCGCAGGCCCGGTTCTGAGCGTCCCTGCTGGTCACTGGACACGGTTTCTGGATGAAGTTGTTGGACGTGTGCCAGCCAACTCGAACGCCGTGATCAACATCGTGATCGGCACCGACGGTCGAGCAGACCTCCACGCGCGCACCAGCCCAGGCAAGACCCTGTCGTACACGCCGGGCGAGTGGTCCGCGTTTGTCGAGGGCGTCCGCAATGCGGAATTTGACCTGGCCAGCGCCGAGAAAGTAGCTGCCTGAGCCTTGAGCCGCGAAGCGTCTTGCTCCCGCGAGCGGTGAGCGCGACCACTGGTTGAGGACACAAGTAGCGCGTGACGAACGGTTCTAGTGTCTTCGTGTTCAAGGCGGCGGGAGAGGTCGCGTTGGACCGTGCGGGCCGGCCCCCCGCGCCCACAGGGACGCGGCCCGCCTCGTCGTTTCACCAGGGCAGGTGCAGGTGGACAGCAGGAAGGAGCCCGGCCAGTGGAGCGGAACACGACGCAGCCCCGCCACGCCACAGCCGGTGTGGGTTTGCCTGCCGCAGGTGTTGCCGCCCGCACGCGCCGGAAGCCGAAGCGGGGTGCCACTGCGCGTCCGGGCCGGCGGGCTGGATAACTCCGCGACCGTGCCCGGTGTGCTGCACGCTTGGCACCAAAATCACACCGGCGATTGGTAGGCCTTGGCCAGCTTCGAGATCGCCAACCGCAACGGTACCGCCAGCCTGATCGTGACCCAGCTCGTGACCGCCGACGCGCTCCGGCCCCGCTGACACGAGCGCCGTGTCCTGTCAGCACGGTCTGTGGCAGGCCGTGCTGCCTGGCCACGCATGCTTCGGAACATGGCAGCGCGGCCGCAACCGCCTCGGTGGCTCGCCCGAGGGCCGATGCTGCCTGTCCTCGGGAATCCGCCCACCAGGCCCGGGTGGGCCGTCGAGATCAAAGGGACGGACCTGCGCGGGGTCGCCGGTTCCTGTGCGTCGGCTCTCCGGGAACCGGTACTGGTGACCGCGCGGGTCACCGGTTTTCGTGGCAGGTTTCCGGGTCGGACGCCCGGTGTGGCTTGCGTTGCCGGTCGATGAGTTCGTTTTCGTTTCCGGAACCGACGGCGTGGGCGGGGCGGAGACTTCGTCAGCCGCTACGGCCTCGGCAATGTCGTGGTTCGGCGGTCATGGCGGGTTGCTGGTCAGCCGTTGCATGGCCTGTTCGAGTTCCGCGGGTTCGGGTGCGGGTGGCGGGGCGTCGATCTCGTGGGCGGCGAAGGCTCGGAGCAGGTGTCCGACGAGGCGCTTCCACGCCCCCGGGGCGGAGTCGCCGGCGGCGGCCACGACACCGGCATTGGCCATCAGCAGCACCACCAGGTCCTCCGGGCGGAATTCCGCGCGCAGCTGTCCCGCCCGCTGCGCTCGTCCGATGAGCTCGGTGACACCGTTGAGCGCAGTGGAACGCTTGGCCTCCAGTTCGTCGGCCGCGGGGAAGGTCATCGTCAGCACTTCGGCGAATCCGCGGTCGGCCGCCTGCATCCCGCACGCGGTACGGATGAAGTACGCGAACCCCTCCCACGGGTCCGGTTCCTCCAGCGCGGTGGTGACGGCGGAGACGTAGGAGTCCATCGTGTCCTCGAAGACCGCCGCGATCAGGTCCTGCTGGGTCGGGAACCGCCGGAACAGGGTGGCGATGCCGACGCCGGCGCGGCGGGCCACCGATGCCATCGACACGTGCAGCCCTTCGCGGGCGTACGCCGAACGAGCCCGGACCGAGGAATGGTCCTATGAGGAATTTCTGGCCGCTTGCCTGCAGCGCGAGGTCGCCGCCCGTGAAGCCCACGGCGGCGAAGGCCGCATCCGCGCTGCCCGCTTCCCATCGCGCAAATCGCTGGAAGAATTCGATTTTGAGCATCAGCGCTCGTTCAAGCGGGAGACGATCACGCACCTGGGCACACTAGATTTCGTTGCTGCCATGGAAAACGTCGTCTTCCTCGGACCACCAGGCACCGGCAAGACGCACCTGTCGATCGGGCTTGGCATCCGCGCCTGCCAGGCCGGACACCGGGTCGCCTTCGCCACCGCCGCCGAATGGGTCGCCCGCCTGGCCGAGGCCCACCACACCGGGAACCTGCAGGCCGAACTGATCAAACTGGGTCGCATCCCGCTGATCATTGTCGACGAGGTCGGCTACGTCCCCTTCGAGGCCGAAGCAGCCAACCTGTTCTTCCAACTCGTGTCCTCCCGCTACGAGCGAGCCAGCATGATCGTCACCTCGAACAAGCCATTCGGGCGCTGGGGCGAGGTCTTCGGCGACGACGTCGTCGCCGCCGCCATGATCGACCGCCTCGTCCACCACGCCGAAGTGATCTCGATGAAGGGCGACAGCTACCGGCTCAAAGACCGCGACCTCGGCCGCGTCCCCGCGGCCACCAAGACCAATGACTAAAAGATCCACAGCTAAAGAAGGGGGTCAAGGCTCGCCCGGAACAGAGGGGTCAAGAGTCAGCCGGAGTTGACAAACGCGCTCGGTCCGTAGGCGTAGCTCGTCAGGATGTGGTGGTCGAAGCTGGCCCAGAGAGTTCGCTGATTCTCCGGGCAAGCGGGTGATGAGGATGTTTTCTACCCACCCTGAGACCGAGCGCCGCATTTCTCGGTGGCGAGGCATGGCCCACCCAGCTCTCGCTGAGAGCGTTATCTGGCATCAACAGCAGGCAGGTGGGTGTGCAGCCATGGCTCAGCAGCTGTCTGGCGAGATGGTGAAGGGTTCGCGCGACGAGGGCGGTCGAGATCGTGGGCGTTGGCGCGTCGTGTGGACTGTCACTCGGGCGAGCATGCCGTGTGTGGGGCACGTGTCGCCAGGGTGGTTCGTTGAGCCGGTAAGAAGCCGGTTCGGACATCACGGAGGATTTCGTCATGAGCTTCATCGGGACTGTGCTCGGGTATGTCTTGACGGCGTTCCTGTTGCTGCTCATCGCCCGGCTGGTGCTGGATTGGACGCGAGTACGGGCCCAGGGGCCGCACTGGGTGAGACGGGTTCGCGCACTGACCCACACCGGGACCGAGCCGGTGATCGCGCCGGTGCGGCGGGTGCTGCGACCGGTGCGAGTCGGCGAGATCTCGATCGATCTGGCCTTCACGGCCGTGTTCGTCGCCGTGCTGATCTTGCGCTCCGTTGCCTTCAACCTGTAGCCGCAGTCTCCCGGCCGGTGGGACGTCACGCTCGGCAGCCCAGAATTCATGCGCCGACGCCACGCCGCCGAGGAATCGTTGAACACCGCCGCCCTAACGTCCGCGTTCGAGCAGCAGCGACTGCGCGCCGCCCATCGACCATCGCCTCGGGTCCATGCCTAGCGCGTGCCTGATGGATCGTGGTCGGTGGGAGCCGTGCACACCGCTGGCTGCTCGTTAGTGTTTCTCGGCGACGCCGCACCATGCGAAGGGCCGCATCTTCTCCGCTTCGGCCTTGTCCTCCGGGGCGATCTGGTTGGGGCGCCAGTCGGGCAGCTGCGTCACTCCCGGTACCAGCAGTGTCCACTCTTGCCCGAGCCTCTCCAGCCAGCTCGTGATGGTGTCGCGGTCGCGGAGATACAGCGGGTGGGGGGTGACGTCGCATTCGGTGCGGAACCGTTCCATGGCGGCGCGTGCCTCCGGGTCGGGCACGTCGGAGGCGAAGTGCGAGACCGCTATTCGGGAGCCGGTGGCGAGTTTCGTGCCGTAGCGGCGCAACATCTCGGGGATGCCGCGGTCGGGACCGACGAACTGGAGGGCGGCGACGGCGAGCAGGCACACCGGTTCGTTGCGGTCGAGGAGGTGCTTGGTCGTGGCGTGGGTGAGGACCTCGTGGGAGTGCATGAGGTCGGCTTGGACGACCCCTGCCCAGTCGGTGTGCTCCAGTTTCACGCGCGAGTGGGCGGTGGCGACCGGTTCGCAGTCGACGTAGACGACGCTGGCCGGGTCGTTGGTGTGCCGTTGGACGATCTCGTGCACGTTGCCCACGGTCGGGATGCCCGAGCCGAGATCGAGGAATTGGCGGATGCCCGCGTCCAGCGCGTCTGCGACGACGCGTTGCAGGAAGGCGCGGTTCTGCCGGGCCACGCCTGCGATCTGCGGCCACATGCCCAGCAGGCGTTCGCCGAAGACGCGGTCGATGGCCCAGTTGGAGTTGCCGCCGAGGAACCAGTCGTAGATCCGTCCGGGGTTGGGTCGCTCCAAGTCCACCCCGGCGAGAACTTCGGGTGGCTTCCGTTCGGCCATCGGCGTCCCTTCCCGTCGATAATGCGCGTTTGCGATGATCTCATCGACAGTACCGCCATGGGGGGCCGGGAGGGCTCGCCGTGCGGGATGATTATGGAGTGGCGGCAGGCTCAGAGGTCGGAGACCCGGGCGACCGTGACTTCGGTGCGCATCAACGGTCATGCCGTGCCAGACCTTTGTCGATGCTGGTGATTGGCGACGGGAGCGTCGGGTGCTCGCCGGGGCCGAACGCCTGGCGGCTACCGAGTGGTGCAACGCGGGCGTGCCCGCGCTCGGTCTCGATGTGGACCACCAGAGCGAATGTGACGGGCACGACGGCCACCTGCTGCGATCCGCCGGTGATCCGGACTCGCCAACGAGGTTCTCCCCGGGCGGACGCGGGGTGGCGGAGTATCCACGGAGGCGCGCCGATCGGCTTGGCACTCCCCCACGGTCCCATCGTTCGTGCGGCCAGCTGCTCGACCACCTCGGCGCCGACGTTGCCCGACGGGTCGGTTACCACCAGCATGCTGCCGTCCCTCCTTGCTCCGAACCGACCTGCACGCAGGGATGTTGGCGTAACCAGGTATCGAGTGTGGCCACAGTGCGGTCACCAGGGCGTCGACGCGGTCGGCGCCCCGCGTCGACGATCACGGTGACGTATCGCCTGTCGCTTGCGCAGGGCGAGCTTGCTAGGAGTCGACCCCGCTGCGCCCGGCGCGGTCGGTTTGGTGCGGTTCATGGGGTGAGGAGTGAGCGGCGACGGCCGCAGGGTCGGTGCTTCGCCCGTTTCAGTCGGCGGCGTCCCACGTCTCCATCTCGGTGATTGCCCAGATCTCGACCAGCACGCCGCCGACGAGGCCGGCCCAGGATTGCTTGTGCGCGCCCGGGACTGGGGCGGCTTCGAGGCCGAGGTGTTCGGCCCACTCGCGGCCCGCGACGATCCGGGCCCGATCATCTGGGTGGTCGCTGCGCGCGAGCTGCCCGCGCAGCGCCGCCCCGTGGCCGTCCTGGTGTGGCATCGACCAGGTGATCTGGGGTAGATCGTGCTCGGTGGCGTAGCGCTCGAGCTGTTCACGCAGCCCGGTTTCGGCAGCCGACCGCGGAGCCCAGTACACCTCGAAAGAGTTTTCCCGCTACTGCAAGGAAATCCGCGTGACCACCAGCCTCGGCGGCACCGGTGTCTGCTGTGACAACGCCGCCGCCGAATCGTTCTTCGCAAGCCTGAAAAACGAGTGCTACCACCTGCACCGGCACGCCACCCGCGCCCGGGCGAGATTCGCCGTGGCCGACTACATCGAGGTCTTCTACAACCGCCAACGGCTACACAGCAGCCTCGGCTACCGCACGCCCGCCGAGGCCCTGCACGACCACCACACCACCGCACCAGCGGCTTAACCAGGAAAAACCAGAGGAACTGTCCAAGATCGTTGACACAGCCCACTGGGTCGCGTCCTGCCGCTCCCAGTCGGCGAAGTGGTTGTACACAGTGGACCACGGTGGGAAATCTGCCGGCAGGGCACGCCATTTGATGCCGTTGTCGACGACGTACAGGATCGCGTCGATGATCTCGCGGCGGCAGCGCTTCGCCCGACGACCGCCCCGCCCGGCCTGGTCGCCCGAGGGCCAGCGGTAGGACCGCGGACGCTCAACGTCACGGCTCCGCGGGACTACCGCTGGCACTTCGGGCGGGGCGAGGTGCACCCAACGGAGGCGCGACCGATCGAGCAGGGCCGGGCGGACGGCACCGCGCCAGCCGGAATGTCCGATGTGGACATCTCGGGGCCCGGATGCCGGGCTCACGGCTTGACTTGCTCGACGCGCCACAGCTTCCGCGGCAGGCCGCCCTCTTCGAACGCGTGCACCTCCGCGAGGTTCCACCCCCGAGCCAGCGAATCGACCAGTGCGCGGTCGAAGTAGTGCACGGCGAAACCGCCGTGCTCGTGGATGTCGTCGCCGTGGTCGATGCCGGTGCCGTAGTGCGAGTCGCCGGTGTGGCGCGCGGTGTAGACGAGACGCCCGCCGGGCCGCAGCACGCGGCGGATTTCGGTGACGACGTCGTGAATCTGCTCCGTGAACAGGGCCATGCACAACAGCATGTGCGCGAAGGCGGCATCCGCGCTCCCGTCCGGCAGCGGAAGCGGTGTGCGCACGTCGTGCACGAGCGTGCTGATCCGGTCGGCCGTGCCCTCCTGCCGGGCCCTGGTGCGCAGCTGGTCCAGGGCGGTGGCGCTGAAGTCGGTGGCGTGCACCAGGAATCCGCGGCGGGCGAAGTGTAGGGCGTCCCTGCCGTGTCCGGAACCCAGCTCCAGGACCGCGTTGGTGCCGTCGGCGGCGAACCGCTCGGCCGCGTGGCGCGCAGGAGCGGAGGCGTCGTCGCCGTACATGTGCGGATTCGCTTCGTACACGGACTGCCAGTGCTCTCGCTGGAGTCGTCCTAAGTCGGTTGTCATAGCATTTCGCTTTCGGTGTGGAGCAACCGGCAGGACCGGTCGGCGACCGGACGGCCGGTCTGGAGCGCGGGCCGCGATCAGCGGCTGACTCAGCATCGGGATGCCGGGAAACCCGGCGGCGGAGTCGGCGTGCGCGTCAGTCGCGGCCGAACAGCTTTCGCAGGAACCCGCCACCGCCGTCGCGCCGAGCACCGGCGAGCACCTGTTCCACGTGTCGGCCACATCCCGCGTAGGTCGGCTTCCCGCACGTGCGGCATTCCACGCGACGGCACATGTTCCACCTCTTCGTTTCGGAGAATTGCCGGTTCGACGACTCGCCGCGGCGTCAACCCGGCAGCGTCAACCCAGCGCGGAGGGATCGATGACAGCGGCTGCGGCGACGAGTACCGCCACGGCGAACACGACGTAGGCGAACCAGCGCCGCACGGTCGACGAGTTCAGCCTCGTCGACATCCGGGCGGCCAGCACGGAGACCACCAGGGACGTACCGGCGAACACCAGCAGCACCGGGTAGTCGATGCCCGCGGCCGCGTCGGCGTGGGCGACCAGCCCGGCCACCGAGTTGATCAGTACGACCACCAGGGATGTCGCGACCGCCTGCTGCGCTCCCAGGCCGAGCAGCAGGGTCAGGGCCGGGACGATGACGAAGCCGCCGCCTACGCCGAACAAGCCGGTGAGCACGCCGACGGCAGCGCCTGCGAGCACGGACTTGGGAAGGCAGGTGCGCCAGTCGATCCGGCCTTCCCGGGTGCGGCAAGCGTCTGCGTGGTTCTCCCCGCCACGCAGCATCCGCACCGCGACGACACCCATGAGCGCGGCGAAGGCGATCAGCAGCCAGCGCTGCGGAAAGAGATTGCCGAGCGCCGCACCGCCGAAGGTGGCGGGGGTACCTGCCGCGCCGAACACGAGCGCGACAGGCCACCGCACCGCGGTGCGCCGCTCGCGGGGGACCAAGCCTCCCAGCGAAGACAGCGCGACGACGGCCAGCGAGGCGGGGATCGCCGTCTGCAAGGGCTCTCCGACGCCGTAGACCAGGGCGGGCACGGCGAGGATCGAGCCACCGGCGCCGAGCAATCCCAGTGCCAGCCCGATCACCGCGCCGAACACCACTGCCAAGTACAACGGAACCACCTAACCCGGTGGCGAAGTCGCCACCCGTCGCCGCCACAGCGCACTGCCCGCGGGTCACTTCCCAGTCGCCGCCTCTTCGCCGGTAAGCGCTTCGAGCAGGGAGCGCCGACCCGTGCTCGGGGTGCGGTTGTGCGGCAGCAGCCCCAGCACCCGGGACATGGCGCAGGTGTCGGTCACCGCGGCGAAGGTCAGGCCCGCGCCGACGAACCCGGCGATCCACTTGAGCGGTTCGTAGGCGATGCTGGCGACCACGCCGGTGAGCACCAGCAGGCCCGCGGCCAGCCGCACCTGCCGTTCCATGGCCCAGGTGCCCCGGCCCCGGTTGAGCTCGCCGCCTTCCCGGCCCCAGCCGGTGATACCGCCGCGGAGCACGCTGAGCCGCTCCAATCCGGCCGTCTCGAGCAGGGAGCGGGCTTGTTCGGCGCGACCACCCGAGGCGCACACCAGCACCACCGGGTCGCCGTGCTGCGCGGTGAGCTCGTCGCGGTGTTCGCGCAGCAGGTCCAGCGGGACGTTGTAGGAGCCCGGGATGTGCGACGAGACGAACTCGCCGGGTGTGCGCACGTCGATCAGCCGGATCTGCGGGTCGGTTTCGCGGACCTCGCGGACCTCGGCGGTGTCGACGAGTTTGGGCAGGGTCTTCGGCATTTTTCGCGTTCCTCCGCGATCGTTTCCGGATGTGGTGTCAGATTCCGTCGGTCATCGGCACGCCGGCCCCGGCGGCGGCGCCGAAGTGGTCGTCGATGAGCACGACCGGGCGGTCGGCGCCTTCCAGCAGCGAGGCCGCCGCGGTCGCGCGGTAGCCGCTGCCGCAGTGCACCCACACGGCCCCGGCCGGGACCTCGTCGAGCCGGTCTTTAAGCTCGTAGAGCGGGATGTGCACCGCGCCGGTGACGTGCGCAGCGCTGAACTCGTTGTTGGTGCGCACGTCCAGCACCACTGCGGGTGCGGGCAGCAGGCCGGCGTCGCCGTCCAGCGCCGCGGCCAGATCCGCGAAGGTCGCGGTCGGGGTGCTGCGCAGCTGATCCGGGTCGACGGCCAGGTGCTGCGGGGTGCCCACGGCCGCAGCGGCGAACTTGTCGATGCCGATCCGCGCCAGCTCGCGCTGGGCCTCGCCGACCTGCTCGCGGGACTCGCCCAGCAGCGTGATCGGGGCGCCCCAGTCGATCATCCAGCCGAGCCAGGTCACCATCGGACCGTCCAAGCCGAGGCTGACCGTGCCTGCCAGGTGCGAGATCACGTAGGCCTTCCGGGAACGCAGGTCCACCACCCACTCGCCGTGCTGCAGGCGGCGGCGCAGCTCCTCCGGCTCCGCACGCACCGGCTCGCGCAGGTCGAGCGGTTCAGGCCCGGTCGTGTTCTGCACACCCATGTGCGCGTAGTACGCCGGGTACGCATCCAGGCCCGCCAGGGTCTGCTCGACGAAGTCGCGTTCGGCCAGCGTCAACGCGGGGTTGAGCCGCTTCTGCTCGCCGAGCGTTGCCGAATCTCCCGAAGCCTGCGTGGCCGAGCAGAAGCTCCCGAACCCGTGGGTCGGCCAGATCTGCGCCCCGTCCGGCAAGATCGCCGCGAGCTTCTGCGCCGAGGCGTGCTGGTGGCGCGCCAGATCCTCGCTGTGCTGCTCGCCCAGCAAGTCGGTGCGCCCGGTGGTCCCGAACAGCAGCGACCCACCGGTGAACACGCCCACCGGGCCGTCCTGGCCTTCCAGCGCGTAGGACAGGTGGTGGTAGGTGTGCCCCGGGGTGGCCACCGCCCGCACCTGCATGTTCGGCGAGAGCTCGACCGCGTCGCCGTCCGAGAGCGGTCGCCGATCGAACGGCACCTCGTCCGCGGCCGCCAATCCGTACTCGGCGCCGGTCAACCGGGCCAGCTCCAGCCCGCCGGAGACGTAGTCGTTGTGCACGTGCGTGTCGAGCACCAGCGCGATCCGCACGTCCAGCCGCCCGGCGGCCGCGATCACCCGATCCACGTCCCGCTGCGGATCGACCACCACGGCCACTTCGCCATCGCTGGCCAAGTAGCTGCGATCCCCCAGCGAAGAGGTCTCGATCACCTCGACCACCAGACCACCGGCCAAGCGGTCCTCGTGCTCGACCGCACCGGTCGCCGTCATCGCTGCACCCCCTGCTCCACCTCGTTACCGGCTTCGATCCACCCCGACGTCCCGCCGGACACGGACACCGCGCGGGCACCTGCCGCGTTCATCGCCTCCGCCGCCCTCCGGCTGCGGCCTCCGGAGCGGCAGATGACGTAGCACTCCTGCCCCGCGAACCGCTCGGGCGAGGCCACCACGTCCGCCAGCGGCACGTTCACCGCACCCGGCACATGGCCCGACGCGTACTCCTCCGCCTCGCGCACATCGATCAGCCGAGTGCCCTGCCGCCACAGTCCTGCGAAGACGACCACACCGACTTCCGGCGTCTGTTCAGACACGAATCCTCCTAGTACCCACTGGGGTATCAACGATCGAACACGGCCCCGGGTGACAGGGGCGCACCATGCTCAGGCGAGCGCGAGGAACAGCCGCTCCAGCTCCTGCTCGGTCATCGGCGGCTCGTCGCCGTCCTCCCGGGCCTGCTGGCAGTAACGCATCCCGCTGGCCACGACCTTGAACCCGGCGCGGTCCAGAGCACGGGAAACAGCAGCCAGCTGGGTCAACACCTCGGCGCAGTCGCGCCCCTCCTCCATGGCCTCGATCACACCGCTCAGCTGGCCACGGGCCCGGCGCAACCGGTCCAGGGCGTCGCCCACCATTTCCGGCTTCATCTCCACAACGACCATCTCCCTTCGTCCATACCAACCTAACAAACCCCCCGGGGTATACCGGAAGGGCTATCGCGCTCCGGACCGTGCCCGGCATGGGGTCACGCCGGTTGGCCGACCGCCTGCTCCCAGCTGCTGAAGCCGCCTTCGAGGTCGGCGACCCCGGTCCGCCCGGCGCGGCGCAGGACGCTGGCACCCACGCTCGAACGCCATCCCCCGGCACAGTGCACGATCACGGGCCGGTCGGCGGGGATGTCGGCGAGCCGCCGCTCGAGGTCGGCCAGCGGGATGCGCAGCGAGCCGGGGATGGCACCGGTGTCCACCTCGGTGGGGTTGCGCACGTCGAGGACCGTCGCGCTCCCGTCCCGGCGCGCCCGCTCGAGGTCGGCGACATCGACGCGTTCGGCGGTGCACACCGGTTGATCGGGCTCGGCGAACACTTCGGCCGGCGCGGCGAGGTGACCGGCGACGTCGTCGATGCCGATGCGCGCCAGCCGCATCGCGACCTCGGCCTCCCGGCCGGGCTCCGCGACGATGACGACCCGGTCGCCGAGGTCGAAGAACATCCCCGCGGTCTCGGCGAACCGCCCGTCGATGCCGACGTTGACGGATCCCTCGAGGTGCGCCTCGGCGAACTCCTCGGGTGCGCGGGCGTCGAGCAGCTTGGCA